>NZ_DATNBA010000012.1:0-17157 GCF_035572195.1 Hyphomicrobium sp. | reverse complement strand
CAAAAAGTCGTTCAGCAAGAGCCTTTTCGCGAGTGGGCCGTCGTCCGCCAACAGCGTTTTTCTTCGCTGCCGTAGAATTTTGTCGCATTCACTCTACTCCCTGGATTCCAGCAGTAGGCATTCGCCCTGTGTCGCCCCATTAGAATGGGGCTCTTGATTTGGTGCCCGGATATTCAGTTAACAAGTTCGTGTCCGTTCGACGGTTCGCCTCATGATCTTCGCGCACAAACTTCTGTATGATCCGGCATCGCCCAAGTCGATACCGGACTGCACGCTATTCAAAACCTACGTGCGCATTTCAAGATCGGATGCCGCACGATGCCGATGGTCGCAGAAAAGGTTTGTGCTAACGCCGTAGCCCCGGCGATCGTTCCATCGATCTGCTGAAGGCGCCCTTCAACTGGAGTTGTCTTCTACGAACTCGACATGCTTCGGATCAAATGCCAGATATCCCGCTATCTCTGTGACCGAGGGTTTAGGCGTTTCATAGCTCCAGATCGCATTCTGCGCCGTCTCCCTTTCGGAGCCGATGGAAAAATAGTTTGCCTCTCCCTTGTACGGACAGTGGGTCTTTAACGGCGATACCGTCAGCAACGTCATGTCAACGTCCACGCGCGGAATATAGTGAACGCCAGGATACGATGCTTCGTGGAGCGTCAAAGCATCGATCGTATCGGCGACGACTTTGCCATTCCAAAGCACGCGCAGACGCCCCGGGTGCGGAACGATGTGAATCGGGTGGTCAGGCACGGACGTCTCCAATCACAGCTTTTTAAATCTCATAAGTCGGCAGCCTCGAGGCCGCCCTATGACGTGCCGACGCGCGTATCTGCACCATCCCGGTTGCATCTTCGACCGAATTTTCCCGATGCATTGCAGAGCTTGGCAAAACGCATGCCCACTCATATTCCGGCATACCATTCGTAGCCACGGTCTTCCCAAAATCCGCCGTTGCCGCCACCTATTGCCGAGAAGCTAGCGACGGCCTCGATCCGCATCACGTATTTCGCCATCTTGTAACCGAGTTGCCGCTCGACACGCAGCCGCAGTGGTGCGCCATACGGAACCGGCAACGTCTGCTCGTTCATATCATAGGCGAGAATGGTCTGAGGATGGAAAGCATCGATCAGATCGATGCTCTCGTAGTAAGGCGCGCCAGGGCTCATCATATCGGCGCAATGAAAGACCAGATAACGCGCGTTAGGCTTCAGACCGACACTCTGCAACAGCGGGCCAAGTTGGGCGCCTTTCCATTTCCCGATGGCGCTCCAGCCTTCGACGCAATCGTGGCGCGTGATCTGCGTGCGCGACGGTAAACGGCGAAGTTCATCTAGGCTCAACGATGTCGGGCGTTCGACGAGGCCGTCAATCTTCAGCCGCCAGTTCGCGAAACCGTCGCGCACCATGGTCTGATAGGACGCATCCTCAACGTTGATCGAGCCGTTGGCCTTGAAATGCTTCGATAGCTCGCTTTCGCTGAATTCGCGCGCCATGGATCGATGTGAGAGCACGAAGCGTTGCACACGCTGTGTCGCGCCTTCGGCTTTGCCCAGAATGTCGCGAAACGTCGGTGATTGCGAAAGCTGATCGCAACCGCCGAGGAGGAGGGCCCCGCCGGCCGCCGAAATGCGTGTCAGAAAACCTCGGCGGTTCAGTCCAGATTGAGCACTCATCGGTTACTCCGCCGGCTCGATGCGATAGCGCCCGGTGATCATCGAGCGCATGTTGTTCCAAACGCCCGACACCAGCACCATCCCGACATGGATGATGACGAACAGCACAATACCCGTCGCGCAGAGGAAATGGATCGTGCGCGCCGACTGTCGTCCCCCGAATACCTCCACGAGAAACGGAAACGCCGCGTCGAGCCCCGGCGACATCGTCAGTCCCGTCAATACGACAAGCGGCAGCAGTACGAAAATAACCGCGAGATAAGCGAGCTTCTGAAGAACGTTGTAGTGCTTCGCCTCTTCGCCTTTGGGGAATCTCAACCTGATGTGCTCGAGAATGTCATGACCGATATTTCGCAATTGCGGTCGCGACGGAGCAAGATCGCGCTTTATGTGTCCGCTCCAGAGCGAGTATGCGAGATACGCGAGGCCGTTCAGAACAAAAGCCCAAGCGAAGAAGAAATGCCAGCGTCGCCCCGTGGCGAGGTCACGGTATGATGGCAAGGTGATCCAGCTTGGAAACCCCCGCGCCTCCAGTTGACCGCCGGCGCTTGTCGACAAACCAAGCACGCCGGTCGTATCAAAGGTCGTGTTGCCGATGGTCGTCAGGCCGACCGGCGTTCCGTCAGCCTTTTGCGCCGCGCGCATCACCAGCACCGCGTTCTCGGGGACTGAATTGTTCCCGAAATAGAGACGCGAATGAGCATTGAAGATTTGCAGGCCGCTCATCAGTAGCACGAGCAAGCACAGCACGTTGACCCAATGAGTGAGGCGCACGACAAGCGCATGCCGGAAAATGACGCTTTCGCCAATCGCCTTGTTCTCAGCGTCCATGCCGATCTTCCGTTGAGAGGTCGAAGTGCGTCGCCCGTGGCGCGACGTCGGACTATACGTCGGCCCTGCTGCAAGTGTTTCAGCTTCTTGTAAAATTCATTGTGACGGAATGCACACCGGCCCGGTTACGGCCAAATGGTCTGGCTCGGTGGATAGGCCAGGAGAAGAAAAGTGGAGTCACCCCGACCCCTGTAGTACCGGGGTGCTCCCTTTCCGCCACAGCATTGGGGGCAGTTGCACTGAGGGAGTGTGCATGCTGTGGCCTAGCTTTTACCGAGAAGTCGGCGTTCGGTTTCACAATGCGGCAACATAATCGCGCCGCGATCATTTCCGTGGCCAATTTGTAATGAATCGCGCACCAACACCGAAGGCATCGAGCCATTGAATAGGAACTTTCGCTCTGCATCGCCGGTTGAATGGGATGTGGGCGCAGGAGGAGAGCAGGATGAAGCATTTGACAGTATCCGTCGGCAAACAGGTTTTGGCACTTTTGACGGTCACTACCTTGACCGGTTTGTGGGCAACATCTGCGACCGCCAAAGAGCTGACCGTCGACATCAATAGTGTTACCGCCGCCGGCATCGGCGACAAGATTGGCACGATCGTCATCGAGCAGAAGCAAAAAGGACTGTCGTTCAAGGTCGACCTTACCGGCATTCCGGCTGGCGAGCACGGCTTCCATCTGCACGATAAAGGCGACTGCAGCCCGGGAACGAAAGACGGAAAGCCGACAGCCGCGCTCGCCGCAGGCGGTCATTATGATCCCGCAGCAACCAAAACGCACGCCGGGCCGATGCGCGAAGGACACAAAGGCGACCTTCCTTTCTTGACCGCGACGGACAAGGGCGTGAACGTGGTCGTCACTGCCCCGCATCTCACCCTTGCTGACGTCAGCGGCCGCGCGCTTCTCATCCACGCAGGCGGCGACAACTACACCGATCATCCGGAGAACGGCGGCGGCATGGGGCGCATCGCCTGCGGCGTAGTACCGAAGGAATGAATGCAATGCGTCACGCTAGGATTTTGTTGCGACCGATCTTCGCCCTGACACTGGTGGCGGCTTGGTCAGCAACATCGTTCGCCCAGACGCCGGCGCCGCCGTCAGCCCCCGAAAACGCCAAGCCGGAAGCCGCGCCAACACCTGGCGATAAATCGTCCGGCGTACCGTTGAGCAAGAAGCTCGACGAGAACGAGGGCGTGTTAAAGCCGCCCCACGACATCGATCCTAAAATGAATAGGGGCGCGCCAGCCAAAACCGGCGACAAGATGCCGGTGATCATTCCGCCGGGCGAACCGGGCGGCGATCAGAGCATTCAGCCGAAGTGATCGCCGCCGATGAGCCGCAACTATTCCGAATGCGTTTGCAACGTCGATGTCTCGATGATTGAGGTTGCGGGTCGCGCCGCGGGATCGGATGCGATCTTGACACTGCTTCCGGCGTTCTCCCTGGCGCGCGTTAGGAAGCTTTGCAGGCTCGCGCCCCAGAGGTCCCAACCGCGCCGATCATCGGCAATCGTGTGACCCTCGACACCGTAGGGCGGCAAGATATGTTCCTCGACGCTACCTCCGGCCTCGCTCCATACCTGCGCCAAGCTCTTCGCAAGTTTGGGTCCGAAATAGGAATCGTTTTTCGCATAGAACCAGATCGTTGGCTCGCGCGCATGAGTCCCATAGGCGCGTGCGGCTGCAAGCAATTCTTCCGTTCCGCAGATGGCGTTTGGCTCTCCATACGCGTGACCGCCGCGGCCGCCGGCAAAATTGACGATGGCCTGCACTTGCGGAAGGTTGCGAGCCGCAAGGGCCAGAGACGCCCACCCCCCCGTCGACATTCCAACGACGACGGCGCCATCGGAAGCGACGAACGGTTGCTTTGTCATGTAATTGACGGCGGCGGCAATATCATCAGCCGCGACCATACCCGAGGCGTAATGATCGGGGTGCTCGCACGTTCCGATCGACTCAGAGAGTGGTCCGCCGGTCGCGCCATGTCCGCGACGCTGCGGCAGCACGACAACGTAACCGCGTTCAACAAACCAGCGCGATAGCCAGTAGTAGACTGGCATTGAAACAGCGAGCCGTGTCATCTCATCGGTGCCGTGATTGATGACAACCAGGGGACGCCGCTTCTCCGTCCCCGACGCGTCGCCCTTGGGCCGGAAGACCGTAGCGCGCATGTCCCGGCCGGCTTCGCCGCTCGGCAGCACCCAAAGCTGCTCGCGCATGCGCGAACCCTCTGGGCCGAAGGCACCGAATTCATGCTCGGTGGCCGATGACGATCGAGACAGAACCGTCAAGCCGATCGTCAGAAAAAGCATGAGTAGAGTTGCTTGGCCCGCTGTTCGGGCCAGCAAAATTCCCCGTGCGTCGCTCATGTAGATCAATCCCCGTTGGCATGCGCTGCGCCGCAGCATTGGACCCCGCTACTTTCCTCGCGTCAAGCGGCCCCGTGCAGTTGTTCAGGGACGACGTGAAAACCGAGGAACTTGCACCTCGACCGGCGGTTTATCGACCGTGCAGTTACGCGCGGCCACGTCACAAAATGAGCGTTGAGCCGCATGAATTCAGGCTCTTTCGATGCAATCAGATAATGTCTTGGAGGTAATGACCATGAAGTGCATTACACTTGCTGTCGCCGGAGCGGCGGCAATTTTTGCGAACGTGGCAATCGCAGGCGCTGCCACGAAGTCGCCGGATTCTGCGATGCGCCTCAGTCAAAGCGAATGTACGAATTTGTGGCAGCAGGCCAATCCGACCAACGCCAAGGGCCTGACTGAATCGCAAAGTGCGCCTTACGTCACCGACTTCAAAGCGGCCAATCCTGATGGCGACACGACCATCGACGCAAACGAGTGGATGACGGCGTGCAACAACGGTCTCGTGAAGAGTTCTTCTGGCAGCGGCGCTTCGCCGGGTGAATCAGGTGCGGCAAAACCGGCTCCTAAACCGATGCCGCCGACCGACCGATACTAACTTCTCACGCAAACAGAAGACGTTGGTTGGACGGGTGAAAGCCCGTCCATTTTTCGCGTCCAGGCTGCGTCTTTCCGTCCGCTGACGGTTGGCATCGGCGATCTTCGGAACAATCTCCGTCCAACGGCGTTGATCTGCTTGTGGCCGGGAAGGACATCCATGAAAATCGCGCAAGTTGGGCCGTTGATCGAGAGCGTTCCACCGAAGTTCTACGGAGGCACGGAACGCGTCGTCTCGTATCTTACCGAAGAACTCGTCGCTCAGGGTCATGACGTGACGCTTTTTGCAAGCGGTGACTCGATCACGTCGGCTCGACTAGTTCCCTGCTGCAAAGAAGCCCTGCGCTTGAACCCGGCCGTCCGCGATCCAATTCCCTACTATATGATGATGCTCGATCGGGTGCGCCGTATGGCGCCCAAATTCGATGTTTTGCATTTCCACATCGACCAATTTCATTTTCCGATATTTCACGCCGTCGCACGCAAAACGCTGACGACATTGCACGGCCGCCAGGATCTCCCCGACCTGCAGCAGCTCTATCACGCATTCCCCGAGATGGGCGTGGTTTCGATTTCCAACGCGCAACGCAATCCGATCCCATCCGCAAATTTCGCCGGAACTGTCTACCATGGCATTCCACAGCATTTGCATAAGCCTACGTTTACACCGCGCGGCGGGTATCTCGCGTTTCTTGGCCGCATCTCGCCCGAGAAGCGTCTCGATCGAGCGATCGAGATTGCACGCGCGGCCGGCTTTCCTCTCAAAATCGCAGCCAAGGTCGACGCCGTCGACGTCGATTACTTCGAAACCGCAATCAAACCCTTGCTTCACGGTGACGATATTCATTTCGTCGGAGAGATCAGCGACCGCGAAAAAGCAAAGTTTCTCGGTGAGGCTTCGGCACTTTTGTTCCCCATCGATTGGCCGGAACCTTTCGGCATGGTCATGATTGAGGCGATGGCGTGCGGCACTCCGGTCCTCGCGTTCGATCACGGCTCCGTTCGGGAAGTCGTCGACGAGGGCATTACCGGTTACGTCGTCAATAGCGTCGAGAGTGCTATCGCGACGATCCCTCGCCTACTCGCCCTCGATCGTCATCGGGTTCGCCGTCAGTTCGACGAGCGGTTCACCGCAACGAGGATGGCGAAATCTTACCTGGCCCTCTATGCGCACTCGTTCGCGACCACGGCGCGGATAGAGATGCACACGAGCAATCTCAAGCCGTCGCGCGAAACGACGGTCAATTGACCTAGGCCCCAAGCATCGTTTAGGAGAGTGTCGAGTTACGTCACTTACGGCGCGTTTTGAAGGAAAATATCTATGGCCCGCGCGCCGAACCTGCACAGTCTCGAACATGACAATGAGGAAGAGGAATTCCTCATTGCGGCGACAGACGGCTCAGCTCGGGCGCATCAGACGCTGAAGCATGACGATGCCTTTGCCGTCCTCGATACCCACGGCGACATCGGTGCGCTCGGCAGTACAAGCGACGGATTGTTTTTCAAAGATACGCGCTATCTGTCCCGCCTCGAACTTCTGATGGCGCGAAGCGCGCCGCTACTGCTTGGTTCGGCAGTGGATAAGACCGATGTTCAGCTTTGCAGCGATCTGACCAATCCCGACGTTTATGCTGACGGCGAGCTCTGGCTGCACAAGGACGCCATCCACGTTTTCCGAACGAGTTACGTCCGCGACGGTGCAATCCACCAGCGGCTGCTATTTACAAATCACAGCAGCGCCGACCTGAAACTTTCCGTAACGATCATCTTCGATTGCGACTTTGCCGATATTTTTGAAGTGCGCGGCATGCGGCGCGACAAGCGCGGCACGGTCGAGCGCACGGTGCAATCGGCGCATTCGGTCAACTTTGCCTATGCGGGATTGGATGGCGTCACGCGCCAGACGGCAATTCGCTTCGAGCCGCAGCCGTCGGCGTTGAAGGAAACGGCGGCGCTCTATCGTCTCGACCTCCCCCATAAAGCCACTGCGACGTTGTTTTTCAGCGGCACCGCCGAGACCGGCCGATCCTCACCGGCGTGTTCCTATTTGAAAGGCTTGCGGGACGCGCACCGATCGTTGCGGCGTGCGGAGGTCGGAACTACGAGCGTCGATGTTTCAAACCCCGAGCTCGATTCCGTTCTCAAGAAATCGCTGGCCGACCTACGTTTGCTGACGACGAATACCGATGACGGGCCCTATCCCTACGCCGGCACGCCCTGGTATTCGACGACGTTCGGGCGCGATGCCTTAGTGACTGCACTACAAATTCTCTGGCTCGATCCATTGCTCGCGCGCGGCGTGCTGCGCCGGCTGGCGCGGTTTCAAGCGCATGACTTCGACGCCGACGCAGATGCGCAACCAGGCAAGATCCTGCACGAAATGCGTGACGGCGAAATGGCGGCGCTGCGTGAAATACCTTTCGGTCTCTACTACGGCAGCGTCGACTCGACGCCACTCTTCATTGTCGTCGCCGGCGCTTACATCGCGGCGACCGGCGATAAAACGTTCCTTCGCGAAATATGGCCGTCGGTCGTGCGGGCGCTCGAGTGGATCGACGGACCCGGCGATCCCGACCGCGACGGTTTCGTCGAGTACGCGCGGGAAACAGATCGTGGGCTCTCCAACCAAGGCTGGAAAGACAGCCACGACGCCATTTTCAATTGCGACGGCAGCTTGGCCACTGGTCCAATCGCCCTCGTCGAGGTTCAGGGATACGTTTACGCGGCGAAAGTCGCGGCGGCGCGTATGGCTTCAGACCTTGGACTCGGTAGCCGAGCCACGGAACTTTTGGAACAAGCAGCAACGTTGCAGCAGAATTTCGAGCGCCACTTCTGGTGCGAAGATATCGGCTTTTACGCCGTCGCACTCGATGGCAACAAAAAGCCGGTGGGTGTTCGATCGAGCAACGCCGGTCACGCCCTGTGCACCGGCATCGCTTCAAACGATCGTGCCGCCAGCGTGGTCGGTCAGATTTTGAAGCCCAACTTCTTTTCCGGGTGGGGTATCCGCACGATCGCGACGTCGGAATCGCGTTATAATCCCATGTCGTATCATAACGGATCGATCTGGCCTCACGACAATTCAATGATCGCCGCGGGCTTTGCGCGTTACGGATTTAAGCGGGACATCGAACCGATTTTCGACGGCCTCCTCGACGCGGCACTAACGATGGACCAGCGCCGGCTGCCGGAACTGTTTTGTGGATTCCGGCGGCGCAGCGGTCGCGCCCCGGTTTTGTACCCCGTTGCGTGCTCGCCGCAGGCTTGGTCGAGCGGTGCCTTGTTTCACATCCTGAGTTCGATGCTGGGCTTCGACATCGATGCCGCGACGCGCACGCTGACGCTCAACTCTCCTTACCTGTCGCCGAGAGCGGGAACGATATCGATCAAGAATATGCACATCGGATGCGGCTCGGCCGACTTTATCGTGCACCGCAGAAACGGCGCCGTCGTTGCCGAAGTTACTGACTCCCGCGCCGGGGCCAAGGTCATTATGGCGTGAGCTAAGCCAGACAGTGAGACCTCTACGCGGCCTGCGTCTAGCGCTAAGCCGCGGCTGTCCGCAAATGTGCCTTGGTGTCGAAGAACAGAGCCTGGCTGATGATGGCCATGACCGTCTCGCGCTGGAATGGCTTGGAGATCAAAAAAGTCGGCTCCGGGCGCTCACCGGTCAGAACCTTTTCCGGATAGGCTGTGATGAAGATGATCGGGATTTCGTGCTTCGCGACGATCTCCCTCACCGCATCGAGCCCACTGCTGCCGTCGGCAAGTTTTACGTCCGCCAGAATGAGTCCGGGCTTACGGCGTTTGACGGCGGCAAGCGCTTCTCCTTTGGTCGTCGCGACGTCCTGGACCGTGTGGCCGAGACTGCCGACGATCGTCTCCAGGTCCATCGCAATCAACAGTTCATCCTCGATGATGAGAATGTTGGTGGCCACTTGATGGGCTATCTCCTGGCCGGCAATATCGAGAAGGCTTTCAACATCCTTCTCGCTGACTTCGAGAATGCGTGCGGCTTCCGCTGCCGTGAATCCCTCGACCGCCACTAGCAAGAACGCTTGTCGCGGCAATGAACTGATCGAATTGATCCGCCGCTCCGCCACGGCCAGCGATCCATGGTCGTCTTGCTCGCCACCACCCGTCAATCTTACCGAGTTCCAGACGCGCAAGAAGAGGTGGTAAAGGCTCACCCGCGGCGGCAAGTCGGTCGCGAAGTCCGAAGGAGTAGCAATCAAACCTTCCAGCAAGGTGGCGACATAGGCGTCGCCCGCCTCCTGACTGCCGCTCAGTGTCCTCGCAAACCGCCGTAGGTAGGGCAAATGCGGACGGATTGTTTGCGAAATCGACATTACACTGCACCTCCCGAGCCGGCGGCCTCCCAAAGGCCACCCGCCAAACTGCTCCGGAACCCAAACGTATTAAAATTGGAGAAGTTCCCATCGCAGGAACCATTTTCAGTGGGTGACGTTCGCTTTGTAACGACCCGATCGCCCCGCGGAATGTTGCGACGAAAATGGGTATTTTCGAAGGCGAGGCGCAGCCCCAAATCACTCACGATCGAGCTTTTCATCATGCCCATTATGCAGCAAGGCCTCGCCGCGCCAGACGGAATTTCTTTAGTCGAAACCGAGGGTGATCCGATCATATCGGAGATTCAACGGTCTGAAGTGGCGCATCTGCCTGGAACCGCCGCGCAGCTCATCGGTGAACGCATGCGTGCCATGTATGCGAAGTTGGTGCGTGAGCCGGTCCCTGGTCAACTTCTTGAGCTTATTCGCCAGCTTGAGAACAAGGAGCGGTCCGAGTGACAGAAAACCCCGGCTTCGGCGACGAGTTGATAAAGGCGATCCCGAATTTGCGAGCCTTTGCACACTCGCTGAGCGGCGATTCGAGCCTTTCCAATGATCTCGTGCAGGAAACCTTGCTGAAAGCATGGTCGCACAAGCAGTCCTTCGTCCCGGGTTCAAATCTCAAGGCGTGGCTGTTTACTATTCTGCGCAACACGTTTTTCACGCACTACCGTAAGTCTCAACGTGAGGAACTTGATGAAGATCAAGCCGCCATGAACGCCAGCGTTCCGGCGACGCAATTGATGCATCTCGAATTCGATGACATGCGGTCGGCCCTGATGCGCCTTTCGCCCGATCACCGCGAAGCGCTCCTACTGATAACCGCGGAAGGATTTTCTTATGAGGACGCGGCGCGCGTTTGCGGCTGTGCCGTCGGAACGATGAAAAGCCGGGTGAACCGCGCACGAAGTCGGCTCGTCGACGAAACTACCAATCACCATAAAGCCGACGAACTTCGGCCGGCCAAAACTTCGACAAGCCGCTAGTCCACGACTTTGACAGGCGATTTCACAATTTACCTCTCTGCGTCGCGGGCAAACACTCGAAGAGATCGCCGAATGTTTGATATGCCTTGGAAAAAGCCAATTTTCGGCCACCGTCGCTGAGCATTTGGTACGCCGCTGGCGATAACTCGCGGCTCACGAACCAACCAGCGCCAATCTCCTCGCCCACAGATCGGGCGAGGTCATCCGGATATTCGTAAGTAGTGAGGCAAGTCCGATCATCGAAGCAGTTGGAACTTTTCCGGCAGCCACTGCGTTAGTTGGTGTTTACGTACGTCTCGAGGGGAGTCTTTCATGTCGGAGCAGCTCAGCGCCGCCGGAGCCGATCGCTTTCTGAATGCTCCCAACGCTGTGCTTGTCGAAATCCTCCAGAAGCTGCAGGCCGTTAAAGCCGGAGACTTCAGTGTTCGCCTCCGCGGCGATTGGGACGGCCTACCGGGCAAGATTGCCGACGCCTTCAACGACATCATCGCCAGCAATCAGCGCATGGCGGATCAGCTTCATCGTGTCGGCGAAGTGGTCGGCAAGGAAGGCATCACTAACCAGCGCATGACGCTCGGGATCACTAACGGCGCATGGGGTGAGATGGAGCAGTCGGTTAATTCCCTGATCGACGACCTCCTCCAGCCAACAACCGAAGTGACACGAACCATTGAGGCCGTGGCGCAAGGTGACTTGCTGCAACCTATGCGGCTTGATGTGAACGGCCGGCCGCTCAAAGGAGAATTCTTACGCTCCGCCACGATCGTTAACACAATGATCAAGCAGCTTTCGGTGTTCACGTCCGAAGTTACGCGCGTGGCGCGCGAAGTCGGCACCGACGGCAAGCTCGGCGGTCAGGCCCAAATCCGGGAAGTGACCGGTGTTTGGAAGGATTTGACCGAAAGCGTTAACTCGATGGCCTCAAACCTGACGGGGCAGGTGCGCAATATCGCCGAAGTCACGATCGCCGTCGCCAACGGCGACCTGTCAAAGAAAATCACCGTCGACGTGCGCGGCGAAATTCTGCAGCTCAAGGAAGCCATCAACACGATGGTCGAGCAGCTTCGCTCGTTCGCGGCCGAGGTGACGCGCGTCGCCCGCGAAGTCGGCACCGAAGGCCGCCTCGGCGGACAGGCCGTCGTTCCCGGTGTCGGTGGCACGTGGAAAGACCTGACGGATAACGTCAACCTGCTTGCCGCTAACCTTACTACCCAGGTCCGCAACATCGCCGAAGTGACGACGGCCGTGGCCCGCGGTGACCTTTCGCGCAAGATCACCGTCGACGTGAAAGGCGAAATCCTCGAACTGAAAAACACCATCAACACGATGGTCGATCAGCTCAATGGCTTTGCTTCGGAAGTGACGCGCGTTGCCCGCGAAGTCGGCACCGAAGGCCGGCTGGCCGGGCAGGCGACCGTGCCCGGCGTCGCGGGTACGTGGAAGGATCTGACCGACAACGTTAACTCGATGGCGGGCAACCTCACCGCGCAGGTGCGCAACATTGCCGAGGTCGCGACCGCGATCGCCAATGGCGACTTGTCGAAAAAGATCACGGTGAACGTCTCTGGAGAAATCCTGCAGCTGAAGGAAACCATCAATACGATGGTCGATCAGCTGAACGGCTTTGCTTCCGAAGTGACGCGCGTCGCCCGCG
The DNA here is from genome assembly GCF_035572195.1 of Hyphomicrobium sp. GTDB lineage: Bacteria > Pseudomonadota > Alphaproteobacteria > Rhizobiales > Hyphomicrobiaceae > Hyphomicrobium_B. The sequence goes on along the minus strand of NZ_DATNBA010000012.1, from coordinate 4,695 downwards.
AGGTCGGCACCGAAGGCCGCCTCGGCGGACAAGCCGACGTGCGCGGCGTTGCCGGCACGTGGAAGGATCTGACCGACAGCGTCAACTCGATGGCCTCGAATTTGACGACGCAGGTTCGAAACATCGCCGAAGTGTCGACCGCGATCGCCAATGGCGACTTGTCGAAGAAGATCGACGTCGACGTGCGCGGCGAGGTCTTGGAGCTGAAGGAAACCATCAACACGATGGTCGATCAGCTCAACGCCTTCGCCGGCGAAGTCACGCGCGTTGCCCGAGAAGTCGGCACCGAGGGCAAGCTCGGCGGCCAAGCCGTCGTGCGAGGCGTCGCCGGCACGTGGAAAGATCTGACCGACAGCGTCAACTCGATGGCCTCGAACTTAACCGGACAGGTGCGCAACATCGCGGAAGTCGCGACCGCCGTGGCGCAGGGCGATCTGTCGAAAAAGATTACTGTCAATGTCTCCGGCGAAATCCTGCAGCTAGCCGAAACCATCAACACGATGGTCGATCAGCTCAACGCCTTTGCCGCCGAGGTGACGCGTGTTGCCCGCGAAGTCGGCACCGACGGCAAGCTCGGCGGTCAAGCCGAAGTACCGGGTGTGGCGGGCACCTGGAAAGACTTGACCGACAGCGTCAACTCGATGGCCGGAAACTTGACGGCCCAGATGCGTAACATCGCCGAAGTGGCGACCGCCATCGCCGGCGGCGACCTGTCGCGCAAGATCACCGTCGACGTCAAAGGCGAGATCCTGCAGCTCAAAGAAACACTCAACACGATGGTCGATCAGCTGAACCGCTTCGCCGGCGAGGTGACCCGCGTGGCGCGCGAGGTCGGCACCGACGGCAAGCTCGGCGGCCAGGCCGCCGTCCCCGACGTGGCCGGCACTTGGAAAGATCTGACCGATAACGTCAACTCGATGGCGTCGAATTTAACGGCGCAGGTTCGCAACATCGCGGAAGTCACGACGGCCGTGGCCCGCGGCGATCTCTCGCGCAAGATCACCGTCGACGTTAAAGGCGAAATCCTCGAGCTCAAGAACACCATCAATACGATGGTCGATCAGCTCAATGCCTTTGCTTCCGAAGTGACGCGCGTTGCCCGCGAGGTCGGCACCGAGGGCAAACTCGGCGGACAGGCACAAGTGTCGGGCGTTGCAGGCACGTGGAAAGACCTGACCGACAACGTCAACTTCATGGCCGGCAACCTGACGGCACAGGTCCGCAATATCGCCGAGGTGGCGACGGCGATCGCCAGCGGCGACTTGTCGAAGAAAATCACCGTCGACGTGCGCGGCGAAATCCTGCTGCTGAAAGAGACCTTGAACACGATGGTCGAGCAGCTTCGCTCGTTCGCCGCCGAGGTGACGCGCGTCGCCCGCGAAGTCGGCACCGAAGGCCGCCTCGGCGGACAGGCCGTCGTTCCCGGTGTCGGCGGCACCTGGAAAGACCTGACGGATAACGTCAACCTGCTTGCCGCTAACCTTACTACCCAGGTCCGCAACATCGCCGAAGTGACGACGGCCGTGGCCCGCGGCGACCTTTCGCGCAAGATCACCGTCGACGTGAAAGGCGAAATCCTCGAGCTGAAAAACACCATCAATACGATGGTCGATCAGCTGAACGGCTTCGCCTCCGAAGTGACGCGCGTTGCCCGCGAAGTCGGCACCGAAGGCAAGCTCGGCGGACAGGCACAGGTGCCCGGCGTCGCCGGGACCTGGAAAGACCTGACCGACACCGTCAACGTCATGGCCGCAAACCTGACCGAGCAGGTGCGCGGCATCGTGAAAGTCGTGACGGCCGTTGCCGAAGGCGATCTGAAGCCGAAGCTCACGGTCAAATCGAAGGGCGAAGTCGCGGCACTTGCCGAAACGATCAACGACATGACGGATACGCTGGCGCTCTTCGCCGACCAGGTGACGACGGTTGCGCGCGAAGTCGGCGTCGAGGGGCGCCTAGGTGGGCAAGCCAACGTGCCCGGTGCCGCCGGGACCTGGAAAGACCTGACCGGCAACGTCAATCTGCTCGCCGACAATCTCACCAACCAGGTGCGCGCCATCGCCGAAGTCGCGACCGCGGTGACGAAGGGCGACCTGACGCGATCGGTCCAGGTTGAGGCGCGCGGCGAGGTCGCCGAACTCAAAGACTACATCAACACGATGATCGACAATCTCCGTCTCACCACGGAGCGCAATACCGAACAAGATTGGCTGAAGACCAACCTCGCCCGCTTCACGAGCATGCTTCAGGGTCAGCGTGACCTTGTGACGGTCGGCAAAAAGCTGCTTTCCGAACTCGTGCCGCTCGTCAATGCGCACCAGGGCGTCATCTATCAATTCGATGCGACGACCGGGACGCAGTTGAAGCTTTTGGCGAAATACGCCGATAATGTCGGGGCGGGATATCCGGATCGACTCGAACTCGGATCAGGGCTCATTGGGCAGTGCGCCATTGAAAAACAGCGCAGACTTATAACCGATGTTCCTCAGTCGTCCGTAGCCATCGATGCAGTCGTGTTCAAAGCCCTGCCGCGTAGCGTCATCGTTCTGCCAATCACCTTTGAAGATCAAATCAAGGCCGTGATTTCTCTAAGCTCCTTGAACGAGCTCGAACCTGCACACCTTACCTTCCTTGAACAGCTGACCGTCGGCATCGGTATCGTCTTGAACAGTATCGAAGCGACGATGCAGACCGAAGGCCTGCTTACGCAATCTCAGGAACTCGCCGCCGAGCTTCAGGACCAGCAGAAGGCGATGCAGAAGACCAACGAAGAGTTGGCGCAGAAGGCTCAGCAGCTGGCCGAGCGAAATGTCGAAGTCGAGCGCAAGAACGAAGAAATCGATCAGGCCCGTCGCGCGGTGGAAGAAAAAGCCGCCGAGCTGGCGCTGACGTCCCGCTACAAATCCGAGTTCCTCGCGAACATGTCGCACGAACTCAGAACGCCGCTGAACAGCATCCTGATCCTTGGCCAGCAACTCGGCGACAATCCCGACCACAATCTGACGGACAAGCAGGTCGAGTTTGCGCGTACGATCCACGGCGCCGGCACAGATCTCTTGAATCTCATCAGCGACATTCTCGATCTTTCGAAGATTGAATCGGGAACGGTATCTGTCGATGCCGAGGAGATTGCCTTTAACAGCCTTCTCGAAGCGATTGCGCGACCGTTCCGGCACGAGGCCGAACGACGTGGCTTGACATTTGAAATGACCTTCGATGCTGACTTGGGCCGGACCATCTACACCGACTCGAAGCGCTTGCAGCAGGTCTTGAAAAACCTGCTTTCCAACGCGTTCAAATTCACTGGTCAAGGTCACGTGCGTTTCTCGATCAAGCCCGCGAACATGACTTGGAGTCCGGATCATCGGATCCTCGCATCCGCCTCGACCGTGGTCGCCTTTGAAGTCGAAGATTCCGGAATAGGAATTCCGATCGACAAGCAAAAGTTGATCTTTGAGGCCTTCCAACAGGCAGACGCGAGCACCAGCCGCAAGTACGGCGGCACGGGTCTCGGCCTGGCGATCAGCCGGGAACTCGCGCATCTGCTGGGTGGCGAGATTCAGCTTCGCAGCGAACCCGGTAAAGGCAGCACTTTCACACTTTACATTCCGCTGAAATATTCCTTCCCCCAGAGCGAAGGCCGGACTAAGTCCGAATCGATTTCGGCTGCGATCCAAGCGCAATCCATTACCGCTCTACCAGAACCCATCGACGACGATCGCAATCGCATCGTGGCCGGCGATCAGGTGCTGCTCATTATCGAAGACGACGCGAACTACGCCCGCATTCTTTTGGATGCCGCACGGGAAATCGGCTTGAAAGGCATCATCTGCCAGCGCGGCATCGACGCCTTGACGCTCGCGACCGATTATAATCCGACTGCCATTTCGCTCGATATCCATCTGCCCGACATTTTGGGATGGTCGGTACTCAGCCAGCTAAAACACAACCCGCTGACACGGCACATCCCGGTTCAGGTCGTGACGCTTGACGACGATCGCCACCACGGCCTCGCCAGAGGCGCCTTTTCATTCTTCACGAAGCCATTGCAGTCTAAAGATCTCAAATCGGCATTGCTGCACATCGCCAAGTTCTCCACGTCCGGTCGCAAGCGGCTGTTAATCGTCGAAGATGATCCAATTGAAAGCATGAGCGTCACCGAGCTTCTGAAAAGCGACGATATCGAGATACTGACGGCCGCAGATGGCAAAGCCGCAATTGAACTCCTCGGTCAGACGCAAATTGATTGCGTCGTTCTCGATCTTAAGCTGCCGGATATGTCGGGTTTCGAGATTCTCGAGTACATGAGCGGCGACGCGAACATGCGTGACATCCCGGTCGTCGTGTTCACGGGGCGCGAACTCTCCAACGACGAAAACCTGAAGATCAGGCAGCTGGCCCGCACGGTCGTCGTAAAAGGCGTTGAATCGCCAGAGCGCCTGCTTGACGAAACTGCGCTATTTCTGCATCGCGTCGTCGCGGAATTGCCTGAAGAGAAGCAAAAGCTCCTGTCGCGGTTGCATGGCACCGACGACTATCTTCTTGGCCGCAAGGTTCTGCTGGTCGACGATGACGCGAGAAATATTTTCGCGCTGAGCAGCCTGCTTGAACGCCGCGGTATGCAGGTTCTGACGGCCACAACCGGCCTCGAGGCAATAGAAACACTAAGTTCTACGGATGTCTCGATTGTGCTCATGG
>NZ_DATNBA010000011.1:0-3369 GCF_035572195.1 Hyphomicrobium sp. | reverse complement strand
GGTCGCGTCGACGAGGTAGTTCACGTCGCCCCGCGTCCAGATCACGGCCGGAATTCGCTCACGAATGACAATGTCGAGGCCGCTCGGATAAACGCGCGTGATCTGCGCCTTATCCACCCATGGAATTCGATCGATGCGCTTTAGCGCCGCTTCGGAATCGAACGCAGCAAACGTCCGGACGTTCGGCAGATCGAGCGCGTCGAAAATGTCGTTATCGGCCGCGTAGTGCTGCCCCCTGACGCTCACCTGATCGATGCCGAATCCGGCGGCGATCATCAGCGCGTTCGCCTTGCCGTCGAGTTTGCCCGCAAACCCTTTCAGCCGGTCGATGGGAAGCGTGATTGCCGCGACCCCCGTCACGACTAAAAGCGCGGTGAATGTCAGCACCGGCGCCACCCACCGTCGCGACGGACGCCTGGATCGGTGATAGCGGCGTTCGCCGCGTGGTATTTGCAGCGCCAGCGACGGACGTGACCGGGCGAGCTTGCTCGATCCCGAACGAGTTTGCGACGGCGCGAAAGCAGGCGTGGCCTCCGGCGTCCGCGCATCCAGCGCCCGCCACCAGTACCTCTGTCCGCTCGCTATCTGTTGCAACTCGCGTCCTCGACCATCCATCGGACGAGGTCACCGAACGACCAGCCGGCGTACCCCGCCAGCTCGGGCACGAGGGAAGTTCCCGTCATGCCAGGCTGCGTGTTCACTTCCAGGCAGATCAGTTCATGCGTTCCGCTTTTCGTGTCGTCGAAGCGGAAATCGGCCCGCGACACGCCGCGGCAGCCCAACGCCTGATGCGCCTTTAACGTTAACAAGCGGGCTGACTGGTAAACATCCGGTAAAAGTTGTGCAGGCAGCTCGTGGCGCGAGCCACCAGCACCGTATTTGGACTCGTAATCGTAGAAGGCGAGGCCCCTGAGAGGCACGATCTCGATCACATCGGTGACGAAATCGCCGATGACGGCGCAGGTGATTTCACGGCCCGGGATATAGCGCTCGACCATCAATATCTGCTCAGGCGACCCGCAGGACGCGATCGAGTTTGGCGGCCGCTCGGCGTCCGGCGGCACGATGACGACGCCGACGCTTGATCCTTCGGTCACCGGCTTGACGACATAGGGCGGAGTCATGACGTGGCTCTCGAGCGCCTCACGGCACGTCACAAGCTTCGCCTCCGCCACCGGGACGCCGGCGAGCTTCATGATGTCTTTTGCGCGCTCCTTATGCATGGCAAGCGCCGAAGCCAGCACGCCGGAATGCGTGTACGGAATGCCGAGAATCTCAAGGATTCCCTGCACGCAGCCATCCTCGCCGAACTTGCCGTGCAGCGCGTTGAAGCACGCATCAGGCTTCAACGCATGAAGCTGGCTGGCGATGCCGTCGCCGACATCGATCTCGGTGACGCGGTAGCCTTCCTCACGCAGCGCTTCGCCGACGGCCGCGCCCGAATTCAAGCTCACCTCGCGTTCGGCCGACAGTCCGCCCTTCAATACGGCGATGTGGCTGCGAGTGCGTTCCGGCACGGCGCCGAGCTTCGTCATGTCTCATTCCTGCTGTTGAGGTCTTCAGGACTGGTCGGCACGAGCATCGGCGCCTTCGGCAGCGAGTGCTTCCCCTATCGGCCTGCCCGGTGTTGGCACACCGAGACGGATGATTTCCCAATCGAGCCTGACGCCTGACTGAGATTTGACGCGCGCCCGAACCGTCTCGCCGAGCGTCTCTACTTCTTCGCCCGTCGCTTGCCGATCGTTGATCAGAAAATTGCAGTGCATGTCGGAAACCTTGGCGCCGCCGACGCGCAAGCCCCGGCAACCTGCCTCGTCGACGAGCTTCCAGGCACTGTGGCCCGGCGGATTGCGAAACGTCGAGCCGCCAGTGCGTTCCTTGATCGGCTGGTTCTTTTCCCGGTACTCGGCGACTTCGTCCATCTCTTTGAGAATTTCGGTTGGCTCGCCGGCCGTTCCTTGAAACGTCGCCGCCGTGAAAATCCAGCCATCCGGCACGCTGCAATGGCGATACGTGAAGCCCATGTCCGCAGCCGACAGGACATGAATATTGCCATCGAGATCGACGGCCCGCGCCCCCGCGAGGCAATCCTTTGTCTCGCGGCCGTGTGCACCGGCATTCATCCGCAGCGCACCGCCGATCGAGCCCGGAATGCCGCGATAGAACGCCAGTCCGCGAATGCCCGCTTCCGCCGCCGCACGCGCCACCTTAACGTCGGGGACCGCCGTACCGGTGGTGAGTTTGTTACCGGGCTCGACGTTGATTTCACCGAAGCCGCGCCCGAGGCGAATGACAATTCCCGGCACGCCGCCGTCGCGTACCAGCAGGTTCGAACCGAGGCCGATGACGTTGATGGGGATACCGTCGGGTAACGTCTGCAGGAAATAGGCGAGATCGGCTTCGTCGGCCGGACTGAACAAAACCTGCGCCGGTCCACCGACGCGAAACCATGTGATATCGGCAAGCGCCGCATTAGCGGTAAGCCGCCCGCGCAGCTCGGGCATGATCGCGCGCAAGTCGCTGGCGATGTCCTCGAACGTCACGCGGCGCTCCCTTTGCGTTTCGGCGTCTCGTTCAGCCACTCGGGCAGCGCATGCGCCCACTCCGTCGAGTTGCCCGCCCCGAGACAGACGACGATATCGCCCAGATGCGCTTGCCGCTGGATTGCCGGTATCAGATCGCCCGGCGCATCGACAGCCTCCACGGATCCGTGTCCGTTCGCTCTGATACCATCGGCGAGCGTGCGGTGATCGATGCCCGCAATTGGACTTTCGCCCGCAGTATAGAGCGGCGCGACGATGACGTGATCGGCGTCTTTGAAGCACGCAACAAACTCGTCGAAGAGATCACGGACGCGCGTATAGCGATGCGGCTCGACGACCGCGATGACGCGACCCTTGGCGCCGCGGCGCGCCGCCCCGAGCACGGCCGCGATTTCGGTCGGGTGGTGGCCGTAGTCATCGTAAATCGCGACACCGTTCCATTCGCCCGTCAACTGGAAGCGCCGTTTGACGCCGGAAAATCCGGCCATCGCCGCTTTGATCTTCGCGTCTTCGATCCCGGCCTCGGTCGCGACTGCGATCGCGGCGAGTGCATTGAGGGCATTGTGCGCGCCCGGCAGCGGAACCGACCAGCCTTCGAGCTTGCGCGCCCCGCCCTTAACGCGCGCCGTCAGGCTCGCGTCGAAGTACGTCGTGTTGCCCTCGATGCGCACGGACTGCAGGATGAGATCGCAATCCGTACTCTCACCGTAAGTTAGCAAGCGGCGCCCATCGGCGCGAAGACCAAGGCTCTGCACCATATCGCGCACGATCGGATGATCGATGCAGGCGACCGCGAGGCCGAAAAACGGAATGTTCTTGAGGAAAA
>NZ_DATNBA010000010.1:0-10924 GCF_035572195.1 Hyphomicrobium sp. | reverse complement strand
CACGCCCGAGCGCGACGCGAGGTTCGAAGTCTCGGTATCTTCCTGATTGGCGCCGACGTTGCCGATGTGCGGAAAGGTGAACGTGATGATCTGACCGGCGTAACTCGGATCGGTCAGGATTTCCTGATAACCGGTCATGGCCGTGTTGAAGCAGACTTCGCCGACGGCGCTTCCGGTCGCACCCAAGCCTTGCCCGGCGATGACGGTGCCGTCATCAAGCACGAGGCGCGCGGTTAGAGGCACGTCGGTCCAGGGTTGCGGTGCGTTCATCGTTTGTCCGAATGGATTGGGGCGCGAAATTCGATCCGGTGTTTCGCAAGACCTGGCCAATTCGGCCGCCGGACCTCAATTCGCGCCGGAAACTAGTGGAACGGACTATCAACGTCAATTGCGCGGAATTGCTCATGGTTCCGGCGGCTTCGCTGCTTGCGACGCGAGGCTCACACCCCTAAACCAAATCAACTTCAGGATAGGAGACCGAGATGCGCGCGAAGATCAGCGAGGATCTGAAGGCGGCGATGAAGGCCGGCGATAAGCAACGGGTCGGAACGCTGCGTCTCATCAATGCGGCTATCCAGTCGGCCGAGATCGAGGCCAAAAAGCCGATCGACGATGCCGCAGTTCTGGCCGTGATGACCAAAATGGTGAAGCAGCGGCGCGATTCGATCGAACAGTATACCAACGGCGGCCGGCCGGATCTGGCGGCCGTCGAACAGGCCGAAATCGCGATCATCGAAGCCTATTTGCCCAAGCAAATGGACGATAGCGCCGTTGCGGCCGCCGTTGCCGCGGCCATCGCTGAGACCGGTGCCGCATCGGTCAAGGATATGGGCAAGGTGATGGGCGTACTGAAAGCGAAATACGCCGGGCAGATGGATTTTCAGAAGGCGAGCGCCGCCGTCAAAGGGGCCCTCGGCTGACGTGCGAACGCAGAATCGCCGGTTTCAAGCGCGGGCAAGCTGTGGAAAGCGTGCACGCACCGATGCGAGAGGCATTGGAGGTGCGAGGGTCTTAGGCGAATCACCTATTGAAGTCTCACATCGCTTCTACATCGATTCACCAAGGCTCCCACCGAGGCTTCCTAGGGCCCCATGCGATTCAGTCCGAACTTTCTGGATGAAATTCGCGCCCGGCTGCCTGTGAGTCAGGTCGTCGGCCGAAAGGTCGCGCTGAAGAAGGCGGGCCGTGAGTACAAAGGCCTGTCGCCTTTCAAGACGGAGAAGTCGCCTTCGTTCTTTGTAAATGATCAAAAGGGTTTCTATCACTGCTTTGCCTCCGGCGAGCACGGCGACGTTTTCACGTTCCTGATGAAGACGGAAGGCCTCGAGTTTCCGGAAGCCGTCGAGCGTCTTGCGGCGGAAGCCGGCCTTCAGATGCCGAAACCCACCGAACGCAACGTCGAGCAGGAAGATCAGCGCGACCGGCTCTATCGCTTACTCGAGGCTTCAGCGGTCTTTTTCGAGGAGAGCTTGCGGTCCGGCAGCGGCACCGAGGCCCGCCGCTATCTCGAAAAGCGCGGCCTCGCGAGCGAGACAATCCGATCGTTCCGGCTTGGTTTCGCACCAAGCTCGCGCAGCGCGCTGACCGCACATCTGAAAGCCAAGGGCTTTTCGACCGACGACATGGCCGCCAGCGGAATGCTGATTGCCGGCGACGACATTCCTGAGCCTTACGACCGGTTCCGCAACCGCGTCATGTTCCCGATCCTCGATCTCAAAGGCCGGGTCATCGCTTTTGGCGGTCGGGCGCTCGATAAGGACGCGCCCGCCAAGTATCTCAACTCACCCGAGACGCCGCTTTTCCATAAGGGCCACCTACTGTTCAACGCCTCGCGCGCCCGCGCTCCGGCGCACGACAAGGGTCGAGTAGTGGTCGTCGAAGGCTATATGGACGTCTTGGCGCTCGCCGAAGCGGGCTTCGTCGAGACGGTCGCGCCGCTCGGAACGGCATTGACCGAAGATCAGTTAAAGCTTCTGTGGCGGTTCGCGCCGGAGCCGATCCTTTGTTTCGACGGCGACACTGCCGGACGCAAAGCGGCGGACCGGGCGATCGAGATTGCGCTCCCTTGGCTGAAGCCTGGACAGAGCGTCGCGTTTGCCTTCCTGCCCGAAGGAGTGGACCCGGATGATCTTATCCGACAGCAGGGGGCAAGCGCCGTATCGGACGTGCTCGCGAAGACGCGGCCCCTCGTCGACGTGCTTTGGGAGCGCGAGTTGCGCTCGGGGACATTCACCACACCCGAGCAACGCGCCGCCCTCGACACACGGTTACTGGGCTTGGCAATGACCATCCAGGACGCATCGGTGCGCTCGCACTACCAGCGTGAGCTGCGCGACAGGTTGTATCAGCTGGGGCGGGAGCGCGCCCCACGCCGTGGCCCCGGCGAACCCTACGGCCGCGGTCCGGGATCAAACCACGGGTCGTACGCCCGCCCCATGATGGCGCCCGACTGGAAGGGACGTGAGCGCAAACGGCTGGCGGGACCCAATGAACGCCGTTTTGCAAAAAAAACGCCCTTCCCAGAAATGGTTAATGCCAGCCCTGAACTCTCAAGCCATTTTCAGAGCATTTCGCCGCGAGAGGCCCTCATCCTTAAAACCCTGGTCAATCATCCGTGGTTGATCGACGATCATTCCGAGGCAATTGCCTCAATCGACTTCGTTTCGACGGCGCTTTCGGCACTCAGGGACGAGATTTTGGCCATACACGCTAGGCAAAATTGTCTTGACACAGCGACTTTACGCTCCCAACTGAGCAAATCGGGGGTTGCAAAGGTGGTGGACCTCATCGCGCGAACGATTACGCACGCCAGCGACCGTTTTGCCGAGCCAGAAGCCTCCGCCGCCGACGTCGAAGCCGCCTGGGACCATATTCTTGCGCTGCATAAGCGGCAGGACGCTTTGGGGCGTACTCTGAAGCTCGCCGAAGAGGAATGGTATCGGGATTGCACTGAAGAGGCCGAGACCCGCCTTCTAGACATCAAACGCCAAATTGCCCGCGAGGCGTCGATGGATCAGATAGACGACGAAATTGACCGGCCCGGGAACGGTGCTCCGATTGTAACGCGTGCCGACTAGGCGCGTGAAGGTAATCCGGTAACGGATGCTGCCGTATGGCGGTGCCGATATCGACGAATGATGATTTGCCGGTTCCCCCTCTGGAATTCGGCACAGGCGATAAGGAAACCAGGATGGCACGCGCGCAGCAGGCAGTCCAAAAAACCGATGAAAAAGAGCAACCGGCGGCCGACGCGCAAGAGCGCGACAGCCCCCTGCTCGATCTTTCCGATTCTGCCGTTAAGCGCCTTCTGAAATCGGCCAAGGCGAAGGGCTATGTAACGCTCGACCAATTGAACTCGGTGCTGCCGTCCGAGGAGGTCTCCTCCGATCAGATCGAAGATCTCTACGCGACGCTCTCCGACATGGGCATTACCGTCGTCGAGACCGAAGAAGGCGAAGAGAAGGAAGAAGCGGCCGAAGACACTCCCGAGGAGGAAGAGGGCCGCGCGCTGGTAGCGCCGAACGCCGTCGTCAAGGCCGAGACCAAGGCCGAACCCACCGAACGTACGGACGATCCGGTGCGCATGTATTTGCGCGAGATGGGTTCTGTCGAGCTTTTGTCGCGCGAAGGCGAAATTGCCATTGCAAAGCGCATCGAGGCTGGCCGCGAGGCGATGATCGCCGGGCTTTGCGAAAGCCCGCTGACGTTTCAGGCCGTCATCATCTGGCGTGACGAACTCAACGACGGCAAGATTTTGCTGCGTGACATCATCGATCTCGAAGCGACCTACGAAGGCCCCGAGGCCAAAGAGGTTCCCGAGACGACCGATGAAGCAGCGCCTGCGATCGAACAGCCTGCTCCCCGCGCGCCCGGCGCGCCTGAGGGCGATGTCGACGATGACGATGAATTCGAAAACGCCATGTCGCTCGCCGCGATGGAAGCGGAACTGAAGCCGAAGGTCCTCGAGACTTTCGACACGATCGCTGCGACGTACAGGAAGCTGCGCAAACAGCAGGACAAGAAGCTCGAGCAGCAGCTTGTCGGCGAACAAGGTTCGCGCCAGCAGCAGAAGATCTACGAAAAGGTGCGCGACGAAATCATCGTCGACGTCAAATCGCTGTCGCTGAACAACAACCGTATCGAAAGCCTCGTCGAGCAGCTTTACGCGATCAACAAGCGGCTGATCGGTCTCGAAGGCCGCCTGATGCGTCTCGCCGACAGCTACGGTGTTCCGCGCCAGCACTTCATCGACGAATATTACGGCAACGAACTCGACCAGACGTGGCTCGACCGCGTCGCCGGCAATGGCAAGAAATGGGCTCAATTCGTCAAGAGCGAACGCGAACACGTCGAGCGCATTCGCAGCGAAATCCACCAACTCGCGACTGAGACCGGGCTTGAAATTCCCGAATACCGCCGCATCGTCAAGGCCGTGCAGAAGGGCGAGCGCGAGGCTCGTCAAGCGAAGAAGGAAATGGTCGAGGCCAACCTGCGTCTCGTAATTTCCATCGCCAAGAAATACACCAATCGCGGCCTGCAGTTCCTGGACTTGATCCAGGAAGGCAACATCGGCCTGATGAAAGCGGTCGACAAGTTCGAATACCGCCGCGGCTACAAGTTCTCGACCTACGCGACGTGGTGGATCCGGCAGGCGATCACGCGTTCGATCGCCGATCAGGCGCGCACGATCCGCATTCCGGTGCACATGATCGAGACGATCAACAAGATCGTCAGAACATCGCGCCAGATGCTGCACGAAATCGGCCGTGAGCCGACGCCTGAAGAACTCGCTGAAAAGCTCGCGATGCCGCTCGAGAAGGTGCGCAAGGTTTTAAAGATCGCGAAAGAGCCGATCTCGCTCGAAACGCCGATCGGTGATGAAGAAGATTCCCACCTTGGCGACTTCATCGAGGACCGCAACGCCGTGCTGCCGATCGAGGCGGCGATCCAATCGAACCTTCGCGATACGACGACGCGCGTGCTCGCATCATTGACGCCGCGCGAGGAGCGCGTGCTGCGCATGCGCTTCGGCATCGGCATGAACACCGACCACACGCTCGAAGAAGTCGGCCAGCAGTTCTCGGTGACACGCGAACGCATCCGTCAGATCGAAGCCAAGGCGTTGCGCAAGCTGAAACATCCGAGCCGCTCAAGGAAGCTCCGGAGCTTCCTCGACAACTGAGCTGAAATTGAATAGGGCCGCGAAAGCGGCCCTAAATATTTTACGGGGATTCAAACGACAAAACGGGTGGCACCTACTCGATCTTCGTAATCTCGGCTTCGCCGCCGCCCGCCTTCACGACGTCGCCGACGCTCTTGCCCATCAACGCCTGCGCCAAGGGCGACGTGTAAGAGATCGTGCCCTTGGTGGGATTGGCTTCGTCCTCGCCGACAAGGCGGAAGATTTGAACCCGTCCGTCGTTTCTCTCGAACGTGACCGTTGCACCGAACGAGACCTCTGACAAATCACCGGGTGCAGGCTGCACCTCGGCGGTTACCAAGCGTGCGTTCCAATATCGAAGGTCACGCGACACGCGTTGTATCGCGTCACGCTCTTCGGCCCGCTGCGCCTCGCCGAGCTCGACCTGCAGCCGCGCGACTTCCTCCTCGATCATCGCAAGGCCTTCCGGCGTGACGAGGTTGCGATGCTCCGAAACGAGCTTCTCGGGAAGCTCGTCCACGGCATCGGTTTCTTTGACGAATGCTCGGCTCATCGGCTTAACATAGGGACTTTCACAAGCCGGTTCCAGCATGCGCCAGTATCAACAGACGTTAACACTCAATACAGACGGCCAAGGCTTGACTGAGTTTACCGATGAAACGGCGCGTATCGTTGCCGCTTCGGGCATTGTAACCGGCCTCGTGCACGTCTTTTGCCGGCACACGTCGGCGTCGCTGCTGATCCAGGAAAACGCTGATCAGGACGTGCAGCGCGACCTCGTCGCCTTCTTCAAACGGCTGGTACCGGATGGCGATCCCCTATTCATCCATCGCTCCGAGGGAGCGGACGATATGCCGGCGCACGTCAAAAGCGCGCTGACCGAGACCACGCTGACGATCCCGGTCACCGGCGGCCGGCTCATGCTCGGCACCTGGCAGGGTATTTACCTCTTTGAGCATCGGACGAGGCCACATAGCCGTAGCGTCGTCGTTCACGTCGTTGGCGAATGATCGCAACGGGTGGAAGACGCGAGGGCGACCTGCTAAACACCGCCGCGAACAATTCAATGCGAGCGAGAGACCCCATGTCCGACACAACGCCAGAATCGCAGGCCCGCGCCGCCACCGCGGCTTTGATCCGCGACTACTACGCAGCCTTCAATCGTGGCGACACCGACGCCATGCTGTCCTACCTCACCGATGACGTCATTCACGACGTGAACCAAGGGGAGCGGCGCGCCAGCAAAGAAAAGTTCCGCGCTTTCAACGCCCGCATGACGCACAACTACAAGGAAGAGCTGAGGGACATCGTCGTCCTCGTATCGAAGGACGCGACGCGCGCCGCCGCCGAATTCAACGTTCACGGCATCTACAAGAACACGGAAGAAGGCTTGCCGGAAGCGATGGGCCAGAAATACGTGCTGCCTGCCGGCACGTTCTTCGCGATCCGCGACGGCAAGATATCGCGCGTCACAACTTATTACAATTTGACCGACTGGATCGCACAGGTCGCGGGCTAAGGGGAAATACGCGGCATGGCGGTCGTATCTGGCGAGCGCAAGACGCTCGACGTCAAGTCGATCACGGGCGAGGAGATTCATTCGATCCTTCCCGATCTCGCGCGGCTGCGTATCATCGTGTTTCGCGACTGGCCATACCTCTACGACGGCACGCTCGAGTACGAAGAGAAGTATTTGAAGACATTCGCCGCCGCCAAGGGCGCCGTCGTCATCGCGGCCTATGACGGCAGCGAGATGGTCGGCGCTTCGACCGGCGCGCCGATGCTCGAGCACGCCGACGAGTTCGGCGAGCCGTTCAAGAAGGCCGGATACGACATTTCGAAGATCTTCTATTGCGGCGAAAGCGTGCTGCTGAAAAGCCATCGCGGCTACGGTCTCGGGCACGCTTTCTTCGACGGCCGCGAGGCGCAAGCGCGCCGCCTCGGCGGCCTCACGCATTCGACATTCTGCCGTGTCGTCCGGCCAGAGGACCACCCATTGAAACCCGAAGATTATGCCCCACTTGATCCGTTCTGGAAAAAAAGGGGATATGCCCCCGTCGAGGGCATAATCGCGACCTACGACTGGAAGGATATCGATCAGCTGGGCGAGACACGTCACGAGATGCAATTCTGGATGAAGACGCTCTGATGAGCCAACCGACGACCCTCAAAATTGCGAGCGCCCAGTATCCGATAGGGCAGCCGAAAACGCTCGCCGAGTGGGAAGAGAAGGTCGCGCTTTGGGTCCGGAAGGGCGCCGCGACGGGTGCCGAATTTCTGGTCTTTCCCGAATACGCCGCGATCGAACAGGCGGCTTGCTTCGGTCCGGAGGTTTACGGCGACCTCCCGCACACACTTGCCAAGGTCGCGGAGTTGGCGGCCAGCCGCGTGCAGTTTCATAGCGACCTCGCCAAAAAGCATAACGTACACATCCTTACTGGATCCGGTCCGGTGCTGAAGTCAGACGGACGCTTCGTCAACGCCGCGCAACTGATCACGCCCGATGGCGCCGTCGGCGAGCAGGAAAAGCTCGTCATGACGCCTTTCGAGCGCGAATGGGGCGTGTCGGCAGGAGGTCCCGTACGCGTCTTTCAGACGACGCTCGGCGTTTTCGCAATCGCCATTTGCTACGACAGCGAGTTCCCGTTGCTTGTGCGGGCAATGGCGGAGGCCGGTGCGGATGTCGTGCTGGTGCCGACATGCACAGAGCGTGTCTCGGGTTATCACCGCGTCCGCACGGGCGCGATGGCGCGTGCCCTCGAGAACACGATCGCGACGGTGCAAAGCCCGCTGGTCGGCGATGCGCCGTGGTCACCGGCCGTCGATTTCAATGCCGGCGCGGCGGGGATTTACGTGCCATCGGAACAGGGTGTGTCGGACACCGGCATTCTCGCCGAGGGAACGCTGAACGCCGCCGAGTGGGTCACGGCAACGATCGACCTTGCGCGGCTAAAGCGCGTGCGCGAAACGGGCGAGATGCACAACTACGGCGACTGGGCGCTACAGCCAGGCGTACCGACGACGAAAGTGACGGTCGAAATCGTCAAACTGGCCTGAGAGCATCGCCTGACTTCAAATCTCGCTACTTCAACGCCCACGTCGCCGTAATGCGGGCTTCGAGTGTGCTGGTGCCGCGTTCGATCGGAACGGACATCTCGGCTTTGGCAAAGCGAGGTGAAGCGTAGGGAACTGGCGCATTCGAGCTCACCTCTTCGGATATCTGCAACACCTGCCCGACTTCGGCTCCGGCGGCGGCGGCGAGCAGCTTGGCGCGGCGCAGCGCGTTGGAGACGGCCTCCTTGCGCGCTTCGTCCTTCAGCGTGTCGGCCTTCGAAACCTCGAAAGATAATCCTTGCACCTGATTGGCACCTGCCGTGATCACGTTGTCGAGCACGGTTCCGAGCTGGCCAAGATCGCGGACGAGGATCACCACCTGATTGCTGACACGATAGCCCCTCGTCTTCGGCGGTTGACCGTCCTTTGAATAGTCGATGACCGGCTCGACGTTGAACGACGCCGTCTGAATGTCTTTGGCGTCGATGCCTTTGGCCTTCAGTTCCGAGATGACCTTGGTCATAGCTTCGCTATTGCCGGTCAACGCCTCGCGCGCACTCGTTGCTTCCGTCGTGACTCCCGATGTGACGCGCGCCTGATCCGGTTCGGCCTCGACGGTGCCGGTTGCGGATACCGTAATCGTGCGTTCCATGGGTTTTTCATCCGCATGAGTTACCGACGTCTGAAATGCAGCGACGAGCGTTGCCGCGACAAAAGCTCGAAGCAGAAGTGCGTGCAATGCCGGCGCTATGAACGCAGGCCGTAAATGGCGCGGCATGTGTGTCTCCTCGTTGGTGATCGGCCGTGTCGGTATAAATCCTTCGCGGAAAAATGAGGGCGAAACGCTGTCGGTCAGATAAATATCTGGTAAGAGGAGCGCGGCGGAGGCCGAATTGGGACGATCAGGGATGAAGATGGACACGAGCCTGTTTCAGGCGACGGATCGGGCTGGCTTCGCAGCATTCATCAGAAGCGGCGTTGCCGGAACGCGTCAATGACAGCAGGTACAAATTCCGGTCCTGACGAGACCCGCTCGTCGCATGCCGATCTCCTCCGGCTTTTCGGTTCGAACCTCATCGTGATCGGATTTTTTACTCCGGACTACGCGGAGGCGGCATCCACTTTTGCGGCGAACCTCATCGAACACCGCGTGTCGCACCATCTTTATGCTTGCGCCAAGGTCGAAGGCGGATGGCGGGCCCAAATATTCCAGAAACCCGCAATGCTCGCCGTCGCGCGACGGGACTATCCGGATGCGGTCCTTGTCTTCATGGATGTCGACTGCAGTATCCGCGGCGACATTTCCAAAATTGTGGAGACGCGAGGCGATGTCGCGTTGCGCGTCAAAGGTAGGGCGGTCGGACGAGGTTATGCGCTGAAGTTCAGCTCCCGCGTCATTGTCGTCATGCCGACCCCGGGTGGCGCCGCGTTCGTCGACGCCTGGAACTCGGAGTGCCGTGACCACGAAATGGGAACGGAATCTGCTTTGGTTCCCACCATCGAACACAGCGCCGGCGGCTTTTCGCTCGCGGCCTTGCCTCTGCGCTACGCCGGCATGGAATTGCGCGATGCTCCCGCCGATGCGGTCATCGTGCATGACAGCATTCACGACCCGCAGCGTCCGGGATGGGCGGCTCGAAAGGGTGCCGAAAAGCTTTTCCGAATGGCTCGAAACGGGGCATTTCGCTTGACCACCGGCCAGAGCTACGACGAACGCCGAAAAAGGTGAGGCCGATCGCGCGAAACTCGGCGCCGATGCTGGCTTACGGCGCAACTTCTGTTATGAGATGCGCCGCGTGGGCCCGTAGCTCAATGGTTAGAGCTGACGGCTCATAACCGTCTGGTTCCAGGTTCGAGTCCTGGCGGGCCCACCAATGCACGACCATACCTATGCACAAGTCGGTCTCGTCCAGAACCGGCCCCCCCACTGTTGCCGGCGCAACAACGTGCCCCTTGTTTGGTTTCGGCTGACCAGTCGGGCTACCGATCAGGGTTTCCTAATTCAGATTGTAGGTGTATGGCGCCGGGGCGGTTTAGTTAGCCCTATCCGCGCAACTGGCGCAGGGTGGGGAAGATGAGCACTCTTTGCATTGTCGGGATCACCCGATTTTCCGTGCTTAATAAGCAGTCTCTATCGTCTTTTCATCAGACACGCTCGGTGTCTCTTGAGGCAGCCAAAGCCATCGTGTTTAGCCCTAAGCGGCTTTCCAATCGCTTCCGTCTATTTCGAACTTTTGCGCTTCCCAGTATCGCGGCAATTGCTGCAAGTCATCGTCAATTCCAGCACATCATCCTGACTTCCGCAGAACTCCCGCAGGAGTGGAAGACTAAGCTCTACGCGATCGCGTCACGCGCGCCGTGGCTCAAGATTGTCGAGATAGCCCCTGCAGATAGTCACATCGTGGCGGCACGTGATGCGGTTCAGGAGTTTTCCAGCAGTTCCCGCACATTCACGTTTCGCCTCGACGACGACGACGCGCTGAGCTCGGCATACGTGGACGCTATCGTATCAGCAACGACGCTTGTTCCGGATAATACGGTGCTTTCGTTCGATACCGGCTTCAAACTTCAACAAGGCCGATTTGGCGGCCTTATTTTAAGTCAACGAGTTCGTGCGCTAGGCTCTGCGGGCCTCGGATACGTTCGAAGCGGAAGCGACACTAAAACCATTTTTGATTTGGGTTCACACACCGAGATCGGTGGCACGAA
>NZ_DATNBA010000009.1:0-17672 GCF_035572195.1 Hyphomicrobium sp. | reverse complement strand
CGGGTTGCCACGGTCGCGACGGTGTTTGCGCTGCCGTTCGCCATTTTCGCGGCCTATGCGCTGGCGAGATGGCGGATACCGGGCAAGCTATTCATCGATAGCGTCCTGCATTTGCCGCTCGTGATGCCACCGGTCGTGACGGGATACCTGCTGCTTTTGACGTTCGGCCGGCAGGGCCCGATAGGATCGTTCTTGTACGACGTGTTCGGCATCACGTTTTCTTTCCGGTGGACGGGGGCCGCATTGGCTTGCGGCGTCATGGGATTCCCATTGATGCTGCGAGCTATCCAACTATCGTTCGACACAATCGACCGGCGGCTCGAAACGGCCGCCGGCACGCTCGGTGCCAGCCACGGTTGGACGTTTCTGCTCATCACGCTGCCGCTGGCGCTGCCCGGAATCATCGTCGGCATTATATTGTGTTTTGCCAGGGCGCTGGGCGAGTTCGGCGCGACGATAACGTTCGTATCGAACATCCCGGGCGAGACGCAGACCATTCCGTCGGCTATCTATACCTATACGCAGGTTCCGGGCGGGGAAACACAAGCGCTGCGGCTGACATTCGTCTCCATCGTCATCGCCATGGCGGCTCTGATCGCGTCCGAAGTTTTGAGCCGCCGTATCAATAAACGCATTGCAGTATTCGAGTGACGGACTTGGCACCGCCCCTCAGCTTCAGGGCAACTCTGAACCATGAAAAATTCACCCTCGACGCGGCCTTTGAAGGCGTGCCGGGCTTGACGGCACTCTTCGGGCCGTCCGGCGCCGGCAAGACAACGGTGCTAGACATAATCGCCGGCGTGCGGCGGCCAAAGACCGCTCGTATCGTTATAGCCGGTCACACCGTCGTCGATACCGATGCCAGAATTTACGTTCCTGCCCATAAGCGGCGCACCGGCCTGGTCTTTCAGGACGCACAACTGTTCCCGCATTTGACGGTCGAGCAGAATATCAAGTTTGGACGCTGGTTTACTCAACCAGACTCGACCGCGCTTTCGATTGCGCTGGTCGTAGACGTTCTCGGCATAGGCGATCTGCTTAAGCGCCGGCCAGCCAAGCTCTCGGGCGGCGAAAGGCAGCGTGTTGCACTGGCACGTGCGCTGCTTTCATCGCCCCGCATTTTGCTGATGGACGAGCCGCTGTCAGGGCTCGACGATGCACGTCGTCTCGAAATCATGGCTCTGATCGAGCGCGTGCGCGACGAGTTCGCGATACCGATAACCTACGTCACGCATACGCGCGAAGAGGTGAGGCGCTTGGCCTCGCGAGTGGTGCAGATGGATGCCGGCAGGGTCGTCGCGATCGGTACGCCAGCCGAACTGCTGGGCCCATGATGGGCACAAGGCGGTGGCCTGGATTTGGTCGAGGCGACTATTTCTTTGCGGGTCTTTGAGGCTTCGCAAGGTGCTTTTCGATCGACGCCAGCGGCTTGGCGAAGACGCGCAGGGATTTAGCTTCCATCTCTCGATACTGCTGGACGAGCTCGGCGCCGAACGGCGTGAGCTTCGCCGCGCCTCCGCCTTTCCCGCCATGATGGCGTTCGATCAGCGGCTCGGAGAACATGCCGTTGAATTCGTCGATCAAATACCAGGCGCGTTTATAAGACATCTCCATCGCCTTCGCGGCCCTGGCGATCGATCCGTGCTGGCCGATGAGTTCGAGGAGCTCGATCCGGCCGTGGCCAATGTAGCGATCCCCTTCGAAGTCAATACGAATTTTGATCACGGTCATCGGAATATCGCTTTTGCTTTAGGCAATTCGAACGGATATGGAGTGCTTCGTTTGGCACGGGTTGCGCCATGTTGACAACCGCGGCGCGCGGAATTCTGGGATCGGGTTATGACGATCGATAGCGATCTTTCACATCCGGAGCTGTTGCAGCGATTGCAACGCCTGGCAGCTTGCGCAGTCAAGCGCTACGGCTTGCCGGACGACGTAATAGTCGAACTGTTCAATGTGTCCGAGAACACGACCTTTCGTGTCGAGGATGGCGCAACCGGACGGAAATGGGCGCTCCGCGTTCACCGGCAGGGCTATCACTCGAAAGCCGCCATCGCTTCGGAACTCGCCTGGATCGTGGCGCTGCGGCGCGACGGCGTAGCCACAACGCCGGTGCCTGTCGCGGGGCTCGACGGAGAGTTAATTCAGGTCGTCTCCATCGACGGCCTCGCGAGCCCGCGCCACGTCGTACTCTCCCAATGGGAAAGCGGCGCCGAGCCGGCGCGAACCGACATTGAGGGCTTCGAAATGCTCGGGGCGACGGCGGCCCGCATGCACGCGCACGTTCGTCGCTGGCAGCGTCCGTCGTGGTTCGAACGCCATACGTGGGACTTCGAGACGAGTCTCGGACACCGGCCGCACTGGGGCCGATGGCAGAACGGCATGGGGATGACCTCCGACGCACTGGAGGCGTTCACTGAAACCGTCGCCGTGCTCGGCGATCGGCTTCAGCGCTTCGGCAAATCACCCTCGCAGTTCAATCTCGTTCATGGCGATATGCGCCTTGCCAATCTGCTGATGGACAACGGCCTCGTCAAAGTCATTGACTTCGACGACTGCGGTTTTTCCTGGCTGCTTTATGATTGCGCGACCACGGTGTCCTTCTTTGAGCACGCGCCCGAAGTGCCGGACTTGCTCGAAGCTTGGGTACGCGGCTATCGGCGCATTGGGGAATTGAGCGTCGAAGAGGAGGGCGAGATCGCAACCTTCGTCATGTTGCGCCGCCTGCTCCTGGTCGCCTGGATAGGCTCACACTCGGAAACGGAGCTCGCGCAGTCGATGGGGCCGTCCTACACGCAGGCCTCTATACGTCTCTGCGAGCGTTATTTATCGCGTTTCGGGCAGGCCATTCATTCATCGGCTGCGGTGAAAACAATACGGCCGGCCCGCGCGTAGGTAGACCTGGGCCTCAGGCTTTAAGCCGGTATCCCGTTTTGAATATCCACCAGATGACGGCAAGGCAGATCGTGAGAAAGCCGAGCGTCATCAGCAGGCTCATTCCGACGTTTACATCCGAGATTTCGTAGAAGCTCCAGCGGAAGCCACTGATCAGATAAACGATCGGATTGAAAAGCGTCACCGTTTGCCAGAGTGGCGGCAGCATTTTGATCGAGTAGAACGTGCCGCCGAGAAACGTCAGGGGTGTCAGGATTAAAAGCGGCACGACCTGAAGCCGTTCGAACCCATCCGCCCAGATGCCGATGATGAAACCGAACATGCTGAAGGTCACCGCGGTCAGTATGAGGAACGCCAGCATCCAGAACGGATGCAAGATTTGCACCGTAACAAACAGGCTGGCAGTCGCGAGAATGACCAATCCGAGGATGACGGATTTCGTCGCCGCCGCTCCGACGTAGCCAAGCACGATCTCGAACGGTGAGACCGGAGCCGAGAGGTGCTCATAGATCGTGCCGGTGAAGCGCGGAAAATAGATCCCGAACGAGCCATTCGAGGTACTTTCCGTCAGAAGCAGCAGCATGATGAGGCCGGGAACAATGAAGGAGCCGTAGCTGACGCCGTCGATCTGAGCGATGCGCGATCCTATCGCCGCGCCGAAGACGATAAAATAAAGCGATGTCGAAAGCACGGGCGAGACGAGGCTCTGCATCAACGTGCGCCCCCAGCGGGACATCTCGAAGCCGTAGATGGCGCGAACCGCTTGAATGTTCATCGGGCTTGCCTCACCAGGTCGACGAAAATGTCTTCGAGCGAACTCTGCGACGTGTTGAGGTCCTTGAAGGACAGCCCTGCTGATCGCATGTCGTTCAAAAGCGCCGTGATGCCCGTTCGTTCGGCATGTGTGTCGTAGGTATAGATCAGCTCGTTGCCGTCTGCGCCGAGTTGCAGACCATAGGGTTCGAGCGCCGGCGGGATCTCCGACAGCGGCGCTTGCAGCTGAAGAACCAGCTGCTTCTTGCCAAGCTTGCGCATGAGCTCGGCCTTTTCTTCAACGAGGATGATTTCGCCTTTGGCGATGACGCCGATGCGATCCGCCATCTCCTCGGCCTCTTCGATGTAATGCGTCGTAAGAATAATCGTGACGCCGGACTCGCGCATCGTCCGCACGATATTCCACATCTCGCGGCGAAGCTCGACATCGACGCCGGCTGTCGGTTCGTCGAGAAACAGAATGCGGGGTTCGTGCGCCAAGGCTTTCGCAATCAGCAGCCGGCGTTTCATGCCGCCCGAAAGCGTCAGGATCTTGCTATCCTTCTTTTCCCAGAGCGTAAGCTCCTTCAGCACCTTTTCGATGTACGCCGGGTCGCGGCGCTTGCCGAAAAGACCGCGGCTGAAATTCACCGTCGCCCACACGGTCTCGAACATATCGGTGGCAAGTTCCTGCGGCACGAGGCCGATCATGGATCGGACCGCCCGGAAATCAGCCACAATATCTTTGCCGTCGACGGTGATCGAGCCGCTGCTGGGATTGACGATGCCGCAGATAATATTGATCAGCGTCGTCTTACCGGCGCCGTTCGGCCCGAGCAGGGCGAAAATTTCGCCCTGCCGGATCTCGAGATCGATGGACTTCAGCGCCCGGAAGCCGGAGGCGTAGGTTTTCGACAGTTTTGAAACTGAAATGATTGCGGTCATCAGGGACTCTAGCAATGCCGGCGTCTAGGCGCACCCGCATCGCAAGGTCGCATGTGTCTTGTCAATGAAAACCGCCTGAAGCCGCGAGCCTCTCACCGGTCAGCCAGAAAGATTGATCGGAAGCGAGAAATACCGCGACTTTTGCAATGTCATCGGGCTGCCCCATACGTCCGAGCGGCGTTTGTGCGATCATCTGCTTCGCAAAGTCGCTGCCGATGACGCCGATGCTTTTCACGCCCTCGGTTTCGACGCCACCCGGCGCAATGGTGTTGACGCGAATTTTTTTCTGCCCGAGCTCGTTGGCCAAAACCCGCGTGATCGAATCGACGGCGCCCTTTGTTGCCGAATAAACGACAGTGTTCGGCGTTGAGCCAAGGCTGGCGATAGAACTGATGTTGATGACGCTGCCACCTTCCGGCCGGAAATGATTGAGCGACTCTTGGATCGTCAAGATCGTTCCGAGCACATTGGTATTGAACTCGCGATGGAATTCTTTTTCCGTCACGGCTTCGAGCGCGTCAAACTCGTAGACACCAGCATTGTTGACGAGAACGTCGATGGCGCCAAATGCCTTTTTCGTTTCGCTGAAAAGGCGTTTCACGTCCTCTGCTTTCGAAACGTCGCCCTGCACGGCGATCGCTTTCCCGCCTTTGCTTGTGATGTCTCGGACGACGCGATCCGCGCCCTCTCTGCTTGATGCATAATTGACGACGACGGAGGCACCGGCCGCTGCGAAGCTCTCGGCGATGCCCGCGCCGATGCCTTTCGAAGCACCGGTCACGACGGCGACCTTGCCCTCTAAATTGCTCATCTTGCTGTATCCTTGATCAATCATATTTTCAGGGGATTGCTTCCGCGACCGGCGCATGGCTGGTCTCTCCGCGGAACCGTCTCGGCGCATGCGGAATAACGGGAAGCGATGATGTGAGATTGTGAGCTCGGGAGATCAGGGCGTGCTCAATTTGCCCTGATCTCCCCGCGCTCGAATTTCGGTTTAGGAAAAGTTGTCGAGGCTCAGGCCCGGCGCCCAACGGTCGCGAGGGACTGCAAATTCGCGCTCATCATTGAGATGATCGCGAGGCCGAATTCTCGGTTCGCACGCCGATACAAGTATTGGAACCACGCGAGCATCGGGGAGTGTTGAGTCTGCGTGGCCCGAAAACCAACTCGCAAATCCCCGGAGGACCGCCGTCGCGCCATCTAGAGTGCTTTTCATCATGCGCCTCATGTCCTATATCTGTACTGAACAGTACCGATATAGGATCGGGCTTGGCAGTGTCAACAATTATTTGTATCGCTCAGTACGAATATGTATAGGGACGAAATGGATAAGGCAAATCCAGCGACAGCCGCGGCGCAAAAGGGCCGACCCCGCGGCTTCGACGCTGACGAGGCACTCGACAAGGCGCTGCACGTGTTTTGGCGGCACGGCTACGAAGGCGCATCGCTTTCGGACCTGACCGAAGCGATGGGCATCAATCGTCCGAGCCTTTATGCGGCGTTCGGAAACAAAGAAGAGCTCTTTCGTCGCGCACTCGATCGTTATGCCGAAAAAGGTCCGGGTGCGGTTTATCGCAAGGCATTGGCCGAACCATCCGCTAGGGCCGTCGTCGAGCGGCTGCTGAACGGCGTGGCGGAATTTTTGACGGAGCCAAACAATCCGCCCGGCTGCCTCGCCGTTCAAGGAGCGTTGTCCTGTGGCGAAGCGTCCGAATCGATAAAAAGCGAACTATGTCGCCGTCGCGCCGATAACGAGTGCGCGTTACGCGAACGCTTCGAGCGTGCCAAAACCGAAGGCGATCTTTCCGCAGACGCCGATGCCGCGGCGCTGGCTCGTTTCATCTTCACTGTGACACAAGGTATGTCCGTGCAAGTCGCAGGCGGAGCATCACGCGCCGATCTGTTGATGGTCGCGGACATGGCCATGAAGGCTTGGCCGCAATAGGAAGGCGCTTGCAAGACGGCGTGCCGATGACCAACTGACGATGACGCGCGAAGCCGGCGTCAGGGCTTCATCAGCTCGCCATGAACTCTGAAATCTTGAAATATGGAGCGATGCTATGGCCAACTGGCTCATCACCGGCGTCAGCAGTGGATTTGGGCGGGCCTTGGCTGAGGCGGTGCTCGCCAAAGGCGATACGGTTGCCGGCACAGTCCGCAATGAAGCGGCAAAGTCCGAGTTCGAGAAACTCGCTCCCGGTAAGGCCGTCGGTATACGTCTCGATGTCACCGATCAGGCGAGCGTGCGGCGTGGCGTTGAAGAAGCGGAGAAAAAGACCGGCGGCATCGACGTTCTCGTTAATAACGCTGGCTACGGTCTCGAAGGCGCCGTCGAGGAGGTAACTCTCGAGCAGATCCGATCGCAGTTCGAAGTCAATGTCTTTGGCGCCGTCTCGGTCATCCAGGCGGCGTTGCCATATATGCGCAAGCGCCGCGCCGGTCATATCGTCAACATCACATCGATGGGCGGACTGACAGCCTTCCCGGGCGTCGGCATTTACAACGGCAGCAAATTTGCGCTCGAAGGAATCTCCGAAGCGCTCGCCAAAGAGGTGAAACCTCTCGGCATCAAGGTCATCATCGTCGCCCCGGGTTCATTTCGAACCGACTGGGCCGGCCGGTCGATGGTTCACGTCGACGGCCCAATCGCCGATTACGAAGCGACGGCCGGAGCATTCCGCAAATCGTTGGCGCATCGCAATGGCCGTCAGGCGGGCGATCCGCAGAAAGCCGCGGAAGCAATCATCACCGCTGTCGCATCCTCAGACCCTCCGCTGCACCTTCTCCTTGGTCCGGACGCATTGCGATTTGTCGGCGAAAAGCTTGGAGCGCTGCAGGCCGAAATCCTCAAGTGGGCCCCTGTCTCGGCCGCCACGAATTTCAGCGATGCGTGAATGGGTTCGATCACACGGACGCAAACGCCCTGCAAATACCTGACTACTGCCTATGACTAGCCTTCAGCAAAGGACCAACAATGATCAAGAAGAAGACAATCATCGCCGCGATCGCGACATCGGCTCTGAGCCTTCTCGCCGCTGCACCACCAGCAGTGTCGCAAGACGTAAAAAGTGTCGAACTGCCTGGCGATCAAGCCTATCCGGAAAGCATTTCTGCGGCGTCGGACGGCACGATCTACGTCAGCAGTTTGGCTTCGGGAGGAATTTTCCGCATCGCGCCAGGCTCGGCAAAAGGCGAGGTTTGGATCAAGCCCGGCGCGTTCGACAGCCGGTCGACGTTGGGCGTCCTTGTCGATGAGGCGACAAAGACGCTGTGGGTTTGTTCGAACGATATGTCGGGAATGGGCGTGCCCGGCCCGGGCACGGTCACCGGCAGCTACGTGAAAGGCTTTGATCTCGCCACCGGCGAGGGCAAGTTCAGCGCCAAGCTTCCTGGCGAGCACACCCTTTGCAACGACATGGCCATCGGCCCCGACGGATCTCTGTTCGTCACAAATTCTCTCGCGCCGCAAATCCTGCGTCTTAAGCCCGGAAGCAAGGAGCTTGAGGTTTGGCTGGATGATCCGCAGTTTGAGCCACCGAAGGGTCAACCGGGTGTCGACGGATTAGCGTTTGGCGGCGATGGCAATCTCTACGTCAACACATTCGCGAAGGGCGACTTCTTCCGCGTCGATGTCTCGAACGGTACCGCGGGGAAAGTGACGAAGCTCAAGACATCGCGTCCACTGTCCTTCCCCGATGCGTTGCGTCCGGTCAGCGGCCAAACCTTTATCATGGCGGAAGGCGGAGGCACGCTCGATCGCGTCACGGTTTCCGGCGACGAGGCGACCTTCGAAACCGTCAAGGGTGGGCTTTCCGGACCAACGGCGGTCGCGTTGGTGGGATCAACGGCGTGGGTAGCCGAAGGTCAGCTGCCGCATCTCTTCGAAGCTGCCAAGAATGGCCCGCCAAAGCTGCCGTTTCACGTCCAGTCCGCGCAATGGACGAAGTGAGGCGATCGCTAACTCACGTATCGACAGCGCAGATGGCGCTTCATGCAAACCGCAGATTCGGAGAACGGTATGACGCCCCTGCTTCAAACACTGCGGCCAGCTTCGCGGTTAATCGCGGCCAGTTTATCGCTGGCCGCGATTCTCGGCGCGGCTGTGCCTGGATTTGCTGAAGACGGCAACGCAGCGGCGCCAGCGGCTCAAAACAGGTCCTGCGCTGAAGACAACGGCGGCCTCACGCTGCCGGAAGGATTCTGCGCGACGATCTTTGCGGACGGATTAGGACACGCGCGCCACCTTGTCGTTGCGACTGACGGCACTGTCTATGTCAACGCTCGCCACGTGAAACGATCCTCCAGCGGATCGCTTGTCGCCCTAAAGGACACCAAGGGCGACGGCAAAGCCGATGTGATCCAAGCCTTCGGCGATCCTCAAGGCGGCGGAACGGGTATCGCTCTCTATAAGAACTGGCTTTACGCCGAGAATAAAGATCGCATCGTGCGTTACGCGCTGACCGAGGGCGACGCCGTTCCGAAGGGCGAACCGGAGACCGTCATTTCCGGATTGCCGCTTAACGGCAATCATGTGGCGCATCCCTTCGCGATCGATGCGGAAGGCAACCTTTTCGTCAACCTAGGTTCGGCGACCAACTCCTGCCAAAAGGAGGATCGTATCGCGGGATCGCCTGGGCTCGATCCCTGCGAAGAACTCAAGACGCGCGGCGGCATTTGGCGCTATGACGCCAACAAGACAAACCAAACATTCTCGCCATCAGAACGCTACGCGACCGGGTTGCGCAACGCAGTGGGCATCGACGTCGATGCCGCCGGCCGCACCTTCGCGACCCAGCATGGCCGCGATCAGCTTTATGAGAATTGGCCGAACTTGTATTCTTCCGAACGCGGTACCGAATTGCCGGCGGAAGAACTCGTTCTTCTCAAACAGGGCGGCGACTACGGTTGGCCGTTCTGCTATTTCGACGGCGACCAGCAGAAGCGCGTGCTGGCTCCGGAGTATGATGGCGACGGCGGAAAGGCCGTCGGTTTATGCAATGAAAAGCTGCCGCCCGTTGCAGCGTTCCCGGCCCACTGGGCGCCAAATGATGTGAAAGTCTATAACGGATCGCAGTTCCCGCAAGCCTACCATGGCGGAGCCTTCATCGCGTTTCACGGGTCGTGGAATCGCTCGTCGGGTCCCCAGGGCGGTTACAACGTCGTGTTTCAACCGCTTGCCGACGGCAAGGCATCAGGCAAGTACACGATATTTGCCGATGGCTTTGCAGGTGAGGGCGGGACGAACGCCGCCGAGCATCGTCCGACGGGATTGGCTGTTGGGCCGGATGGGGCGCTTTATGTCAGCGACGACGCTGGCGGCCGGATCTGGCGCATCGTCTACAAAGGCTGATTCGATCATAGCGATCGCGGCTTCGGATAGGGCCGCAATATGCCTCCCGTGCTACAAAATCGTATTGATCATGCCGCTTTCGCGTCGAAATGCGGAGTAGGTGTACTGCGGCGCGCGAAGGCGGTAAGCGTGAAGAATTGCGCATGAGCGGGGGTGGGCGCGCGTGGCGGCGAAAGACGTTGCATTTCTGACAGGAGCTACAGGTTTCGTTGGCTCGGCGGTCGCACGCAAGCTCTTGAGTGAAGGGCTGGCAGTCCGGGCGCTTGTTCGACGCGGCAGCAACCGGTCCAATCTCGAAGGGCTCGATCTCAACCTCGTCGAGGGCGACATCCGTGACGCTGAACTTCTTCACCGCGTCGTGCACGGCGTTCGGTACGTCTTCCATGTCGCGGCCGATTATCGGCTTTGGGCGCCGGATCCCAAGGAAATTTTCGCAACGAACGTCGATGGCACGCGCGCCATCATGGAGTTGGCGTTGGAAGCGGGCGTAGAGCGCGTCGTCTATACTTCGAGCGTTGCGACGCTGCGCTTGCCGGACAATGGTGCAGCGGCGGACGAGACCGCGCCGCTCGATCAAGCCGATGCCATCGGCGCTTATAAGCAAAGCAAGGTCCTGGCGGAACGTCTGGTCGAGCGCATGGTCGCCGAGGCCAATCTTCCTGCCGTCATCGTCAATCCATCAACGCCGATCGGCCCGCGCGATGTTCGCCCGACACCAACTGGCCGTATCGTCGTCGAAGCGGCAACGGGCCGTATGCCGGCCTTCGTCGATACCGGTCTCAATCTCGTTCATGTCGACGATGTAGCTGCTGGGCACGTTGCCGCCTTGCGTCGCGGGCGTGTCGGAGAGCGCTACATTCTGGGCGGTGAGAACCTGAGTCTCGGGCAAATGCTGGCCGAAATCGCGCGTCTTGCGGGCCGGCGCCCACCGACCGTAAAATTGCCTCGCGCTCTCATCTATCCCATCGCCTACGCGGCTGAAGGTTTAGCGCGGATCACCAAGCGCGAGCCGTTCGTAACCGTCGATGGTTTGAGGATGGCAAAATATAAAATGTTTTTTTCGTCCGCCAAGGCCGAACGTGAACTTTCTTACCAAGCGCGGCCGGCGGCCGAGGCTTTGGCCGATGCCTATCGCTGGTTTCTCGATGCGGGCTATCTCAAATGACCGCGACAGACATCGTAGCGGCACTTGGCCTCGCGGCGTGGCTCTACCTCGTTCTACTGCACGGCCGTTTCTGGCTGGCGCGAGAACGCGAAGAGCAGGGTTCGCTGACCGAGCCGAGTGATCCGAAAGATTGGCCGCGTGTTACGGCAGTCATTCCGGCGCGCAACGAGGCCGACATGCTGCCCCGGTCTCTCGCGTCTCTGATGGCGCAGAATTACCCCGGCGAGTTTTCAATCGTGCTTGTCGACGATCAAAGCAGCGACCGCACGGCAGACATTGCCCGCGAAATCGGCCTGGACGCTGGACGAAAAATTTCCGTCGTTGCAGGCGCGCCACTGCCCCCGGCATGGGCTGGCAAGGTCTGGGCCATGCATCAGGGAATAGCGGCTGCGAATAGCGTTCAGTCGCCACCACGATATCTTCTGCTGACCGACGCCGATATCAGCTACCAGCCGGACGTGCTGAAGTCGGTTGTCGCTCGCGTGGTGGCAGATCAGCGCGTTCTCACATCGGTGATGGCCAAGCTCAACTGCGAAAGCTTTGCTGAGCGTGCGCTTGTTCCAGCTTTCATCTTTTT
This sequence comes from Hyphomicrobium sp., assembly GCF_035572195.1. Taxonomy (GTDB): domain Bacteria; phylum Pseudomonadota; class Alphaproteobacteria; order Rhizobiales; family Hyphomicrobiaceae; genus Hyphomicrobium_B. The sequence continues at coordinate 5,987 of NZ_DATNBA010000009.1, read as the reverse complement.
CTTTCAAATGCTCTACCCCTTCGCACGCGTTAATCGAAGGACGGCCGCGACTGCAGCGGCGGCCGGTGGCTGCATGCTCGTCGATAGCGCGGCGCTCGAGCGCGCCGGCGGCATCGCAGCGATCCGGGGCGCATTGATTGACGATTGCGCGCTGGCGAAAGTCCTGAAGCGCGAAGGGCCTATCTGGCTGGGGCTCTCGAATCGAGTAACGAGCATTCGTCCTTACGGCACCTTTGAGGATATTCGCCGTATGGTCGCACGCTCGGCCTACGCGCAACTTCGTTATTCTCCGCTGCTGCTGATCGCGACCGTCGCAGGCATGAGTCTGATTTATCTCGCGCCTCCTGTTTTAACATTGTTCGCGAGCTTTCCGGCCAATGCGCTCGCGGCCGGTGCGTACGTATTGATGGTCATTGCGTTCGAACCGACCTTGCGGCTTTACGGGCGTTCGCCATTATGGGGGTTTGCACTACCGCTCATCGCGGCTGTCTATTTGGGCTTCACGCTCGATTCGGCGTATCAGCATAGTGCCGGGCGGGGCGGACTGTGGAAGGGTCGCGTGCAGGCCGAAACGGGAAAGCAATGACGGTCGACACGAAATACAAATCGGGCAAGTCAGAGCGTGACGAGAATTTTCCCGTCGCGTCTCGCTTCGTCGCGCCGCGCTTCCGCGCGCCCATACTGGCGTTCTACCGCTTTGCCCGCGCCGCCGACGATGCAGCCGACAATCCGAAACTCGACGCAACATCGAAGCTCGCAATTCTCTCAGCTCTTGAAGACACTCTTCTCGGCCGATCCGACGCTGCGGGCGACGCGGTTCCACTTCGCGCAGAACTGCGAGCGCGAAATCTTACGGCGCAACACGCGCTCGACCTGCTCAAGGCATTTCGCCAGGATGTCGCCAAAAGCCGATATAACACCTGGTCCGAACTCATCGAGTACTGCCGCTATTCGGCGATGCCCGTCGGACGGTTTGTTCTCGACGTACATGGCGAGGCGCGATCGACGTGGGAAGCGTCCGATGCGCTATGCACGGCGCTGCAGATCATCAATCATCTTCAGGATTGCGCCAAAGACAATAGAGATCTCGACCGGGTCTACATTCCGCTCGAAGATCTGGCGAAGCACGGGACTGAAGTCGCGGCTCTTGCGCGGCCTAAAGCATCGCCGCAATTACTCGCCTGTCTTCATTCCCTTGCCGACCGAACTGCCGGGTTGCTTCCAGAAGCGTCTCTCCTGCCTCGAAACGTGGCGGACTTGCGCCTGAGCGTCGAAACGTCGGTGATCGTTGCGTTGGCTCGCAAACTGCTCGCTCGCCTGAAGACGCGTGACCCTCTGACTGATCGCGTCCATTTGTCGAAGCCCTATGCGGCATCGATTGCGGCTCGCGCAGCAGCGGCGGCCCTGGTAGGACGCGCAGCAGGCAAGCGCGGCAGTTATGAAATCGTCAAGGATGACGCCGCATGAGTTCCGAAATGCAGACGCTCAGTGCAGAAGAGACGCCAGCTGCTGCCGGAAGCTCGTTCTATGCGGCGATGCGTATTCTTCCGCGGCCGCAGCGCGAAGCGATGTACCACGTTTATACGTTTTGCCGCGCCGCTGACGACATCGCCGACAACGGCGGACCCCGGGAGCACCGGCTCGCGGAACTGGCCCGCTATAAAGCCGACATTGATCAGCTCTATGCCGACGGGAGGCTGACGAGTCGCACGCGCGATCTTGCGGCGCCGGTTGCTGAATTCGGATTGCTCAAAGATGATTTCTTCGCCGTCCTCGACGGTATGGAAATGGACGTGCTGCGCGACATTCGCTCGCCCGATTGGAAAGAACTCGATCTTTACTGCGATAGGGCGGCCTCGGCGGTCGGCCGGCTTTCTGTCCGCATCTTCGGTATGGGCGAGGCGCAAGGCATCGAGCTCTCGCATCATCTCGGCCGGGCGCTGCAGCTGACGAATATTCTGCGCGACGTCGATGAAGATGCTGCGATGGGGCGGCTCTATCTTCCGAAAGAAGCGCTCCGGGAAGCGGGCATAACGGATACAAATATCAAAGACATTCTTGCACACCCGGGGCTTGACCGCGCGTGCCGCAACATCGCGCAAATAACTAGAAATCACTATGTTCAGTCCGAGCGGGTCATGGCGCGCTGCGCACGCCGCGCAGCGCGTTCGCCGCGTATGATGGCGACTGTTTACCGGGGCATCCTCGAAAAACTGATCGCACGCGGTTGGCATGCGCCGCGCGCCGACGTTCGCCGCTCCAAGCGTTACGTCCTGTGGGCGGTTTTGCGCGACGGCATTTTTTAATGACGCGCGGCACGACCCACGTTGTCGGCGCCGGACTTGCCGGACTGGCCGCCGCTGTAAAGCTCGTCGCACAGAATCGTCACGTCATCGTGCACGAGCTGGCGCGTCATGCGGGCGGGCGGTGCCGCTCCTACTTCGAACCGGCGCTTGGCCTCACGATCGACAACGGCAATCACCTGCTGCTTTCCGGCAATCGCAGTGCGCTCGACTTTCTCGGACAGATTGGCGGGCTCCAGTTGTTGACTGGGCCTCCGCGATCCGAGTTTGCATTTTGCGACGCGGCCTCCGGTGAGCGGTGGCTGCTGAAGCCAAACAATGGTCCGCTGCCGTGGTGGATATTTTCGGCTAACCGGCGCGTTCCGCGAACGCATGCGCGCCAATACCTGCAGCTAGGAACATTGTTGTTTGCTAGCGAAGGCGACACAGTCGGCGACAAGCTCGATAGTCAAAACGATCTTTATAAACGGCTCATGCGGCCGGTGCTGCTTGCAGCGCTGAACTGCGATCCGGCCGAGGGTTCGGCGTGGCTCGCAGGCGCGGTCATCCGCGAAACGTTGGCGCGGGGTGGCCAAGCCTGTCGCCCGCTCATCGCCGCGAAGGGGCTCGGCCCGGCGCTAGTCGATCCGGCCTTGGCTTACATCGAACAGCGCGGCGGGACGGTGCGTTTCGATAATGCATTGCGGGCATTCGAGTTCACTGACGGTCGCCTTACCGCGCTAAAGTTTGCCGATGAAACCATCGAACTCGGCGAGCAAGACAATGTTGTCCTCGCCGTTCCGGCCTGGGTCGCGCGGACGCTCGTTCCCGACCTGGCGGTGCCGACGGAATACAGATCGATCCTCAATGCGCATTTCAAGATCGCCCCACCCGTCAGCCTGCCGAAGATCACCGGCGTCATCAATGCAACGACGGAATGGCTCTTTGCTTTCCACGATCGCTTGTCTGTAACCGTCAGTTCCGCGGATCGCTTCAACGAGACAGAGAGAGAGCCGCTGGCACGCCAAATCTGGACGGAGGTTTCGAAGGTCGCGGGCCTGAATGCGGAACTGCCGCCTTGGCAAATCGTCAAAGAACGCCGGGCCACGTTCGCCGCAACGCCCTCGCAAAATGCGTTGCGCCCGAAGGCCGGAACACGCTGGAAGAACCTTTTTCTCGGCGGCGACTGGACGCAGACCGGCCTCCCGGCCACGATTGAGGGCGCCATACGCTCGGGCGAAACAGCCGCCAAACTGGCGACGGCGGCGCAATCCTGATACGACGCTTGCCGATCGGAGGGTGCTTCTATGGGAATTGACATCGCAACGAGCGCCGCTCGGGCCGCACCTTTCAGCGTACCGCGCGACGGCGTCGGCAACGAAAATCTCGAAGCCGCGATTTCGGCAGCAACGAGCGCGCTGCTGGCGCTGCAACGCGACGACGGTCATTTCGTTTTCGAACTCGAAGCCGACGCAACCATTCCGGCTGAATACGTTTTGATGCGCCACTACCTCGGCGAGCCGGTCGACTCAGCGTTGGAAGCAAAGATCGCCAACTACCTTCGCCGCATTCAGTCACAGGACGGCGGCTGGCCGTTGTTCCATGACGGCGCATCGAACATCAGCGCCAGCGTCAAGGCCTATTACGCCTTGAAGATGATCGGCGCCGGTACGGACGAGCCTCACATGATACGGGCGCGTCGGTGGATACTGGCCGAGGGAGGTGCCGCGCACAGCAACGTCTTTACGCGCAACCTGCTCGCGCTTTTCGGGTCAATTCCGTGGAGCGGCGTGCCTGTCGTACCCGTCGAAATCATGGTGCTGCCACGCTGGTTTCCATTTCACATCGACAAGATTTCTTATTGGGCGCGCACGGTGCTGGTGCCGCTAACGGTGCTCAATGCATTGAAGCCCAAAGCGCGAAACCCGAAAGGCGTGCAGATCGACGAACTCTACGTTACGCCGCCGACATCTGTTCGCCATTGGCCGAAGGGGCCGCATCAGACGTTTCCCTGGTCGCAAATTTTCGGCGGCGTCGACCGCGTACTGAGACTTTTCGAGCCCATCTTTCCGAAGTCGTTGCGCCAGCGGTCCATCGGCAAGGCTGAAGCGTTCATAACGTCACGCCTCAATGGCGAGGACGGACTCGGCGCCATCTTCCCGGCGATGGTCAATTCCGTGCTGGTCTACGATGCGCTCGGATATTCGCGCGATCATCCCGATTATCTTACGGCTCGTGGATCGATCGAGAAGCTGCTGATCGTCAAAGACGACGAAGCATATTGCCAGCCTTGCTTGTCTCCGGTGTGGGATACGGCGCTGACGGCGCACGCGTTGATGGAAGCGGGTGGGGCTGAAGCGGAATCGAGCGCCGATCGCGCCCTGGCGTGGCTCAAACCGTTGCAGGTTCTCGACACCGTCGGCGATTGGGCGGCGACCCGCCCCGGCATTCGCCCCGGCGGTTGGGCGTTTCAGTACGCCAACCCTTATTATCCCGATACCGACGACACGGCGGTCGTGGTGATGGCGATGGACCGCGCGCTCGGCCGCGCTGCCGCCAATGGCGACACGTACCGCGGGGCCATTGCGCGCGGCCGCGAGTGGACCGTCGGGATGCAGAGCCGCAACGGTGGATGGGGCGCCTTCGACGCCGATAACACCTACGAGTATTTGAATCAGATTCCGTTTTCCGATCACGGCGCGTTGCTCGACCCCCCGACGGCGGACGTCACGGCGCGCTGCGCGTCGATGCTGGCTCAGCTTGGCGAACGGCGTGGCGAGGGCGGCGCGCTCGACAAGGCCATCGCCTACCTCGAACGGACGCAGGAAAAGGACGGCAGCTGGTACGGCCGCTGGGGTATGAATTACATCTACGGAACTTGGTCTGTGCTTTGCGCGCTGAATGCCGCCGGACTCGATCGCAAGTCTGACGTTGTACGCAAATCCGTCGACTGGCTCGCTTCCATCCAAAATTCTGACGGCGGCTGGGGCGAGGATGGCGAAAGCTATAGGCTCGACTACAAAGGATATGAGCCCGCGCCGAGCACGGCGTCGCAAACGGCGTGGGCATTGATGGGCCTGATGGCGGCGGGCGAAGCTGATCATCCTGCCGTGGAGAAAGGCATCGCCTATCTCGCGTCGACGCAGGGTCAAGACGGCTTCTGGGGTGAAGAGCGTTTCACCGCGACCGGCTTTCCGCGCGTCTTTTATCTTCGCTATCACGGCTATGCGAAATTTTTTCCGATGTGGGCCTTGGCGCGCTACCGCAATCTCAAAGCTGCAAACACCAAATCGGTTCTGGTCGGGATGTAACGCCAGTGCAGTCCGTGGGTTTGGTGATCGCCGCGACAGGCCTTGCTGCGGAAGCGCGAATTGCGGAGCATTCTAAAGGCGTCATAGCTGTCGCGGCAGGCGGCGATGCAACACGCCTCGCGTCTTTGATCGAAGGGCTAATTGCCGACGGCGCGCGCGGCATCATCAGCTTCGGCATCGCCGGTGGCCTGCGCGCAGACTTGAAATCCGGAACTTGTGTCGTCGGAACGTCGGTTGTTCACGGCGGGCGTTCCTACTTGGCAGACGCGGCCTGGACAAAGCGCATCGCCGGATGTTTGCCCGACGCGGAACTCGGTGCGATCGCCGGTTGTCAGAGCGTCGTCGCAAATCCAGCAGCAAAGAAGCTCTTGTTCGATGAGACGGGCGCCATCGC
>NZ_DATNBA010000008.1:0-42354 GCF_035572195.1 Hyphomicrobium sp. | reverse complement strand
GACCGGCTGCTGGCGCGACGCGTCGCGATCCGGCTCGAAGCCTGGGGCATTCGCGTCGACGACAGCGCCGGGCGGCCCTTCGCAAAGACTGTGCCGGGCGCCTTCCTGACGCTCGTCATCGGCGCTGCCGTTAGCGATTTCGCTCCGGCAGAAACGATGGCGCTGCTGCGTCATCCGCTCTGCAGGATCGGCTTCCAGGCATTTGACATTCGCCGCTACGCGCGCGCCCTCGAAATCAGCGCCTTTCGTGCGCCCTATCTCGGGCGCGGCCTCGAAGGCATCGCCACCGCACTCGATAATGCCGAACGGGACCGGGCGGGGGGCAACAAGCCTTTGCATCGGGCGGCGAAGCGGCTTTGGAAAGAGGACTGCGACGGCGCCCGCGAACTGGTCGCGCGCCTCGCGGCGGCCTTCGATCCGCTGTCGAAACTCTACGCCGCCGGCGGCAACGATGCGCTTTCGGCGTTCGCACGGGCGCACGCGGCAACAGCCGAAGCTTTGGCCGTTCTTCCGGAGAGTGAAGTTGCTACGGCAAACGCGCAAAATCCGCTTTGGCAAGGCGAGGCCGGAGAAACCGCGACGCGTTTCTTCGCCGAGCTTCTGGCGCCGGAGACGCCGAGCGTCGATTTGCGCGCCGCCGACTACGCCGATCTCTATGCGACGCTGCTGTCGCGCGAGAATGTTCGCGAGCGAACGGCGGTACATCCGCGCGTTTCGATTTGGGGGCCGTTCGAGGCGCGTTTGCAGCAGCCGGATATTCTGGTCCTCGGTTCGCTCAACGAAGGCACGTGGCCGGAAGCGGCCGAGCCCGGCGCCTGGCTCAATCGCCCAATGCGCCGCGATCTTGGCCTGCCGTCGCCAGAAGAAGAGATCGGCCGCGCGGCGCACGATTTCGTATCGCTCCTCGGGGCCAAGACCGTATATCTGACGCGCGCCGGAAAGGTCGACGGTGTTCCGACCGTGCCATCACGCTGGCTGATGCGGCTGACGGCGCTGCTCAAGGGCATGAAGCTTGCGAACGTTCTCGAGCCCGATCAGCCGTGGCTCGCTTGGGCGCGCGCACGCGACCGGATCAAGCATCACCTTAAAATCGAGGCTCCGGCGCCGACGCCCGCCGTCGTGCTTCGTCCACGTAAGTTGAGCGTGACCGAAATCGAGCGCTGGATTTCCAACCCCTATGCGATCTTCGCCCGCCGCATCCTGAAGCTCGAACCATTGCCGCCGCTCGGCGCTTCGCCCGATCAAAGCTTGCGCGGCAGCCTCGTGCATGAGGTGCTGCGCGAGTTCGCAAAGACCTTTCCGACTACTCTGCCTGCCGAGCCGCTTGCCGAACTCGAAAAGATCGCGAGCGCGGTACTCGAAAGCTATACCGGCCACCCACGCGTCGCCGCTTTCTGGCTGCCGCGACTGAAGCGCTTCCTGAAATGGTTCGCGGATGGTGAGGAAGAGCGGCGCGGCGGCGTTCGCGCCGTCTTTGCAGAGACGACAGGCAGTCTCGTACTGGGCTCAGGCACATTGCCGTTCACGTTGTCGGCGCGAGCCGACCGGATCGACGACAAGGGCGCGGCTCTCGTTATCACCGACTATAAGACCGGCATGATGCCGAACGATGCAGCCGTCAAAGGCGGGCGCGCGCCGCAGCTGCCGCTCGAAGCCGCGATCGCACTCGGTGACAGCGGATTTCCGAACCTCTCGGGACGTTCTGTCGAAGCCCTGCGCTACATCCGGGCGTCCGGCGGCGAACCGCCCGGTGAAGAACGGCTCGTTCGATCCGATGATATCGCCGGACTTGCAGACACAGCGCGCCTCGGACTTGAACGTCTCATTGCGGAATTCGACAACCCAACCACGCCTTACCGGGCGATACGCCGGCCGGGTTACAGCTACGACTACGACGCCTATGCGCACTTGGCGCGCGTCGCGGAATGGTCGGCGCATGTCGATGAAGAGGCGGCGCCATGAACCTCGAAACCAAAAAGCTACCCGCCGATGCTCTCCGGCAGCTCACCGACCGAGCGCAAAGCGACGCCGCCGATCCCAATGTTTCGGCCTGGGTCAACGCCAACGCCGGCACCGGCAAGACGCACGTTCTGACGTTGCGCGTGCTGCGCCTTCTGCTCGCTAGTACGTCGCCGGAGCGCATCCTTTGTCTCACGTACACGAAGGCCGCCGCCTCGGAGATGTCGAAGCGCGTTTTCGACTGGCTGGCCGGATGGGTGACGGCCGACGACGCGACGCTCAGGAAAGAACTCGGCGATGTAATGGGAACTCGTGTCTCCGACGCTGACATAGAATTCGCTCGGACGCTCTTTGCCCGCGCCATCGAAACGCCCGGCGGCCTCAAAGTGCAGACGGTCCATGCCTTTGCCGAGCGGTTGTTGCAGAGATTTCCGCTCGAGGCCGGTGTGCCGCCGGATTTCAAGATCCTCGACGAAGATGCGGCGCGTGACCTCAAGGCTCAAGCGATCGAGCGAACACTGATTGAAGCTACCGCCGCGCCGTCGACGTCGCTTGGCAAAGCACTCGATGTCGTGGTGCGCTACGCCGCGGACGCGCAATTCGATACGCTGATTTCGAACGCCGTCGCGGAGCGGCGTTGGCTCGAAGCTATTAGCGGGCAGGCGTTCGGCAAGGCGGAAGATGCGCTCGGCACAATCGAAAGCTTTCTGCGCCAAAGCCTCAAGGTTCGCGCGGGTATTGACTGTGCGGAGATTCACCGCGAATGCGCTGGCGTCTTATCCAAAGACGACATACGCGAAATTTGCGCGGCCCTATCGACCGGTACCACAACCGATGAAAAAAATGCCGATCTTCTTCGGTCAGCCGTGAAGCTCGCCAACGCCCAGGCCCGCGCCGACAAATTGTCCGATTATTTCCTCGTCGAAAAAGGAGAGGCGAAGCGCAAAAACCTGATGACGGCGGCGGTCGGACGAACGCGACACGATCTTCTCGATCGGTGCCAGCAGGCTCAGCAGAGATTTTTCGACCTGTCGCAAGAACTCAAGGCACTGATGCTGATCGAAGCGTCTGCGGCGCTTTACAGGCTCGCGGGCGCCGTGCTGCAGCGTTACACCGATGCGCGAAGCGCGGCCGGCGCGCTCGACTTCGATGACCTCATTCTGAAGACGACGTCGCTGCTCAGCGGAGAGCATGGCGAGGCGCAATGGGTGCTTTTCAAGCTCGACGGCGGTCTCGACCACATCCTGGTCGACGAAGCGCAGGACACGAGCCCCGAGCAGTGGCAGATCGTTTCGAGCCTGGTGCGCGAATTCTTCGCAGGAACCGGCACAAGCGCCGTTTGCCGAACAGTATTTGCGGTGGGCGATGAGAAGCAGTCGATCTATTCGTTTCAGGGCGCGGCGCCAAAGATGTTTGCCGAGACGGGGGACCGCTTCAAGGGGCTGGCACTTAGCGCGCTGATGCAGTGGAAATCCGTGTCGCTCAATCTGTCGTTTCGGACGGTCGCACCTATCTTGGGAGCTGTGGATCAGGTTTTTAGCGATGCCATCCGCACCCCGGGACTGACCGCCAGCGGCCGGTTCGTCCCTCACGCTGCGAACCGTTTTGGGCAGGCGGGCCTCGTCGAAATCTGGCCGACCGAGAAACCGGATGACACCGTATCGGCCGATCCGTGGGCGCCGCTCTCCGACACGAGCGAGCGCTCGCCAGCCAATCGGCTGGCCGACCGCATCGCCGACCAGATCAAGCGCTGGATCGATGGGGACGAACGCTTGATTTCGGAAGATCGCCCGATCCGCGCCGGTGACATCCTGATCCTCGTCCGCAAGCGCAATCCGTTCGCCGTGCCGATGGTCGCCGCATTGAAACGACGTGGCATTGCCGTAGCGGGCTCCGATCGGATCGCGCTGACCGATCAGATCGCGGTACAGGATCTGATCGTACTCGGCGATTTTCTGACGTTGCCGGAAGACGATCTGGCGCTCGCGACGGTGCTTAAGGGCCCGATGTTCGGTTTGGACGATGACGATCTGCTGGCGATTGCGCCAGGACGAACGAAGACCCTTTGGGGTGCGCTGCTCGACAACGCTGACGCGAAGCCAGCCTATAAAGTCGCCGTCGAAACGCTAAAGCGCTGGCGGGCCAAGGCCGACTTCACGCCGCCCTTCGAATTCTTTTCAAGCATCCTCGATCGCGATGGCGGGCGCGAAAAGATGCTGTCGCGTCTCGGCCCGGAAGCGGCGGATGCCATCGACGAATTTCTCGACCTGGCCCTGCGCTTCGATGACGGCGCGCCGCCGTCGCTGACGCAGTTCCTTGCCAAGCTCCGCGCCAGCGAGCCGGAAGTGAAACGCGACATGGATCACGGCCGTAATGAGGTGCGCGTGATGACCGTGCATGGCGCCAAAGGCCTCGAAGCGCCGATCGTTTTCCTTCCCGATACGTGCACAATCGCTTCGGGCGGCAATTCGACGGCTGGCATCGTCAAGCTCTCTCACCTCACGCGTCCGGACGGCTTGCCGGATCCAGTCGTGTGGACGGTCAAAGGCACGACGCGCATCGATCATGTCCAGACGGCGCGCCGCGAAAGGGATGAGCGCGATCGTGAGGAGCGCAATCGCCTGCTCTACGTTGCGATGACGAGAGCGCGCGATCGCCTTTACATCGCAGGTTTCGAAGGCAAACGTGGGCGTGCGGACGGATGCTGGTATGACCTGATCTTCGATGCGCTGAAACCCGGCCTCACCGAAGTCGATCTTGGGGATGGACAGTTGGTTTGGCGCAACGAAACGCGGCAGACCGCCGACCCAGAGAAATCGCGAAAGGAAAAAAGCCGTCAGCCGAAAGAGGAGGAGCGCCCGGCGTTCGCAACGCATCCTGCTCAGCCCGAGCCAAAACTTTTGGTACCGCTGGCGCCTTCCCGGCTCGAGCCTTACGCGCCCGACGCGGAAGGCGAGCCATTGATGCCGGCAAAACGCGACGCTGCCGCGACCAATGACGGCCCTTCTCCGCTCTCGGGCAATGTCGAGAACAGATTCTTGCGCGGAACGTTGACACACGCGCTTTTGCAGCATTTGCCGGCCGTGCCCGAAGCCCAGCGCGAGACGATTGCAAAAGCCTTCATCGACAAGCGCGGCCAGGTACTGAACGCAAAGACGCGCGCCGGCATTGTTCGCGAAACCCTGGCGATTCTGACCGAACCGGGGTTCGCCGCGCTTTTCGGTCCGAATAGCGTTGCAGAGGTTCCAATCGCTGCCGTCATTCCGCGCCCCCGAGGCAAGGGTCCGGGACTCGACCTTTCCGGGCAGATCGACCGGCTCGCTGTAACGGACGATCACGTGTTGATCGTAGACTACAAAACGAATCGGCCGCCGCCGTCTGAGGTTCGATTTGTCGCCGACGCCTACCTCTACCAGCTGGCGGCCTACCGGCTGGCGCTTGCTGAGATCTATCCGCGGCGTTTGGTTCGGGCGGCGCTTTTGTGGACGGATGGCCCGCGTTTGATGGAGATACCTACGGAATTGCTGGACAGCTATACCGAACGCCTCTGGGACCTAGATGTCGCAAGCCTTGACGCTACCTAACGCAGTACCTACCTTTGCTTTCGGTTTTCTTTTCAACGCGCGGCGTCGAAACGGGATCGGCCGGTGTCCGAGCCCGTAAATGGAGAATTATCAATGTCTAACGCTGTCACAGATGCAAGCTTCGAGCAGGAAGTCTTGAATTCGAACGAGCCGGTCGTGGTCGATTTCCACGCCGTGTGGTGCGGGCCCTGCAAAGCCATGGCGCCGGCGCTCGATCAGGTCGCCAAGGAACTGACGGGCAAGGTGAAGGTCGTGAAGGTCGACGTCGACGAGAACCCGATGATTACGGGGAAGTACGGCATCCGGGCGATGCCGACGTTGCTGATCTTCAAGGGCGGCAAGGTCGCGGCGCAGCACACAGGCGCGATCGTGCAGAAAAAGAAACTCGAAGATTGGATCAATTCCAGCGTCGCGGCTGAAGTTTAAGCAGCCGACAATCGTAAAATTGGAAAGCCCCGCCTTGCGCGGGGCTTTTTGTTTGGCGCGGTCAGTTCGCAAGTCCATCGGCGGCCGGCACGACAACGGCGAAAATGTCGTGAAGCGCCGTCAAGCTCGCGTCGTGCAAATCCTTGGCAGAGACGACGCCTCCAGTCGGATTGGGAAGCGATCGCGTTGCCGTGGCATTGCCGACGACCGTGGCGCGGTAGCCATGATTGAACGCGGCGCGCGCCGTCGAATTTACGCAGACGTGCGTCATGAATCCGGCAAGCGTCACTTCCTCGACTCCGAATTCCTTCAGCACCTCATCAAGGTTCGTCTTTTCGAAAGAGCTTGGATAATTCTTGACGACGACCGGCTCGCCTGCTCGCGGCTTCACGACATCGGCGATGGCGCCGATGCGATCGTTCAGGTCATAAGGCGATCCCGCGCCCGCGTCGTGCTGAATGTGAATAACTGGGCGGCCGGCATCGCGGAAGCGGTTGAGCAGCCGTTGACATTGAACGAGCGCCGGCTCGACGCCCTCAAGCTGCATCAGGCCCTCGCGATAGGTATTTTGGCAATCAATGAGGACGAGCGCGGATTTGCCGACCGTCGTCGGCGTATGCCCCATGCCGGTAATTTCGCGTAAGGTCTTCGATGCAGGCATGGTCGGGTTCCTTTGCATTCGACGACCCCCTTCCCTTGAGAGGAGGGGAACGTCTTGTATCTCCAAAAAATCGAAATCGGCTCAGAGAGGCGGATGATCGACGCCTGTCGGCGGTGGGCCCATCGTGTCGAGTTCATCGGACTCGGCGTCGCTGAATACGCGCGACCGCGTCAGGAAGCGCACGCCTTCCGGTGCTTCAACCGAAAATCCTGAGCCGCGGCCCGGCACGACATCGATGATCAGGTGCGTATGCTGCCAATATTCGAACTGCGACTTGCCCATGTAAAACGGCTGGCCACCGATTTCGCCGATGTAGACGTCCTGGGCGCCGACTTTGAATTCCTTACGCGGATAGCACATCGGCGAGCTGCCGTCGCAGCAGCCCCCGGACTGATGAAAAAGCAGCGGGCCATGAATGACCTCGAGCTTATTGATCAGGCTCAAAGTATCCAGCGTTGCCGTCACGCGATCGACCATTGGATTCCTCAAAAGTGCTAAGTAGAAAAGGGCATGCACCAGATGTAATGGCGCATGCCCTCAATTTCTAAACTTCAGCGAACATCAGAAGAAGCCAAGCGCCTTCGGGCTGTAGCTGACGAGCATGTTTTTCGTCTGCTGATAGTGATCAAGCATCATCTTGTGATTTTCACGGCCGATACCCGACTGCTTGTAGCCACCGAACGCGGCATGCGCCGGATAAGCGTGATAGCAGTTCGTCCACACGCGACCGGCCTTGATAGCACGGCCCATGCGATAGGCGCGCGTACCGTTCCGAGTCCACACCCCTGAGCCAAGGCCGTAGAGCGTGTCATTTGCAATCGCGAGGGCTTCCTCGTCATTCTCGAACGTCGTCACCGCCAGAACGGGTCCGAAGATTTCCTCCTGGAACACGCGCATCTTGTTGTGACCTTCGAGAACTGTCGGCTCGACGTAGTAGCCGGTTGCAAGTTCGCCTCCGAGGTTGGCACGCTTGCCGCCGGTCAAAACACGGGCACCTTCGCCCTTGCCGATTTCAATGTAGCTCAAGATCTTTTCGAGCTGGTCGTTCGAAGCCTGGGCGCCGATCATCGTCGTGGCATCCATCGGATGGCCCTGCTTCACCTTCACGACGCGCTGCAAGGCGCGATCCATGAACTTCTCGTAGATCGACCGCTGGACGAGTGCGCGGCTCGGGCAGGTGCAGACCTCACCCTGGTTCAGTGCGAACATCGTGAAACCTTCGAGACATTTGTCGAAGTATTCGTCGTCGGCATCCATGACGTCGGCGAAGAAGATGTTCGGCGACTTGCCGCCAAGCTCCAGCGTGCAGGGAATAATGTTTTCCGAAGCGTACTGCATGATCAGGCGGCCGGTCGTCGTCTCTCCGGTAAACGCGATCTTGGCGATGCGCTTGTTCGAGGCAAGCGGCTTGCCGGCTTCAACGCCGAAGCCGTTGACGACATTGAGGACGCCGGGCGGAATAATGTCGGCGAGCATTTCCATCAGCACCATGATGCTCATCGGCGTCTGCTCGGCGGGCTTCATCACGATGCAGTTGCCGGCGGCAAGAGCAGGCGCGAGCTTCCACACCGCCATCAAGATCGGGAAGTTCCACGGAATGATCTGGCCAACGACCCCGAGCGGCTCATGGTAATGGTAGGCGACGGTGTCGTGATCGATCTCGGAGAGCGAGCCTTCCTGCGCGCGAATGCAGCCGGCAAAATAGCGGAAGTGGTCGACGGCGAGCGGCAGGTCGGCGTACGTCGTCTCGCGGATCGGCTTGCCGTTGTCGATGGTTTCGACAAGCGCCAGCACGTCGAGATTTTCCTCCATCTTGTCGGCGATCTTGTTCAGGATGCGGGCGCGCTCTGCGGCCGACGTCTGGCCCCACGCATCGCGTGCCTTGTGCGCCGCGTCGAGTGCAAGTTCGATATCTTCAGCAGTCGAGCGTGCGATTTCGCAAACTGCCTGGCCGGTGATCGGGGTGACATTCGTGAAATACTGTCCGCGGACAGGAGCAACCCATTTGCCGCCGATAAAATTATCGTAGCGCGGCTTGATGACCTGCCGGCCTTTCAACTTGTCCATAGCTACATGTTGCATGGCGTATCTCCTCCGGGAAAAGGCCTGTTGGGGCTCGGTATTTCTTCATTTATAGCCCAGACGCACCGAGCCTCGCCAGGGGCGCTGTCTTGTCCCTTAGTAGGGGCGCGCAGTTGCCGATCCGAATTGTATGACTTTCAGCCAGCAAGCGGCGCAACGAAGCTTGTACTTTCGCTGTCGCATTCGTCGCGAAGCACGTGACGTCATGGCGGCACATCACGTTGTTTCGCGGACAAACTATTGCAGCTCTTGCTGCAGCGTCAGCACGTGTCCGGCAAGATAAAGCGAGCCGCATATCAGCACGCGCTTCGGACCTACAGGAAGTGCCGCGATGGTTTGCAACGCACTCATCACGTTTTCGCGATCGAGTGCCTGGATACCGGCCCCACGTGCGATTTCAGCAAGGTTTTCCTGACTGTGGGGCGTCTCGTGCGCGCCGGGGATCGGAACGGTGTAGATGGCCCGCACTAGGCCACGAAACGGCGCCAGGAAGCCGAGCGCATCTTTCTGTCCCATCATGCCGACGATGAGATAGACGGGCTTCGGTGACTTCTCATCGAACGCAGCGAGGGTGTCGGCGAGCATATCGCCCGCCGCCGGATTATGTCCGCCGTCGAGCCAAAGTTCCGCATCTTCACCGAGTACGCTCGGCAGTGGGCCGGAAACGAGGCGCTGCATTCGTGCGGGCCATTCGGCGGTTCGCAAACCCACTTCGATGGCACGTTCGTCGATGCCGAGCGACGGAATGTTTTCGGCAAGCTGCAGCGCCGCTGCGACGGCGGTGCCGGCATTGATGATCTGATGACGGCCGATAAGTGCCGGAAGCGGTAGATCGAGCAGGCGGTCATGACGCTGCACGACAAGGCGGCCGGCCTGTTCGTAAGCATCGTAGTCGCGACCCCAGACCGACAGCGTCGCGCCGACAGCGCTGGCGCGCGCCTCGATGACGGACATAACCTTGTTCGATTGCTGCGAGATGATGCCCGCAACTCCGCGTTTCAGAATACCCGCCTTCTCGGCGGCGATCTTGCTCAACGTCGGCCCGAGCTTCTCGGCGTGGTCCATAGAAATCGGCATGATGACGGTGAGCGCCGGATCCGGAATGACGTTCGTTGCGTCGAGACGGCCGCCGAGGCCGACTTCGAGCAGCAGCACATCGGCAGGCGTCTCGGAGAAGGCGAGGAAGGCCGCGGCGGTGGTGATCTCGAACTGCGTGATGTCGTCACCGTCGTTCACCGCCTGCACGCGCATCAGCACGTCGACGAGCGAGTTTTCGTCGATGGCGCAGGCCTTGCCGTCGGGACCGGCCAGCGCGATGCGTTCATGAAAGCGCACCAGGTGGGGGGAAGTGTAGATGTGTGACCGCTTTCCCGCGGCTTCGATGATGGCGCGGAGGTACGCGGTCAATGAACCCTTGCCGTTTGTCCCGGCGATGTGGACGACGGGAGGCAGTTTTCGTTCGGGATGCCCGAGTTTAGCGAGCAGGCGCTCGACGCGCCCAAGTGACAGGTCGATGAGCTTCGGGTGGAGAAGCATCATCTCAGCGAGCAACGCGTCGCTGTGCGGGCGAGTTGTCGATAGGGTCATGGCGGCGCGTACTATACCTTCAAAGCCAGCTGAAGCGATCAGGGTCCTCGCGGCGCATCTTTCGGGTTCGACGGCGAGAGCTCTTCACGTCGCGACTTGTCGACCTTGGCCGGCTCGAATCGCTGGCTGTTCGGCACCACCTCGGGCTCGACGACACCGCCCGTCTCGCGCGCTGCCGTCTCCATCACTCTGCTATCAATGGAAGCGCCGTTCATGTACGGCTTGCCATTCATCATCTTCCGCGTGTCTTTGACTTTCGTCGCCTCAACGCCGCTCATCAGCAGCCTGCAAACGCGCGCCAACGTTTCACGCAATTGATGGCGATGGACGACCATGTCGACCATGCCGTGAGACAAGAGGTATTCGGCGCGCTGGAAGCCGTCTGGAAGCTGTTCGCGGATGGTCTGCTGAATGACGCGGGGGCCCGCGAAGCAGATCAGCGCGCCCGGTTCGGCGATATGGACATCGCCAAGCATCGCATAGGAGGCGGTGACGCCGCCCGTCGTCGGATCGGTGAGAACGACAATATAGGGTAGGCGCGCGTCTTTCAGGCGCTGCACGGCAATCGTCGTGCGCGGCATCTGCATCAAGGACAGAATGCCTTCCTGCATGCGCGCACCGCCTGAGGCTGCGAACAGGATAAACGGAGTTTTGAGTTCGACGGCCCGCATCATACCGGTGATGAGGGCTTCGCCTGCCGCCATGCCGAGCGAACCGGCCATGAAGCGGAAATCCTGCACAGCGGCAACGATCGGCAAAGTTTCTAGCTGACCTTCGCCTACGAGGACGGCATCCTCAAGTTTCGTTGCTGTCTTCGCGTCCCTCAGCCTGTCGGTATACTTGCGACCATCGCGAAACTTAAGCGGGTCCTGCTGCACGGACGGCACTGCGACTTGTTTGTACTCACCGCCGTCGAAAAGATGTTGCAGGCGCTGTTGGGAATCCATCCGCATGTGATGGTTGGAGCCCGGCACAACGAATTGATTGGCCTCGAGGTCTTTGTAAAAGACCATCTGCCCAGTCTCGGGGCATTTCACCCAAAGATTGTCAGGGACGTCACGCTTCGCCGTCGACAACAGCCCGCTGATCTTCGGGCGGACAACGTTGTTGATCCAGTTCACTCGTGTTGGCTCCTCGTAGGCCGCCGCAAATTGTGCTTACCGCCTTGACGTGCGGGCACGATGCCAGGCTCTCTGGGCGGGTCGCACAATTTAGCGCCCACCGGGGGGCTGCGCTAGGGCACTGCACAAATATGGGTGCAGCAATATTTATCCAATAGAGCCAATCGGCACAGCATGCTAGTCGGCGCGCAGGGCAGAACTTAACTGTTGCACCAGTTTATGAACGTTTTTGGGTGTTGCGGCCGTCGCCTGACCCTTCGAATTTAACGATTTTTCGATCGTCGAGACGACGGCAGAGCCTACCACTACGCCGTCAGCGCCCCGCACGATGGCCCGAGCCTGTTCACCCGACCTGACGCCGAAGCCGACCACGACCGGCAGGGCGGTCTCGGATTTGATCGCCGCTACCTGTTCGTGAACATCGTTCACTACAGGAGAAGCCGCCCCCGTAATGCCGGTGATCGAAACATAGTAAAGAAAGCCGGAGGTATTTTTCAGCACTGCCGGCAGCCGCGCCTTGTCGGTTGTAGGGGTAGCGAGACGGATGAAGTTGAGACCTGCCTTCAAGGCCGGCAGGCAAAGTTCCTCATCGGCCTCGGGCGGCACATCGACGACGATAAGCCCGTCGACGCCGGCGGCGCGTGCATCGGCGATGAAGCGGTCGTTGCCGTAAACATAGATGGGGTTGTAGTAGCCCATCAAAACGATCGGCGTGGTCGTGTCGTGGGCGCGAAAGTCGCGCACCATTTTGAGGGTCTTGACCATCGTCTGGCCGGCCTTCAGCGCTCGCTGCGAAGACGCCTGAATAGACGGACCGTCGGCCATCGGGTCTGAGAACGGCATGCCGAGTTCGATGACGTCGGCACCGGCCTTTGAAAGACCGGCGAGAATGGCGGCACTGGTTTCGAGATCCGGATCACCCGCCGTGATGAAGGTGATGAGCGCCGGACGCTTTTCTTCTTTCAGCGCCGCGAAGCGGGCGTCGATGCGAGTCGGTTTGGTCATGCTCAGATTTTCAGCCCCAGGTGCTTGGCGACGGTGAAGAGATCTTTATCGCCGCGGCCACAGAGATTCATCACGAGCAGATTGTCCTTCGGAAGCGTCGGCGCGAGTTTCATCACGTGCGCCAACGCGTGGCTAGGCTCCAGCGCCGGGATGATGCCTTCGAGCCGCGTGCAGAACTGCAGCGCTTCGAGCGCCTCCTTGTCGGTGATCGCGACGTAGGTCACGCGGCCGGTATCCTTCAGCCACGCATGTTCGGGGCCGACACCGGGATAGTCGAGTCCCGCCGAAATCGAGTGGCCTTCAAGAATCTGCCCGTCGTTGTCTTGCAATAGATAGGTGCGATTTCCATGCAGAACGCCGGGCGAACCGCCGGTCATCGATGCGGCATGACCGTTATCGACATCAAGTCCGTGGCCGCCTGCTTCGACGCCGTAAATGGAGATGTCCTTGTCGTCGAGGAACGGATGGAACAAGCCGATAGCGTTCGAGCCGCCGCCGATGCAGGCGACGAGCGTGTCGGGCAAGCGGCCTTCCGCTTGCATCATCTGCGTGCGCACTTCTTTGCCGATGATCGACTGGAAGTCGCGCACCATTGCGGGATAGGGATGCGGACCGGCCGCCGTGCCAATCAGATAATAAGTATCACGAACGTTCGTCACCCAATCGCGGAGCGCTTCGTTCATCGCGTCTTTCAGCGTGCCGGCGCCTGACGTCACCGGGTTGAGCTTGGCACCCAGAAGCTTCATGCGCGCGACGTTCGGCGACTGGCGTTCGACGTCGGTGGCGCCCATGTAGATTTCACAGGGCATGCCGTACTTGGCGCAGACCGTTGCGACGGCGACGCCATGCTGACCGGCGCCCGTCTCGGCGATGATGCGCGTCTTGCCCATGCGGCGCGCCAGCAGGATCTGTCCGAGGCAATTGTTGATCTTGTGCGAACCGGTGTGATTGAGTTCATCGCGCTTGAAGTAGATTTTGGCGCCGCCGAGTTCAGCGGTCATGCGCTCGGCGAAATAGAGCGGGCTCGGCCGGCCTGCGTAGTGCAGATTGAGATACGTGATCTCTTTTTGATAGGCGGGATCGGCCTTTGCCGCGTCGTAGGCGCGCTCGAGATCAAGGATCAGCGGCATCAAGGTTTCGGCGACGAAGCGGCCGCCGAAGAGACCGAAGAATCCCTTTTCATCGGGACCGGTCGTATAGCTGTTGAGAGCGACTTCCGCTGATTTTTTCGATTTGGTCGCCATACAAAACCTCGTTCTATTTCCCTCTCCCCATGAAAAATGGGGAGAAAGAAATCTTATCCCTGCTTAGCGGTCTTTACCGCCTGAAGAAAGCGGCGGATCAGCTCGATGTCCTTGACGCCCGGCGCACTTTCGACACCCGACGAAACATCGACGGCCGTTGCCCGCGTCAGCGCGATCGCCTCGGCGACATTTGCCGGGCCGAGGCCGCCCGAGAGCATGAACGGCATGCGGCCGGCTACGCGATTGAGAACGTTCCAGTCGAAGGTTCGTCCGTGGCCACCGGGCCGAGCCGCGCCGGGCGGCGCCTTCGCGTCGAACAGGATCACGTCGGCGCTGCCCGCGTATTGCTGCGCTCCGGCAGCGTCATCGGACGTCGCGACCGCAATGGCCTTAATGACCGGCCGTCCAAATCTCTGCTTGATTGCCGCGACGCGTTCAGAAGATTCTGTTCCATGAAGCTGAAGGTAGTCCGGCGACACCTCATCAATGATTTGCGCGAGCGTCGCATCGTCGGCATCGACCGTCAAAGCCACGATCTTGACTCTGCCGCGGGCATGCCGCGCCAGTTCGCTTGCCTCGTCGATTTCAAGGTGGCGCGGGCTCTTTGTGCAGAAGACAAGGCCAACGTAGTCGGCACCGCTTGCAATGGCCGCGTCCAACGCCTCCCGCGTCGTGATCCCGCAAATCTTTGCTTCGATTGTCATCGGGTTGAGCGCGTCAAGCCACCGGTTTGCCCGCCAGGCGACGCTTTTGCCAGCGTTTCAAGGCAATGAAAGTCCAAACCCCTTCGACCAGGCCGAACGGCCACGCGCCCTGCAGAAAGCCGTAAACCGATCCGAGTGCGCAGGCGAAGGCAAAGCCGAGAACGCACCACGGGCTCGTATCCTCAAACGTATAAAAGAGCAGCATCAGTGAAACAGCCAGTAGGCCGAAGAGCGACAGCGCGTCGAATGTCATTCAGAACCTCGCGGCATCAGCGGCTGGCGATCGCCAAGTCGCTGGCCGTTGATGCGTTGGCTTCACGTTCCCGCTCCAGCCGATCAGCTTCGGCCTGCCAGCGGGCCGCTCGACGACCTTGCGTGCGCGCCGTCTGCCGCCAACGGCGCTGGCCCATCCATGCCGCCAATCCGCCGATGATGACGCCGAGGAGGAGCGCGCCCAGGAGATAAGCATAGAAAGGCAATTCAACCGACAGCGCAGGATTTTCCGGCCGGAACGGATCGAGGATCAGCGCTACGGGTTGCCGGTTCGAAACCGCGATCGCGACGAGAACGGCGCCAAGCGGAAAGGCAATAAGCAGCGACAGTATACGCTTCAGCACAAGCCTACCTCGGTCTCTAGAAACTCTCGGCGGCGTTATGCTCGCCTAGTGCTTGCCGCCGTTGAGCTTGTTCAAACGGTCGCGAAGCTCTTTGCCGGTCTTGAAGAACGGCACAAATTTCTCAGCAACAGAAACGGTCGTTCCGGTGCGGGGGTTTCGCCCTTGCCGCGATGCGCGATGCTTGACGGTGAAGGCGCCGAAGCCGCGAAGCTCGACGCGGTCGCCGCGCGACAATGCATCGACGATTTCGTCGAAGATGACATTGACGATGCGCTCGACATCGCGGTGGTAAAGATGTGGATTGGCTGTCGCAATCCGTTGCACAAGCTCCGACTTGATCACGTTTCGCTCCCCAGCACAGCGATCAATTCTCGTTATTTTTCAGCAGGGTGCCAAACTGAGAGCAGACCGTCAAGGCCGAGAGTCGAAATCGTGCGATCACGGAGCAGAAAATTTCCCAGGTCAGCGGCGGCCGAGCCGAATAACCAGCCGGCAATGCCCGAACTCATGCCGGCAAACCCGTAACCCCCGCTCGATGAGGGCTTCCAATCGACGACCTTGGCGGCCGCGGGGACGTTTTTCACCTCTTTAAGCCATTTGACGGCCTCTTCCTCGCCGCCGATCTGATCGACGAGTTTGACCTGAAGGGCCTCGCGGCCTGAGAAAATACGGCCATCCAGGAGGCCCGGAATTTCGGCGGCTTTGATGCCCCGGCGGGTTTCAACGAGGCCGACGAACCATTTGAAACCGTCATTTACCATGCCTTCGGCGACCTTCCTGCTGGCGTCATCCAGGGTCTCGAACGGCGAGGGCGAAGCCTTCAACGGGCCGCTTTTGACCTCGTTCATCTTGACGCCGATCTTGTCCAGCAGCTGCACGACCTCAGGCCACTGCACGATTACGCCAATCGAGCCGGTTATAGAGTTACCGCGGGCAACGATGTGGTCGGTTGCAAGGCCGGCGATATAGGCCGCCGACGCCGCGACGGTGCCGAATTGGGATACGACCGGCTTCTTCTGGGCGAGCGCACGCAAGCCTTCGTAAAGTGCTTCGCCGCCGGTCGTCGTGCCGCCAGGGCTGTTTACATAGAGAAGGACGCCAGAGACGCTGTTGTCGTCGGCGATGTCTTTCAGCATTTTGAGCTGGTCGCGATCTTCGGTGATCGTACCCTCGAGGGTGATACGGGCGATCTGTTTCTCGCCTGCCAGCGTTGCAAGCTTATCGGTGCCAAGCGTCATAACGCCGATGGCGATCGCGATCGCGGCGAGCCCCGCGGCGCGCCACAAGGTGACCGAGCGGCGAAGCCGGCGGCGGTCGAGAACGGTTTCTGTTTCAAGCATGGGGGGCTGCTCCATCAGAATGTTGCTGCTTGCTTTGACGGCAACTCGGCGCGTTGCGCTTCGTCAAACAAGGGTCGGTAAGGTTCAAAGCGCGAACCGCCGGGTTGCCGCTTTGCCGCGCAAAAGTTAGGCGCGCGGCAGACTTTACCGCGCGCCTCGATTGTTCGAAATAAGTTTCGATTTGTGCTTACTCGCTCTCGTCTTCGGCGCCTTCGCGCTTCTTGATCGCTGCCTTGAAAATGTCGCCGAGAGAGGCGCCCGAGTCCGACGATCCGTACGTCGCGACGGCCTGCTTCTCTTCGGCGATCTCGAGTGCCTTGATCGAAACCGCAATGCGCCGTGCCGCCTTGTCGACGGAGATGACGGCCGCATCGACCTTGTCGCCGACGTTGTAGCGTTCCGGGCGCTGCTCGGAGCGGTCACGCGAAAGGTCGCCGCGCTTGACGAATGCCGTCAGCTCGCTGTCGGCAATCTTGACCTCGATGCCGGCCTCGCCCACTGACGTCACGGTGCATGTGACGGCGTCGCCCTTCTTATATTTGGCCATCGAATCGGCCGGGTCGCCCGCCAGCTGCTTGACGCCCAACGAAATGCGTTCTTTCGCACCGTCGACATCGAGCACCACGGCTTTGACGTTGTCCCCCTTCTTGTAATCCTTGATGACCTCATCGCCGGCCTTCTGCCAGTCGAGATCTGAGAGGTGCACCATGCCGTCGATGCCATTGTCGAGACCGATGAACAGACCGAACTCGGTGATGTTGCGGATCGGACCTTCGACGACCGAGCCCTTCGGATGCGTGGTGAGGAAGGAATCCCACGGATTTTCCTGCGTCTGCTTCAGGCCGAGAGAGATGCGCCGCTTCTGCGGATCAACCTCGAGAACCTGAACCTCGACCTGCTGGGTGGTCGAAACGATCTTGCCGGGGTGCGTGTTCTTCTTCGTCCAGCTCATTTCGGAGACGTGGATAAGACCCTCGACGCCCGGCTCGAGTTCGACGAAGGCGCCATAGTCGGCGATGTTCGTCACCGTGCCGTTGACGCGCGAGCCGACCGGATACTTCGCCTCGATTGCCGACCAGGGGTCCGACTGAAGCTGCTTCATGCCCAGCGAGATGCGCTGCGTTTCCGGATTGATGCGGATGATCTGCACCTTCACCGTATCGCCGACGTTCAAAATCTCGGACGGGTGGTTGACGCGACGCCAAGCCATGTCGGTGACGTGCAACAGTCCGTCGATGCCGCCCAAATCGATAAAGGCTCCGTAGTCGGTGATGTTCTTGACCAGACCGTCGATGATCTGACCTTCGGCGAGGCGCGCGACGATTTCGGTGCGCTGCTCGGCGCGGCTCTCTTCGAGGACGGAACGGCGCGAGACGACGATGTTGCCGCGGCGGCGATCCATCTTCAGGATCTGGAACGGCTGCTGCTGATGCATCAGCGGCCCGATATCGCGCACGGGGCGAATATCAACCTGCGAGCCGGGAAGGAACGCCACTGCTCCATCGAGATCGACGGTGAAACCGCCCTTGACCTTATTGAAGATGACGCCGGTAACTTTCTCGCCCTTTTCGTAGAGGCGCTCGAGGCGCGTCCAGCTCTCTTCGCGCCGCGCCTTGTCGCGCGACAGCACGGCTTCACCGAGTGCGTTCTCGACGCGCTCCAAGTAGACCTCGACGGTGTCGCCGACCTTGAGATCGCTCGGCTGACCATTGAGGCCGAACTCCTTCATCGCGACGCGGCCTTCCATTTTGAGGCCGACGTCGATGATCGCCATGTCTTTTTCGATGCCGACGATCTTGCCCTTGACGACGGAGCCTTCGAACAGATCGTCCTTGGCAAGGCTTTCGGCCAGCAGCGCGGCAAAATCTTCGCGCGAGGGATTCATGTCTCTCGATACTTCAGCGGACATTCGTTCTCCTTGTTAACGGCAGCGCCTTGGGGCGCACTTGGCCCCGGGCAGCAATTGGTTTCGATGTTGAAGCGCCAAAAAGCGGCCTCACGCGTTGCGCGAAGCCTCACTTCGAAGCGTTGGATGTCTGGATGTGATGCCACCGCGATGGGCGCTTAGCCCTGCCGGTCAGAATTCGGAACCCGCTATACAGGTTCCAACCGGCTGATCTTCCTCATGACCAATCCGACGGTGACGCCGAATGGCGGGGATATAGCGGAGGGCGTCTTTGGCCGCAAGGGGTGTCAGGCCGTAAAGGGCCGGCAATCGTGGCGTTGCGTGGCAAACGCAGCAAGCCGGCTGCCGCCGATGGGCGTCTTTAATCACCAGGCGATTAGGCGATGACGGGAGCGACCTTACCGATAATTGGGGGCGGGTGCCGGTACGCCCGAAAACGCCAGCGGAGCAGGCCGCTCCCGTCCAAACAGGCTGGCAGGTGATTCTTACTGACAGATTAAAATGTCAGAACACGTCATATCAGGTCCGGCAAGACGCCGTGCCATGCCGGAGATTTATACGGCCTGGCCATCAACTGACCGCTAGCGAGAGGTAAACCCGGGATGACGGTTTTCCGCAGGTTACAAAGTGAACATCGTCCAGCAATTCCTCAGACGTGCAGCAAATGATCTTTTCACGTCTCAAGTGCTCAAAATGCAGACCAGCAGCTTAAAGTGGTCAGCGTACGTTGAATGTTTGGGGGTCGCTGGGGGGCCGCTGTCGTGCGTCAGCTCATGAAGAATTGGGGCGTCGTCTGTGAGCGCTTGCGTTTGTCTGGCGGCCGTTTCAGCCGCGCCGCTCAATCGGTCCACACGCAGCTTTTGAAGATCGTATCCCGCCCCGCCGCAGCGACCGCAGTCGCCGTGCTAATCGTCTTGCTGATCACCATGCAGCGGTACTTCGATCACGGCGTCATCCCGTCCGTCACCAGATCGCTGACACCGTTCATTGTGACGGCATGGGCGATCGGCATCACTCTACTCCTGCGTCGTGACAGTTTTCCGACGCTTTGCTTCTACGTCCTGCTCGTAGGATTTGCGTGCTTCCTTGAATTTACGAATTTTGGGGCGCCGAGACTTATCAATTCCTGGCTCGTGCTGGCGGGCTTAGTTCTTGCGATTGAGCTTGTTGCGATCGGCGCCATGCGGTCGGTTCCGCGTATTTTTCGGGCGGCGTTCTCGATACTCTATCGTGTCGTGATCTCCAGCGTGCTGCTCGGAGTTCTTTGCTACAACTTGCGCTTTAACGCCTCGATATCCGGTCAAACAAGTCAGGCGCTGCTGCAAACGACCCTTTTCGAAGCGCGTGAGTTTCTATCGATCTACGTCGACGCGCGTTCTGTTCTCGTCGTAACGGCCGCCTTATTGATCATCATCGCCTGTGGCGTAGCGCAACATCGGTTGCGCGATGCGGATGTTCCCAGGAGTGCGATCATTGCTATCGCCATCGTCGCCTTGACCCAGTTCGCGTATCTCTATCGGCCGAGCGGTTTGGATACCGCGACTGTCGGATATTTCTATACGTACTACACGGAACTTGCCGCGCTTCGAACGATCGTGGCGGCGCGTCAAAAATCGTTGCCTTCGATCGGCGCGCACAAAACGACGAAGGGCGAGACGTATGTGCTCGTCATCGGAGAATCACAGAACAAAGACCATATGAGCCTGCACGGGTATTCGAGGAAAACGACGCCTTGGATCGACGAGCAGATATGTCGTCCGAACTGGGTGAGCTTCAATCACGCCTATTCCAACTACGTGCAGACCGTTCCGGCGCTAAGCTTGGCTCTGACAGAGGCCAGCCAGTATAACGGAAGGGCCTACATCAGCTCGCCATCGATACTCGACGTGGCGAAGGCGGCAGGCTTTCGAACGTTTTGGCTGAGCAATCAACAAGGACTGGGGGAGTGGAACAATCCGATTACAGCCATCGCAGAGACCGCTGACGTCTATATCAAGATCAACAGCAACATCGGCAAGTCGCTCGATACCGACTACTACGACTCCAAGCTCATCGAGAAATTCGCTCAGCTGAAAGGCCAAATACACAGCAGCGATAATAATCTGGTTGTTTTTCATCTGATGGGGAGCCATGGCGACTACTGCGACCGGTATCCGCAGAGCTTCGCCAAATTCGGCGACGGAAAGTCTAAAAAATCAAAGGCGTTCTACAACGTGCTCTTGTCGGGGAACAAAGAGGTGCGCCGCCGGGAGATCGACTGTTACGACAACAGCATTGCGTTCACCGACTACGTGCTGTCGCAGATTTTCGCCGAGGCGAAGGAGCTTCCTGGTTTTCGCGCATTCGTCTATTTGCCGGATCACGCTGAAGCCGTAGATGCCGGGCTTATGCACGACCCTCAACGGTTCACGTTTGCGATGACGCACATCTCGTTGCTGGTCTGGTTATCCGATGCGTTCATGACGAGCGAGGCAGATCGCGCCAAGGCGCTCCACCAACACGAAAACTCCGTTTGGACCAATGATCTTCTTGACGATCTTCTGGTCGGCTTGACAGGAATAGACGCCAAGAACCATGACACCAGTTACGATCTGTCTTCAAACGGCTATCGCCTCGATTGGAATTCGGCGCTCACCTTTCATGGAGCCAAAAAGGTCAAGGACGACCCGCAGGTCTTGTCCGCCTCAGCGACGGGCTTGCCCGGCACGACTTCAAATTCGCTTTGCGAAACCCACCTTGTAACTTCGTCGATCCACAAATTAGAGAAATACCCCTGGCGATCTCCCCGGCGACGGCGAAGTTAGAGACGTGAGCTGATTTGGGCTCACGTTCTTTTAACCGCTGCAGGTGACCGCCGTCGAAAATCGTCTCAGTGCGAGCCGCCTGTAATCGTGCTTGATCGTCGATTTGCTCCCTGTGCGGGAGGCGGCGAAGGGCGAAAGGTCGGCGTTGACGGGGCACGCATCGAATTCGCGGCACCGATGCCTGCGGCGACGCCTCCAAGAATATTGGTCAGCGCATCGACCGCGCTTTGGTTCGATGCCTGGGGCGAGTTACTGCCGGCATTGAGCGTATATTTGTAGGATCCGCCGCACGTCAGACAGCAATCGCTGCATCCTTGCTGTGCACCGTATCCGGCGCCCCACCATGAATTCCTATTTCCTCGCCGCCATGCGCCGTAGCAGATCTTCTCACCTTTGCGGCAATTGAGGCGATAACTGTGAACATCGCTATCGGACAGAATGTAAACTTGGTCGCCGCCCGGCCATGCGCGATTGCGATATGTTTGCGAATAGAAAGACAGCTCAACCGCGTAAGTATCTAAACTTTGGACCTCGACAACGAGCGTCGTGCTTTGCCTCTCGCGCTCTTCAGCCAGCCGGCGTTCTTCCCGCTGCCTCTGCAAACGTTCTGCCGATTCGCGTGCTTGCCTTTCATCTTCCTCGCGTGCTTCCCGTTCCCTCTCAGCATCGGCCGCCGCGTTCTCGGCTTCCACGAGGCTTTTGTCTTTGTGATTTCGATCCGTCAGCACGCAAATGAAGCGTTCTTCATCTTTTCGATAAGCGAGAGGCTTGAACTCACCTGTTAGGACATTCGTCTCGAGTCCCTCGACGGCTCTCCTGACAATTTCGTGGGCGCGAAACGTTGCCGCTTTCTTGGCCTCTTCTTCGGTGTCGCCCCGTCCGCACGCAATTCCAATGAATTTCAGACGGTCATCTGTGCCCCAATACTTTCCTAAAAAAATTCCTGTCTGACTCTTTTCAAGTTTTGCGGGTTGAATGTAGCCGCTGATATCTCCCGTCTCGATGTTCCTGCAGGAATATTGGTAGCGGCCCTTATCATCGTCATCGCATTCGGTAGTTTTGAAATCGTACGTTGCGAACCTCTCGAAGCGCTTGAGATCGTCTTCGGATTGCCCGCCAACTGCCAACGAAGGATCAAGCAAACAGGCGCCCAACACAATGATGAGACGTTTCATCTATATCCCTTCCAGCATTCTGGCCAGATCGAGAGGCGCTGCTTGGCAGCCTCCTCATTGACTGGCCGCCCCGACAAAAATCTCCTTTGGCAACATCAGATCATTCCGCAGGTCATCGCTGCGGCGGCAACATGTATTGTGCGGAGGCGGATCATCTGTCCCCAACAAATTGGGTCACCGGCCGGGGCTATAATAGGAAAACGGGATTCAGAATCTGCAGCGGCAACGGATAAGGCCGCTGGGTGTCAAGACGTAAGACAGCAAGCAGCTCGCGCGCAAATCCCGACGCGGTCGATCGCGAAGCGTCGCGACGTTGTTAGTTGATTGTCGTGGGGCCATCTTCCGATCCCCGCCCCTCAATCATCCGCGCCGCTTCGGGCGCCTGATCGGCTAGCGGTGGTGTTGAGGCGAAGCGCTTCGCCGCCGGCCGCGAGGGGCCGACGGCTCGCCCGCTGTCGTAGATTGCTCCGGGCTAGCGCGAGATGCGCGTGATCTTGGAGCCTTCGAGCGTCAGGTTATACATCAGGCCCTTGGGATCGAGGATGAAGCCAACGACGGGGCTCGTGATCTTGTTGGTATCGATGGATCCGCCGATCCCCACCGTGATGATCGCGATCGAGCCGTCGACTCCGACCTTCCATCCAGCCGTGCGCCGGAATTGATTCAATGCCTGCTCGGTCATGAACATGATGACGACGGAGCGCGCCTGAACACCAAGCTGAAAGCCAAATGATGCCGACAACGTATTGTAGTAGCCCGCCGTGCGGCCGCGGATGCGCAACGCGCCTTCGCCGTATTCGCCGCCGACGCCAAACCCCGCCTTCACGACGGACGGGAATACAAGAATACCCACGGCGTTGTGTGCGAGTTCTCGAGCGCCGCCGATTTTGTAAAAGAACCGATCCAGCGTTTCGCTCACGCCAGCGTCGATCTCAGGCGCCGACGCTGCCTCGCCCCTCGGGGCTGCCGTTACGATTGCGACCAGTGAAAAAAGTGCGATCCAAATCAGCTTCCGCGACATTGTAATTCTCCCTCGGCTCCCCTGAGCCAGTTCGTGAACCTGCTTCGTGGCTGAATTCGGGGTTCTTGCGCCAACCAGATCTTGCCGCGATGCCAGCCACACGAATCAGCCCTATTTATTCGAAAGATAGGGCCGTGCTTGCTCGATTGGATTCATTAAAAGGGGCTTGTGGTCCAATTCCGACAATGGTCGCTTGCACTCATTTGCCTACCTTTTTCTCAATTATCTTCATCGCCGCCACAAACGCCTGATCGGCGTCGAGATCGGTGGTGTCGAGGAGAATCGCATCCGGGGCGGCGGCGAGCGGGGCGACGCTGCGGTTGCTGTCACGGGCGTCCCGGCGCCGAATGTCGGCGAGCAATTCCTCATAGGTGATTGTGTCGCCGCGGCCGTGGTGTTCGAGAAATCGGCGGCGGGCCCGGGCTTCGTCGGACGCTGTGACGAAAATTTTGACGCGAGCGTCGGGACAAACAACCGTTCCGATGTCGCGTCCGTCGAGGACCGCGCCTTTGCCCTGCTGCGCGAATGTGCGCTGATAATCGAGCAGCGCCGCCCGAACCTCGGGGATCTTGGCAATCATCGACGCGTCGTCGCCAGCACGCGGGCCGCGCAGGTGGGGATCGCAGAGGGTTGTGGCGTCGATTGCGCGTGCTGCGGCGATGGCCGCGCCCAAATCCTCAAGGCGGCCACCCTTCACGACGACGTCGCGCGCCACGGCACGATAGAGGAGCCCCGTGTCGAGCCAACCGAGGCCATAGTGTGCGGCGATGCGTTTTGCCAGCGTACCTTTGCCCGACGCCGCCGGACCATCGATCGCGATGATCAACTTGTATCTCCTCTTATTACTCAGGGCGCCTGACACCCAGCCGCCGAGCCCGTATGCCGCCACGCCGACAAGCATCGATAGCCCGGCGCCGAAGAGCGACATCGATAAGATCCAGGACGTCTGCTGCGCGGGCGTCGTCGTGATGCCGCTGATCGTTTCGGCATCAAAGGCGATGAACCATCCAATCAGAAACGCGCCGGGAACGAGCAATACGAGCGCCGCAATCAATCCATGCCGCAACAAGCGCACGTATAGGTCGCGCCCCCTCGACGCCGACCAGGCGCCCACTACCGCCAGCACCGCGACAAGGACGACCGGCGCCGCGACCTCCAAAGCCGTCATCGACAGATAGCCCAGAGCAGCGACATCGCCGACGGCCGGCGCCACGCTGGTCACGTGCCCGGCTCTTCGAAGCGTGCTCCGAGGCCCTGCAGGATGCCGCGAAACTCGGGGAAGCTGGTGGCAATCATCGCTGAATCGTCGACCACGATCGGTTTATCGCTGGCGAGCCCGGCGGTCAGAAATGCCATCGCGATGCGATGATCGAGGTGCGTCGCGACGAGGCCGCCGCCCCTGATTCCGCCGCCGCCTTCGATCATGAGGCTATCGCCCGCGACGCGCGCCACGACGCCGTTCGCCGCCAAGCCTGCGGCGGTTGCCTGAAGCCGGTCGCTTTCCTTGACCTTGAGTTCGGCGAGGCCGTCCATGCGGGTCTCGCCTTGGGCAAAGGCGGAAACCGCGGCGAGCATCGGATACTCGTCGATCATCGATGGGGCGCGCTCGGCCGGCACGCGCACGCCCTTCAAACGGGACGCGCGCACGCGGATATCGGCGATGGGCTCGCCGCCTTCCTCACGCTCGTTCAGAAATGTAACGTCGCCGCCCATCTCCTGAAATGTCGTGTAGAGGCCGGTGCGCGTCGGATTGATGAGGACACCCTCGATCGTAATGTCGGAGCCGGGAACGATCAGCGCGGCAGCTGCCAGGAACGCCGCCGAGGACGGATCGCCCGGAACGACAATATCGCGCCCGGCGAGTTCGCAATCGCCCTTGACGGTGATGTGCGTGGCGCCGTTCTGCTGCTCGGTTCGGACGCTAGCGCCGAAGTGGCGCAGCATGCGTTCAGTATGATCGCGCGTCGCCTCGCGTTCGATGATCGTCGTTTCGCCCGCCGCATGCAGCCCCGCGATCAGCACCGCGCTTTTGACCTGCGCCGATGGCACCGGCAGAGCATAGATGATTGGCATAAGATCGCTGGCGCCGCGCAGCGTCAGCGGTAGCGTCTCCTTGCCTGGCTCCAAGACCTGAAGGCCCATTTGCATCAGTGGCGCCAGTACACGCCGCATCGGCCGTCGCGACAACGACGCGTCGCCCGTCATTTGAACCGTGATCGGATGGCCGGCGATGACACCCATCATCAAGCGCGCGCCGGTACCGGAATTACCGAATTCGAGCGGGCCCTGCGGCTGGTGAAGTCCGCCCGGTCCGCGGCCTTTGACTTCCCAGACGTCCCCGTCCTTTGCCGTCGAAGCCCCGAGTGCGGCGACAGCGCGCGCCGTATTGATAATGTCCTCGGCCTCCAGCAGACCGCGAATACGAGTCGTTCCGGTCGCCAGCGCCCCGAAAATCAGCGCCCGGTGCGAGATCGACTTGTCGCCCGGCACGCGAAGCCGACCCCGGAGCGGAGGCGCACGCATTGCCGACAAAGGTTTCGCGTTCGAAGTTTTCAAAAGTCGCAATCCAGGGCTGTACCGGGGGCGGAATCGCCCGTCCGGCGGGGTCAAAGCTCGGCGATAGAGGCCCCGGCCGCGAGGCTCTGTCAACGCCACCCCGCCGTCGGCGTCAAGGTGGCCTCGACGCCGCTGGCGAGGGCACACCTTTTCGTTTTGACAGGCCGCATAGCGTGTGGCAGACGGGCTCCTTGATTTTGCGGATTATCCGAGGCTCAGTTTAATGGCAACCAAGCAAGCGCGTGGGACAAAGCGGACCTGTCAAAACTGCGACGAGCGCTTTTATGATCTCACTCAGGAGCCCATCATCTGCCCGTTCTGCGGCGCCAAATATGTGATCGCGTCGTCGCCCGCCGCACTGGCGGCGCTTCAGGCCGAACAGCGCGAACTCAGCGCCAGAAAGGCAAAGAAACCGGCGGCCGTCGAGGAGGCCGAAGGCGAATTGCCGGCCGTCGAAGGCGATGAAGCGCTGGCGGATGTCGAGACCGAGGATACAACGACCGGCGAAGACGACGAGACCTTCCTCCAGGAAGAGGAGGAAGAGGGTGGCGATGTCACCAACATCATCGGCGGCCCGGCCAGCGACGAAGAGCCCTGACGGTCACGACGAACGTCCTTGATGTTTCGGTCCGGACGACTTATCAGGCGAAACGCAGCCGGGCGGTCAGCCCTCTGCACACCCACGGATTTGGGGCCATAGCTCAGCTGGGAGAGCGCTTGCATGGCATGCAAGAGGTCAGCGGTTCGATCCCGCTTGGCTCCACCAATCCTTCGCTAAGTCGTTGATGCTTCTGACTTAGCGATCCTATCGAACGCGACGACATCGCCGTTCGGCGGCAATTCAATGTCTTTATCGACGACATCGATCACTAGCGGACGCCGCACGTCCGAGGCGGCAAGTCCGGGGATCAGTTTTCGAGAAGCTCGCGAATTTTTGCGCCCAGAGCCTCGACGGTAAACGGCTTGCTCATCATCTGCATGCCGGGGCCAAGAAAGCCGCTTCGAACCCTTGCCTTCTCAGTGTAGCCGGTGATGAAAAGAACCCTGAGATCGGCGCGGTGCTGACGCCCGATTTCGGCAAGCTCGCGTCCATTCATGTTTGGAAGGCCGACGTCGGTAACGAGCAGATCGATAGGCTGATCGGATTCCAGATGCGGGATCGCTGAAGCCGCATCCTTCGCCTCGATATAGGAGTAGCCGAGCTCCTTGAGCAATTCCGTTACGGTGAAACGCACGGAAGCGTCGTCCTCCACAACGAGCACCCTTTCACCACGACCTAGCGGAGGCTGTGTTTCGCCAGGCGCAGCCGCTTGCAATTCGGAATGGAGTGCGCGCCTGAGATAAATCTTTGCCGTCGTGCCGCGGCCGACTTGACTGCTAATCCGTATGTGACCTCCGGACTGTTTCACGAACCCGTAGATCATCGACAATCCGAGTCCGGTTCCCTTCCCGATTGGCTTCGTCGTGAAGAAGGGTTCGAAGGCCTTCGCGATGATATCGGGAGACATGCCCGTTCCGGTGTCGGTGACGGATACGACCACGTAGTCGCCGGCCGGCATTTGATCACCCTGAACGGTGGACGACGCCTCCAAATGTTCATTCGTCGTCCGAATCGTGAGCCGTCCTCCGTCCGGCATCGCATCCCGAGAATTGAGCGCGAGATTTAAAAGTGCATTCTCAAATTGATTGGCATCCGTCAGCGCCATCCACGGCTCATCGGTCAGAATGAACTCGACGGTAATGTTCTCGCCGAGCGGCCGCCGCACGATTTCCTGAATTCCGGCCACAAGAGCGTTGATGTCCTGCGCCTTGACGTCGAGCGACTGGCGCCGCGCGAACGCAAGCAGACTATGGGTGAGCGTTGCGGCGCGATGGGCCGAGTTCAGTCCGGCCTCGATGAAATCATCGACACCGTCGGTACGGCCGGCTTTCAATCGCCGTTGGATGAGACCTAGCGATGCGATGACGCCGGTCAGCATATTGTTGAAGTCGTGCGCAATGCCGCCGGTAAGCTGTCCGACAGCCTCCATCTTATGAGCCTGCCGAAGCTGGTCCTCGGCCCGAGCGAGCGTCTCTTCCTGTTGCAGCTGTTCGGTCACGTCGCGCGCGACACAATAAAAAAGACCGGCCTGAGGAACCGCTGTCCATGACAGGGACCGATAGTCGCCTCCGCGCGTGCGCAAGCGGTTATTAAAAATAAACCCTGCTACGCTGTCGGCGTTGAATGGTGCCCGATTGGTCTCGCGATCGTCCGGATGCTGCAACCACTCCGAAGTCCGGCCGACTATTTCATCGGCGCTCCAACCAAGAACGCGCGTCCAGGCTGGGTTCACGCTCTGCCAAACGCCATTCGTATCGGCGATGGCGAGGAGATCCTTCGAGAGCTGCCAGATACCGTCTCGTTCGCGGGTGCGCTGCTCGACCCGGCTTTCCAGCGTCTCATTGAGAGTGCGAAGGCTTTCTTCGGTACGCTTCGAGTTCGTGATGTCATAGATCACGCCGCTGAAACGGACGCCTGCTGTTTCGGCGTCACGCGAACACTCGCCCCGCTTGGCGAGCCAGCGCACCTCGCCGGTATCAGGCCGAATGATGCGTAACTCCGAATTCACCTCGCCGCCATCGGCATGCCGCATCGAAACACCGATGAGAGGCTGCTCGCCCGGATGCACGACGGCGTTGATGGTGTGGACAGGTAGATCGTGGGCGGGATGTAGCCCCAAAAGACTGCAGAACTGGGCGGAGACGGTCGCCGTACCAAAGCCGTCTACATATTCGAACGTGCCGATACCTCCTGCCGTTTGCGCGATACGCAAACGTTCTTCAGCGAGTTTGCGCTCGGTAATATCAACAAGCACACCGCTAAATCGGATCGGGCGATCCTCGTCGTCATACTGACAACGCCCCCTTGCCTGCACCCATCGCACCGAATGAGGGGCCAGCATAATGCGAAATTCTTTCGAAAAAACCTCTGCTCCGCGAAGTATTCCGCCGATGGCGAGACGAACGCGCGTCTGATCCTCGGGGTGAACAATCGAAAAAAACAGTTCCGGACTTACGCCCCGTGCCGCTTCCTCCGTCGAGATTCCGTAGAGCGCCGCGAAGCGAGAATCGCCGACAATTCTATTCTCGCCGATGTGCCATTCCCAGGCGGCAGCCGCCCCCGTGAGCGACAGCGTCAGCCGCAGACGCTCGTTGACTTCGTCGAGTTTCCTTTGGCTGGCGCGTAACGCGGCATCAGTTGAATTTTCCCGACTTCCCGCTGCGATACTGATTTGCGTGGAGACGAAGAACGCCGCCTTGGCATCGACGAGGACCGGGAAAATGGAAACGGTATTCCAATAGGCGCTGCCGTCCTTACGATAATTGAGGATATCGGTTTCAATTTCGCGGCCTTCGCGAAGAGCAGCCGCAATTTTTGCGACAGTTTCAGGATCCGTGTCGCGCCCCTGCAAAAACCGGCAGTTTAGGCCGAGGACCTCTTGTGGCTCGTAGCCCGTGAGGTGGCGGAAAGCTTCATTTGCGAAAATGATTGGATTGTCGGGCAAGCGCGCGTCGGCAACGATCATCGACACAGGGTATCGTTCCAGCGCCGGCAAAATTGGCCCAGCGAGCGCCGAAAATTCGCGAACTGCCGCGGAGTAGTCCGCCAAGGTGTTCGTATTGTTCGACTCGTCGCGCATTGTTTGACCCAAGCCGCTATCCTCGGAATTCAATGGGCGTCGATCTCGTTGTCGTTTTCATTCATCACGGATGCAATGAATTCCCCCAACAGCACCTTCAAGTTGGAGAGAGACGGAAGGTCCATCAATAGGGCTATATAACCTCTGACATCGAGGTCCAGGATGGAGAAGTTGATATACAGAAACAACACCAATCCGCTGCTATCCGGGGGATCCTTTAGTTCGAAGAGGCGTGCACCGGAGCCGCGCACGACCTCGGGCAATGATATGGTGAGCGTTTGACGCAGGATGTTCGCCATCGTCGCGAGGCAGCCGTTGAGAATGACGTTGCCAGTCTCCGCCAGTGCTTCGTCTTCGACATCTTCGGTCTCGGCGTCTCCAGTTATAGCGCGGATCAATTCCAAGCTCTTGGCTTGCGGAAAGATCAGCAAAGCGCGGCCGGAAAACGAGCCCGAAAATGTCTGCCGAACCGCGACCAGTTTGTCGCCCTCGCGCTCTCCCACGAGCGCTGCCGCGGTCTTCTGGTTGAGAACCTCGACCGAGGGGACCGAAAGCAAGACCTGCTTGCCAACCATCTTGCGCAAGTTCGCGGCGGCGCGACTAACGCCGATATTGGCGAGTTCTGCAAGGGCATCCCGCTCGAGTTCCGTAAGATCTACCTGCGTATCGGGGACGCGTGGAATTTCCAAAGACATCACGTGCTTTCGTTGGTCAAAGCCTCGGCGGCGTTGACGAGAAATTCTCGCAGTCCTTCTTGAGTCACAGGCTTGGCAACAAACGCGGCGTCGACGGCCTTTGCCATCGCTACGATTTCATTTTGAATGTTTGCAGTGAGAAGAGCGATGGGCATCGAGGGACGCATCCTGCGCAAGTCTCCAGCCAGCTCGATCCCATTTCTACCGGGCATATTGAAGTCGAGCAGCACGACGTCGATCTGACGTTTGCCAACCAGCTCCAGGGCCTCAGCGGCATTGTTGGCTTCGACCCGTTCCCATTTGGGTTGTATTGCGTTGACGGCTTTGCCGGCCACGATGCGCGCCAGCTTGCTGTCGTCAACGATCAAGATCGTCGTCATTCCGGGCTCCAACTGAGCTGTTATCTCTTCGACACTATCAGGAATTATCGGGGCCATGACGCCCTTTCTTCGGTTTGTTCCCCAGAGCGGACAATGCCGCGTCTATGTAAACTTCGTACTCGGAGATTCGATCCGCCGCCCACCTTCGGATCGAGTAACTTTCTTTACCAATAACGCGTTCATCCGATCATCTCCGGGAGATCCAGAACCAGCAAAACGCGGCCATCGCCAAGAAGTGCCGTACCTTGAACACCGGGCATGCCTGAAAGCAGGCCGCTCATGGGTCGCAGCAGCACATCCAATCGTTCGCCGACGCTATCGACTTCAACGCCGACGCTTTGGTTCCCTGATTTGACGATCAGCACTTTCGCATCGGCATCGTGTCGCGGACAATCCGGCAGTCGCAGCATGGCTGATAGCCGCAGCAGAGGAAGGGTGCGATCTCGCAAAACGAAGGCCTCGCCACTGCGAATGGGTAAGATGCGATCGCGAGGTATCCGGCAGGTTTCGGACACCGCTTCAATCGGTACTCCGAAGCGGTCTTCTCCGGACGCGACCATGACTACGGTCGAAACGAGAACGGCCTGCGGCAGCATCATTTGAACCGTCGTGCCCGCGCCTGGAGTACTCGTCATGGAAACCCGCCCGCCAAGGGAAGCGATCGCGGCGCGCACAACATCCATTCCGATGCCCCGCCCCGAGATATTGGTGATGCTGTCAGCGGTGCTGAAGCCCGGCATGAAGATCAGATTTGTGGCCGCCTCATCGTCCAACTCGTCTATCGCCGCGTCGCTCATCAGGCCTTTGAGCTTAGCCGCTTGACGGATCTTGGCCAGGTCGAGGCCCCGGCCATCATCACTGACCGCAATGATGATGTGTTCGCCGTCCGGGCGTGCCTCCAGTGTAATGAGGCCAGCCGGCGATTTGCCCGTGGCTTGGCGGGAGGCCGCATCTTCAATTCCGTGATCGACGGCATTGCGCATAACGTGCAGGAGCGGTTCGAAGAGGCCTTCGACGATCGCCTTGTCGGCTTCAACTCCGTCATCTCTGATCTCAAGACGCACGTCCTTGCCGAGCTTGCTTGCGGCGTCGCGCATCCAGCGCGGAAAACGACCGAATGTCCGGGCCAGGGGCGTCATTCGCAAGTGCATGACCGCGCGATGCATGTCGCCTGTCAGGCGTTCGAAACCTGCGATGTTGGCGGCGAGCGCATGCAAAAGTGCAGGGTCGGCATTGGCGGCTTGGGCCGCTACGTGTTCCAAATTGTTTTTAGTGACGATCAGCTCTCCGACCAGATCGACCAGCGAGTCGATACGGGCCGCATCGACACGGACGATGCGCGCGACGTTATCGTCGGCTTTGCCGTTGCCAGCAGGCACAGATACGAAGGTGGCCGGCAAGGCATCGCCCCGGTTAGCGCCGGACACTGTCTCACCGGCCGACGCCGTCGTCTGCAACGCCGCAGTCAGTGTTTCGCTAAGGCTTTGTCCTTCGCGTTCCGCACTTGCCGGCAAACGCCCCGTGCTCGCGATTGCCTCGATCCAACGCTCTGTCGCGTCGATGCATTCGAGCACCGCGTCGATCATACTGCGGTTGACCGCCGCTTTCTCGGATCGAAGCGTGCCGAGCAAATCTTCGGCCGCATGAAGCGCGACGCCCATCGGCGCAAAATCGAACAGCCCTACGGAACCTTTGAGCGTGTGAACGGCCCTGAACACGCTGTCCAAACGGGCGGCGTCCGACGGATCGTGCTCAAGTGCGACCAGGTCATTGGACGCCTGCTCGACGAGTTCGCGGCCTTCAATCAGGAACTGTTCAAGGAGATCGTCCATCTCTATTCCGGCCGTTGATAGACGATTGCGTCTTCGAATCTGCGCACTTCAAAGCGATCGGAAATGCGGGCCATAGATTCGCTATGCCCGAGGCAGATGAAGCCGCCACGATTTAGGGACTCGTAGAGGTTGTGAGAGGCGGCAAGTCGCGAGGCGTCATCGAAATAGATCAGGACGTTCCGGCAAAAGATGACATCGAATAATCCCTGGCGTGCAGTCGACGCCGCGTCCACCAGATTGACCTGAGTGAATTTCACGGACTCTCGCAAATCCTTGATGATCCGCTGACTTCCATCCACCTGCTCGAAGTATTGTTTGACGAGCCCATGGGGAAGGCGCGAAATCGCGCGGTCGCCATAATTGCCGGTGCTGGCTTCGGCCAATACGCGGGTATCGACGTCGGAGCCGACGATCTCGATATTGTAGGCATCGACAAGCCGCCAATTTTCCAGCAACCAAATTGCAATGGAATAGGGTTCCTCTCCCGTGGCGCAGGGCACGGACCAGATGCGGATGAGATCGCCAGGTCCGCGGTGGCGCACGATCTCGGGCAACAGCGAGCGGCTTAGACAGCTCAGCTGGTGAATTTCTCGGTAGAAGTAGGTTTCATTGACGGTGAAGCTATTGATCAGCTGCTCTGCTTCCGAATTGCCGCCGCGCAGAATGGCAAAGTAGGCGGAGAAGCCGTTGGCGCCGACCTTGGTCATGCGCTCCGCCAACCGGCGTTCGATGTAAAACCTCTTGTTCTCTCCATAGAGAATGCCGGTCCGGCTATACAAAAACTCGCAAAAGCGGCTGAGATCTTCCGGGCTCAACGGCGGAATGACGGGTTTGCTCATCGCGCCCAGTCCACCAAAAAAGTCGCGATCTTATCGACCGGCGCGACAACTTCCGCGCCACCCACTTTCACAAGTTCGCCGGGCATCCCCCACACAACCGCGGTTTCTTCCGCTTCGGCAATCGTTCGGCCGCCTTCAGACAAAAGCCGGCTCATCGCGGTCGCGCCGTCGTCTCCCATGCCGGTCATCAGCACTCCGACGAGCCGGTTTGCGCCGAGATTCTGCATCGCCGTCGACACCAGCCGATCGACGCTCGGGTGCCAGCGGTGTTCGGCGCGCGGCGCCGCGGCCGTCACGAACGGTGTCTCTCCGTGCTTGACGACGATGATGTCCGCATCGCCCTTGCCGATGTAGACGTTCCCTGGCGCGAGGGACGTCGGTCCCAACACTTCCTGGACGGTCAGGGCGCACAGGCGATCCAAACGACGGGCGAGAGGTCCGGTGAACGAGGCCGGCATGTGCTGCGCGACGAGAATGGGCCACGGAAAATCGTCAGGTAACGGCGAAAGCAGAGCGTCGAGTGCCGGAGGCCCCCCCGTCGACGAGCCGACGACCACGACGCGATCGAAAGGACCCGTACGCGCGCTCGGGACAATGGCTGCCGGTCTAGGAGAAGGCCGTGGCGTCCGGAGTTGAAACGCAGACAACGTTCCTGGCTCCGCGGCCGCTCCGGCGCGCAAGCGAACGCGCTCGGTCAGGCGAAGGCTGGCGCGCAGGCGTGCCTTGGAGGCTGAACGTACCTTCTCGATCAGGATCGGACCAAAGTCGTCCATTGCCAGCGACATGGCGCCGTCGGGTTTTGTGATGAAATCGACGGCCCCCAGATGCATGGCTTCCAATGTTTGTTCGGCGCCCGCTTCGGTGACTGCCGACAACATAACGACTCGCGTCGGGCGCTCGACCATTATGCGATCGAGACACGCCAAGCCGTCCATATTGGGCATGTGGATGTCGAGCGTCACGACATCAGGCTGAAACTCATGAAGCCGGGCTAGTGCCTCGACGCCATCGCGGGCGAAAACTACCTTAAAATCTTCCTGCGATTGAAAAACGTTGCCGAGTAGACGCCGCATGAGAGCTGAGTCATCGACGGCCAGGACTTTGATCACGATCGTGGCGCATCCCCGGTGCCGCTGGCGATGTCATTCAACAAATCGCGTTCGGCGCGGTCAAGCAGAGCCTTCGGGTCGACGAGCAGTATCATATGCCCTTCCCGCTCGATCATGGCGATGCGGTTCACGACTGGGTCAGCATCGACGGCGAGTTCGGGCGCAGGGCTCAGCTCGCGAGTCGGAACGGTGAGCACTTCCGAAACCGTATCGACAAGGAATCCAGCCTGCAGTCCGTCGATCGTCACGACGACGATACGGCGGCGGCTGCTGTCCTTCTCGCCGGGGACGGAAAAGCGCTGGCGCTGGTCAATGATCGGCACTGCCTTGCCTCGTAAATTCATGAGGCCTCTGACGAACCCAGGCGCGCGTGGAACTCGCGTCAGGTTATCAGGACAACGCACGATCTCGTCTACGGATCCAATCGGCAGACCGTAAAACTCCTCACCAAGCTGAAAGATGATGAACTGCTCGGCGTCTTCCATTTGCGTTTGGCCATTGGACATTTTGGGTGCCTCGAGTTTGGCCTGGGCCAAGACCCGCTTCGTGGTTTCGGCATCGAAAAGCTTTGCCGGCGCCAAAATGGAAATCAACCGGCGTCCGCCGTCCAACCGGCAGATTGATTCGATCTGCGCCTCGCCCTGGGCGCGCGTGAGAACCGGTGGGACGGGATCGAGCGCATCAGGGCGCGCGCGCAAAATTGCGTTCACGCTATCGACGACAAGAGCCACTGAGGCCCCGCCAAGACGGGTAACGATAATGCGGTCTTTTTCCCTATTTCCTTCGCGGTTCGGAAACCCGAGCAGAACGCGTGCCGATACCAACGGAACGAGTGAACCTTCCATTTCGGCGACACCGATCATCGCCTGGTCGGTGTGGGGCAATCCGGCCACTACATCGGGAATTGCTGCAACGCTGACGATCTGATCAAGTAGCAGGGCATATTCCTGATTGGCCAGCTGGAAGGAAAGAAACACCAGCTCCTCGTGCACCGCATCTCGTGTCACGTCGGCGTCGTCCGTTGCGACGCTGCGATTTCTTGGCGGCCGGGACGGCAGCCGGAAATTCCTGTCCAGCAGCTCCTTGAGATCGATGCGTCTACCGTCGGAAGATTTGGTGAGAGCGGTTACGGCGTCGACCAGCAACCCGACGGGCGTTCTGCCTTTCACGACGATCACGCGTGCCGATTGCAACGCCAAAGTGGTTTTGCCGCCAAGCAGCCCATTGAGGGACAAGATTGGAAGCACCGTGCCACGCAAGTTCGCGACACCGAGCAAATCGGCAGGACTATGGGGGACGCGCGTCGTGACCGGTGGCCGGATGATCTCGACGATATCGGAAGCCGGCAACGCCAACCGCTCACCGGCTGCCGTAAACTGCAGCACATCATCCGTGCTCGACGTGGAGAGCGCCTTGGGCATTGCTCAGGATTTCGTACTTTGAAGTTCGTCGGCCAGGCTGGCTATGTCCTCGATCGCGGCGGCGAGTTCTTCAGCGCCTTTGGCCTGCTGACGTGCGGCGGACGCGCATTGCGCAGCGGCACCGCTGGCTTCTTCGCTCGCGGCAGAGATCTGCTGGGTGCCGGCAACGACTTGCCTGACGGAATTCAGGATCGAGTCGGCTGCGGTCAAAAGCTCGGCGGAGCCCCGCCCCAGATCAGTAAGTTCGGCTTCAACGCTTGTGAGCCGGTCGACGACTGCCTGGTTTTTGCGGATTTCGGCCTGCGCGGCTGCAGCCATCACCTCGAGATCGCGGCGTACGGCGGCAATCTGACTCTGGATCGCGAGTGCCACATCTTTTGCCCGGCCTGCGTTTTCCGACGATTGCCGAGAAAGGTTGCGAATGTCGGATGATACCACGGCGAAGCCGCGGCCAAACTCGCGGGCCCGCGCTGCCTCAACCGAGCCGCTCACCGCCAGCATGTTCGTCTGCACGGCGACGAGGGCGATACCATCGACGATTTTTTCGATGCGCCGGCTCGACTTCTCCAGGGTCGCGAGCACATTGCTGACGGACATCGTTTCGTTGAAGCCGGCGGAAATGGCGTTGCTCAGGTGCGAGACGGCCTCCCGGTTGGCCGTAATCTTCGGCGCCAAATTGACAATGCGTTCGCTTGCCTCGGCGGCGGCAGTGCGCATCGAAACGGCGGCCTTTTCGATCTGCGCCATTGCGGCGCTCGACTGCTGGGTGGCAGCGGCCTGGGCCTGGGCTCCGAGGCTGATCTGATCGATGGCCTTCAATATCTCGCTTGCGGCGCCCGACAACTCCTGAACCGTCGCCGACAATTCTTCGGCAGCCGACGCGAGCTGCTCGGCATCTGTCGCCGCCGTGCTCGTCTCGTTCTGCAGGCCCTCAGCCAATTCGGCCAAGGCGAGAGCCGTCTGCTGGCTCTGATCCAAAGCTTTGCTCTGCTGCTCTACGGCTTGCTGAGCCTCGGTTGTCGCCGACGACTGTTGCTCGGCCGCGCTTGCAACCGATTCGGCACCCTTCTGGGCTTCGCGCGCGCCAGCTTCGGCGGCTTCCGTTGCAATCAAAGTGGCCTGGGCACCATCGGCAATGACGACCATGTCCTTGCGAATGACATCGAGCGCGCCAACGACCTCGCGGCCGCTCTGCGCTTCTCGCCGGGCTTGCTCGGCGGCGGCCTTGATGCGCGCGGCGACCGTTCGCACTTCCGAAGCGACGAATTCGGCGAGCTTCTGCACCTCTCTAGCGCTGTTCTCGGAGGTTTCAGCAAAGGCACGTACTTCGTCGGCAACGACCGAAAATCCACGGCCGTGGTCGCCGGCGCGAGCCGCTTCGATTGCCGCATTCAAGGCGAGAAGATTGGTTTGATCCGATACGTCGCCGACGGCCCGTGTAATTTCACCGATGTTAGCGGCCTGCGCCTCGAGGGTGCCGACAATATCCACGGACCGGAGTTGGCGCTCTGAATTTTCTTGAACTGCTGCAACGAGAAGTTCGATCTGCGAACCGGCTTCGGTCAGGAGCGCTTGCAAACTTTCCGCCTTACTGCGCGATGAGTAAGCGCGCTCGCGACCCTGAGCGAAAATGGCGCCCAAGCTATCGACGGCGGCTTGAGATTCCTGAGAGGCGCCGGCTGCCTCTTCTGCGGCGGCGGCGATTTGTTCGAGAGAGCGGCGAAGCTCTTCGGCGGACGCGGCGGCTTCTGTTATTCCGGCAGCCAATTCTTCCGTCGCCGCCCCAATGCGTTCGGCGGCCTTCTCTTGCTTGGCCCGCGAACGATCCCGTGCGCGCTTCTGAGCACTCGCGATCTTGTCCCGGTCAGGAGCAACGGCCGTCTCCTGGGGTCGCGCTGACGTTGCGGCCGGCTTATTGGTCAAGGCCGACGTCTTTATCAATGCCATTGGGTTCCTCGGGATCGAAAGTCTAAATAGCGGGGGGCTGCCACTGCTTGGCAGAACCGGCTATTCCTAAGGCAAAGGCCGATATCTACGAGATTACTGCCTTGGATTGTGGTTACCAAGGGAGCGCACCCCGCCAGGACTTAAATGCCCGGCGAATACTGCTGGTTCCGTTTGCTTTGCAAAAACCCGAAGCAAGGAACGTTTGCAAGCGACACCGCCCACCGTCGCAATACACCTGCACGACATTGTATTTCGCCCACGCTGCGGACGTTTGATTGGCGCCGTCAGATTACCGATCTCGACATTTTTTTTATGTAGTTTTCCATTTTTTATGTAGTCTCCGCGCGATCGATCCGCGTGGCACAACCGCGGGCGGCAAGGGGATGGAAGCCATGACAAATATACGCGCCAATCTGGGTTGGCTGGGCGTCGCCGTTCTGGGAGCCGTTTCGCTCGGCATCCTGGCGTTGTCGCGTGGTGAAACAATCAACGCTGTCTGGCTCGTCTCCGCCGCGATCTGCAGCTATTTGCTCGCCTTTCGGTTTTATAGCCTTTTCATCGCCGAACGCGTGCTGCGCCTTGATCCGAACCGGCTGACGCCGGCCCGCCGCTTCAACGACGGGCTCGACTATTGCCCAACCGATAAAAGCGTTCTCTTCGGCCATCACTTCGCGGCGATCGCGGGCGCCGGTCCATTGGTCG
This sequence comes from Hyphomicrobium sp., assembly GCF_035572195.1. Taxonomy (GTDB): domain Bacteria; phylum Pseudomonadota; class Alphaproteobacteria; order Rhizobiales; family Hyphomicrobiaceae; genus Hyphomicrobium_B. Next base: position 3,957 of record NZ_DATNBA010000008.1, on the reverse strand, counting down.
GGCCGGTGCTGGCGGCGCAGATGGGGTATTTGCCCGGAACGCTGTGGCTGATTGTTGGCGTCGTATTTGCAGGTGCCGTGCAGGACTTCATCGTGCTGTGGGCCTCGACGCGCCGCGACGGCCGTTCGCTCGGCGACATGATCCGCGCCGAGCTTGGCGAACTCGCAGGCACGATCGCGATGATCGGCGTGCTGCTGATCATGGTAATCTTGCTCGCGGTGCTGGCGCTCGTTGTCGTCAAGGCTCTGAAAGAGAGCCCATGGGCCACCTTCACCGTGATGATGACGATCCCGATCGCAGTATTGATGGGCGTTTACGGCCGCTACATTCGCCCCGGCCGCATCGGTGAGATGTCACTGATCGGGTTTGTGTTGTTGATGCTGTCGATCGTCTACGGGCGCCACGTTGCGGCTGATCCCGTGCTCGGGCCGATGTTCAATTACACCGGCGAGCAGCTCTCGATGATGCTGATCGCGTACGGCTTCGTCGCCTCGGTGTTGCCGGTCTGGACGCTGCTGGCACCGCGCGATTATCTCTCGACGTTCCTGAAGATCGGCACGATCTGCGGCCTGGCGCTCGGTATCTTCATCGTCATGCCGGACCTGAAAATGCCAGCGATTACGAAGTTCATCGACGGCACGGGCCCCGTCTTCGCCGGCAACCTGTTTCCGTTCCTCTTCATCACCATCGCCTGTGGTGCTGTGTCGGGATTTCACGCCCTCGTCTCGTCCGGCACGACGCCGAAGATGCTCGACAACGAGATGAACGCACGCCTCATCGGCTACGGTGCGATGCTGATGGAGAGCTTCGTTGCGATCATGGCGCTGATCGCGGCGTCGACGCTGGAGCCGGGCCTCTATTTCGCAATGAACAGCCCCACGGCCCTGATCGGAGCGACGCCCGAAACGGCAGCTGCGGCGATCACCGGCTGGGGCTTCACCGTCACGCCCGACATGCTGAAGGACGCAGCGACGACCGTCGGCGAAAGTACAATCCTGTCGCGTACCGGGGGCGCGCCGACGCTCGCAGTCGGCATGGCCGAAATCCTTTCGAACGCCATCGGCGGCAAGGGCCTGATGGCGTTCTGGTATCATTTCGCGATCCTGTTCGAAGCACTTTTCATCCTGACGACGATCGACGCCGGAACGCGGGTTGCGCGTTTCATGATCCAGGATCTCGTCGGCATGTTCCGTCCGTCTTTCAAAGACACGCGCTCTTGGACGGCTAACATCGCCGCGACGACGATCGCCGTTTCGGGATGGGGATACTTTCTCTATCAGGGTGTCGTCGATCCGCTCGGCGGCATCAATACACTGTGGCCGCTGTTCGGCATCGCCAACCAGATGCTGGCCTGCATCGCGCTGATCCTATGCACCGTCGTGTTGTTCAAGATGAAGCGCGAGCGCTATGCCTGGGTGACGATCGTGCCGGCGGCCTGGGTGGCGACATGCACACTGACGGCGGGTTGGCAGAAGATCTTCAGCGAAAACCCGGCGATCGGTTTTCTTTCGCACGCCGAGAAATTCGGCAACTCTCTGAGCTCCGGCCAAATTCTGGCGCCGGCCAAGTCCATCGGCGACATGAGCCGCATCGTCTTCAACGACTACGTCAATGCGACGATGTCTGGGTTGCTGATTATCCTCGTTGTCGCGATGGCGGGCTTCGCGTTGGCGACGATCATGAAAGCGCTGGCCGATCCGAGCATCTCGGCGAGAGAATCTGCAATCGTGGCGGCGGAGTGATGCCGATGCATAAAACCGATACATCGCTCCTGTACAAGACCGGTAACTGGATCGCGAGAACGGCACGGCTCATGGTCGGCGTGCCTGATTACGACGCCTACGTTGCCCATCGAAAGCTCGCGCATCCGGGCGAGCCGGTGATCAGCTACGAAGAGTTTTTCCGCGAGCGCCAATCGAGCCGATATGGCGAGAACGGCGGCAAGATCAGCCGTTGCTGCTGACGCGGCGTCCGTTGCGGCAGAGGAGCAAAGATGCCGGTTCATAACGTTCTTGCCATCGTGCTCCTCGGTTTCGTGGTAGTCCCCGTCGCCGCCGCAGAATTCAAAGAACCGCTGACATTTTTCGGCAGCTACCACAACCAGGATTACAGCCTGTTCTACGGATGTATTCGCCAAAACGCGATCGATCGCGTGAGCGCCTTCGCCGGTAAGTAAGGCCCGCCGCGCGGCGCATGGACACTATGGTACAGTAGAGATTGCTCCTGCGGCCGCCTACAGCTACGAGGTGCCCGCATGGCACCTCCTCTTCTGACACTCAAAGATATTCACCTGACATTCGGTGGCACGCCGCTGCTCGAAGGCGCGGAATTGACCGTCGCGGCGCGCGATCGCATTTGCCTCGTCGGCCGCAACGGCTCGGGCAAGTCGACGCTTTTGAAGATTGCCGCCGATCTCGCCGAGCCCGACCGGGGGGAACGCTTCGCGCATCCTGGCGCCAGCATTCGCTATCTGCCACAGGAGGCAGATTTCGCGGGATTCAATACGGTACGTGCCTACGTCGAGGCGGGCCTTGGTCCGACCGACGACCACTATGCAGCCGAGTACCTAATCAGCGAGCTTGGGCTTTCCGGCGATGATGAGCCCGAGCGGCTATCGGGCGGAGAAGCACGCCGCGTCGCGCTGGCCCGCGTTCTTGTCGCCAAGCCTGACGTGCTGCTGCTCGACGAGCCGACGAACCATTTGGACCTGACCGCCATCGAGTGGCTCGAAGCGACTTTGCAGGCGACGCGATCGGCGCTTCTCCTCATCAGCCATGACCGGCGCTTTCTCGAAAATCTCTCGCGCGCAACCGTTTGGCTCGACCGCGGTCAGACGCGGCGTCTCGAACAGGGTTTCGCGGCCTTCGAGGACTGGCGCGACAAGATTTTCGAGGAAGAAGAAAGCGAGCGCCACAAGCTCGATCGCAAAATCGTTCGCGAAGATCAATGGATGCACGGCGGCGTCACCGGGCGACGCAAGCGCAACGTCCGCCGCGTGAGGGAACTTCGCGCCATGCGCCAGGAAGTGCGCGAGCAGCGACGCGCCGTCGGCAGCGTCCGCCTTGATGCGTCAGAAGCCGGGCTTTCCGGCAAACTCGTTGTCGAAACGACCGATGTGGCTAAAGGCTACGGCGGGGATGATATCGTCAAGGGCGTGACGCTACGCGTCATGCGCGGCGATCGGCTCGGCATCGTCGGCCCCAACGGCGCCGGCAAGACGACGCTGCTCAAGCTGCTGACCGGCGAAATCGCGCCCGACCGCGGCGCGATCCGGCACGGGGCTAATCTCGAAGTCGTATCACTCGACCAGAGGCGCGACGAACTCAATCCGAATTGGACGGTTTCGGACGCACTCACGGGCGGGCGCGGCGACCAGGTCATCATCAATGGCAAGGCACGGCACGTCGCGAGCTACATGAAGGATTTTCTGTTTCTTCCAGAGCAGCGGCTATCGCCGATCCGCGTGCTCTCAGGCGGCGAGCGGGGGCGGCTGATGCTCGCCAGGGCGCTGGCAAAGCCGTCGAACGTGCTGGTTCTCGACGAGCCGACGAACGACCTCGACCTCGAAACGCTCGATCTCTTACAGGAGCTATTGTCGGATTATACCGGGACGCTGCTGCTGGTCAGCCACGACCGTGATTTCCTTGACCGGATCGTCACTAGCGTCCTAGCGCCGACGGGTGATGGGCATTGGACCGAATACGCCGGCGGTTATTCCGACATGATCGCTCAGCGTCAGGGAGAGGAATTGTGGAAGAAGGGACGCGCCGAGACATTTCGGACGGTTCGCAATTCCAATGGCGATGTTTTGAAAGCTCCGCAAGCTGCGAAGGCAAAACTCTCATTCAAGGAAAAGCATACGCTTTCGGCGCTGCCTGCGGAAATCGCCAAACTCGAAGCCGAGATCGAGGCGCTTGCCGTCAAGCTCGCTGATAACGGACTATATGAGCGTGACCG
>NZ_DATNBA010000007.1:0-7201 GCF_035572195.1 Hyphomicrobium sp. | reverse complement strand
GCCGCTTGCCGCCAAAACGATCTCCATGCTGATTTGCTTCGTTGTCCTCTACTTCGTCCGCAGTCGCCTCGTGTTCAACGAGAATGCCGGAAGCTCGGCTGTCGCGTAAAACCAAGGAGCGACCGCGCCGAGGCGCGACCGATGCGCGGCCGCGTCGGTGCACTTTAAAATCGCGGATCAGAAATTGACGTGCTGGATGACGTAACCACCGGCAGCGGCGATGAGACCCGCAACGAGCACGTAGGGCAGGATCGACACCAGCACCATCAGCAGCCCGACAAAGGCTTTCAGGATTTGCTCGGCGGCCGACCACAGCTCGATCGCGGCCCGGTAGAGCACGTAGACGATGGCGACGACGACGATGGCGAGAACCGCGATCTTCCATACTGGCAGACTCTGCCAATCGGATTGGAACGTCGAAATGATCTGGCCGAACGACCATCGCCAAATCAGCTCTACGAACTTGAATATCGCTGTGATGCCCTGCTGCAGCAGGTTTATGATTTGATCGACGATCTGTCTCATGTCCGCGCTTCCCCCCGTGCTTCGATTAGCTAGCAACTCCGGACCGTTGTACTTCGTTCAAGTTTGGCCGTTACGAATTTCGACGGTTTTCTAAGAAAATGCCGCCCGCTGTGGCGGTTTGCGCAACGCTTCCCGAAAATGTTGCGATTTTTCCAGCTCTCTCCTATAACGCGCAGCAGAGCCGCCCGGCGAGGCATGCCGTGGCGGTTCTTATGCTTTTGAAAATCAAGCGGAAACCGCAAAAAGCATCCCTTCGCAGGACCGGCCGTGTCGCAACGGTCGAGAGTGGTCAGGCTGCAAAGCTTGAACACTTCGGCTCGCAAGAGCCGTGGCCACGACTGTGGCCCGCGCCAGGCGCGCCCCAGCGGAGGGATAGGATGTGAAGCGCGTTCAGCGCCAACATCCGGTGCGGCCCGTGGGCGAAAGAGGACAAGCAAAATGCCTAAAATGAAGACCAAGAGCGGCGCCAAAAAGCGCTTCAAGATGACCGGCACCGGCAAGGTTGTAGCGGCGCAGGCGGGCAAGCGTCACGGCATGATCAAGCGGACGACGAAGTTCATTCAGAAGGCGCGCGGCACAGCGGTGCTGAACGATTCTGACGCGAAGATCGTCAAGAAGTACATGCCATACGCCAGGTGAATCCTTGTTGGTCGCATGCGACTCCCCTGTGGGGAGCCGGCCTCGCGCGACGGAGCATTTCACCCGACCCAATCTTGAAGTCGTCTTTTATTTGAGGAGCATTCTCCCATGGCCCGCGTCAAACGGGGCGTCACCGCCCACGCCAAGCACAAAAAAGTTCTGAAAGCAGCGAAGGGCTATTACGGCCGCCGCAAGAATACGATCCGCGTCGCCAAGCAGGCGGTCGAGAAGGCGCAGCAGTACGCCTATCGTGACCGGAAGCGCCGCAAGCGCACGTTCCGCGCCCTTTGGATTCAGCGCATCAACGCCGCGGTGCGCGAGCACGGCCTGACCTACGGCCGATTTATCAACGGTCTCTCGAACCTCGGTCTCGAAGTCGACCGCAAGGTTCTCTCCGACATCGCAATCAACGACCCGGCGGGCTTCAAGGCGCTGGTCGACAAGGCCGCCGCGGCTGCGAGTTCGCCAGTCGCGAAGGCCGACGCCGACAAAGCCAAGACCAAGAAAGCCGCTTAAGCTCGATACCTACTCACACATGTCACCCTCGGGCTTGTCCCGGGGGCCCACCGTGCACAGGTTTCGCACGCGGCTGAAGTTGCGCTACACGAAGCTGCTTCGTAGCAAGCCGAAGAATGGATCCTCGGGACAAACCCGAAGATGGCAGTAGAGCGAGGACGCCATTGTCATGACTGGCTCCAGTCCCGAACTTTCCAAACTCGAACGCGAACTGCTCGCTGAAATTTCCGGCGCCGGTGACCTTGCGGCGCTGGAAGCTGCGCGCGTCGCGACGCTCGGCAAGAAGGGGCGCGTCTCGGAGCTGATGAGCAAACTCGGCGCATTGCCGCCGGAAGAGCGAAAAAGCTTCGGGCAGACCGTCAATATCCTCAAAGGCAAAGTCTCTGACGCGCTCGATGCGCGCAAGGCCGCCCTTGAAACGGCAGCGCTCGATGTTCGATTAAAGACCGAGCGCGCCGACGTGACTTTGCCGGTGCGGCTAGGTCCGGTCGCGGGCGGGCGCATTCATCCTGTCAGCCAAGTGTTCGATGAGGTCGTCGAGATTTTCGCCGACATGGGTTTCGCCGTCGCGGAAGGTCCCGACATCGAAACGGACGAGATGAACTTCGACAAGCTCAACATCCCGGCCGAGCATCCGGCGCGACAGGACCACGACACGTTCTATTTCGCGCCGAAGCCCGACGGCTCGCGGTTGCTGCTACGGACGCACACGAGCCCCGTACAGATCCGCACGATGGTGTCACAAAAGCCGCCGATCCGCATCATTGCGCCGGGTCGCGTCTATCGCTGCGACAGCGATCAGACGCATACGCCGATGTTCCACCAGATCGAAGGCCTCGTCATCGATGAGACGACGCACATGGGACATTTGAAATGGGTGCTGCAGGAATTCTGCAAGGCATTCTTCGAGGTCGATGACGTCAAGATGCGGTTCCGCGCGTCGCACTTTCCATTCACGGAACCGAGCGCCGAAGTCGATATCGGCGCCGAAGCGATCGGCAAGCCGGGTCAATGGCTCGAAATCCTCGGTTGCGGCATGGTACATCCGAACGTCCTGAAGAATTGCGGACTCGATCCTGAAAAATATCAAGGCTTCGCATTCGGCATGGGCCTCGATCGGCTGACGATGCTGAAATACGGCATTCCCGATCTGCGCGCGTTTTTCTCCGGTGACCTGAAATGGCTCAGTCACTACGGCTTCAGCATGCTCGACGTACCGACGCTCGGTGGCGGACTGTCGTCGTGATGGCAAATCCGTGCGCACTCACCCGTCATCCTCGGCCAAGCGCGCGGCTTCCGCGTGTCGAAGGCCGGGGCTCACACGTTCGAGGATGACGAAGTATGAAATTCACGCTTTCTTGGCTCAAGGATCATCTCGACACCAAGGCGTCCATCGATGAGCTGGCGACGACGTTGTCGGCGATCGGGCTCGAGGTCGAAAGCGTCGAAGACCCGGCGAAGGCGCTCGGCGGATTCACGATTGCGCGCATCGTCGAAGCCAAGAAGCATCCGAACGCCGACAAGTTGCAGGTCGTGCAGGTCGAGGTCGCCAAGGGTCAGCCGTTGATGGAAGTCGTCTGCGGCGCACCGAACGCGCGCGCCGGCATGGTTTCAGTATTCGCGCCGCTCGGCACCTACATTCCCGGCTCGAAGATCACACTTGAGAAGAAGCCGGTGCGCGGCGTCGTGTCGAACGGCATGATGTGCTCGTCCGCCGAGCTCGAGCTTTCGGACGACAGCGAGGGCATATTCGACCTGCCGGCCGAATGGGCTTCCCGCATCGGCCAATCCTACATCGACGTAGCCGGCCTCAACGATCCCGTCTTCGAAGTAAAGCTGACGCCGAACCGGCCGGACTGCACGGGCGTGCGCGGCATTGCCCGCGACCTCGCGGCGGCGGGGCTCGGCACGCTGAAACCTGAGCCGAATCTCGGACCGATCAAAGAGACGTTCGAGTGCCGGATTGCGGTGAAACTCGAATTCAGCCCGGAGACGGCGAATGCCTGTCCCGTCTTTGCCGCACGCACGATCAAAGGCGTGAGTAACGGTCCGTCACCGGACTGGCTGCAGAACCGGTTGAAGGCCGTCGGTCTGCGCCCGATCAATGCGCTCGTCGACGTGACGAACTACATCAGCCAGGATCGCGGCCGGCCGCTGCACGTCTACGACGCCGACAAAATCAAAGGTGCGATCCGCGCGCGTCTGGGCAAGCCGGGCGAAAAGTTCTTAGGGCTCGACGGCAAGGAGTACAGCGTCGACGAGACGATGTGCGTCATCGCGGACGATGCGGGGCCGCTCGGCCTCGGCGGCGTCATGGGCGGCGAGAGCACGGGCTGCACCCCGACGACCAAAAACGTGCTGATCGAGAGCGCGTGGTTCGATCCACTCAGAACGGCAGCAACGGGGCGCAAAACGGGCCTCGTGACCGACGCGCGCTATCGTTTCGAGCGAGGCGTCGATCCGGCAACGGTGCGGCCGGGGCTCGATCTCGCGACTGACATGATCCTGAAACTCTGCGGCGGCGAAGCATCGAAAGCCAAGGTCGCGGGAAAAGAGCCGATCGAGGCGCGCGTCATTCCGTTCGATTTCGCGCGTGTCGAAAAGCTGACCGGCGTCAAACTTTCCGATGCCGAAATCTCGAAGACGCTGAAGGCCCTAGGCTTCAAGATCGATGGCAAGCCGAACGCTTCGAAGGTAACCGTGCCGACATGGCGTCCCGACGTTCACGGGGGCGCCGATCTCGTTGAAGAAGTCGTACGCATCGCCGGGCTCGACCGTGTACCAGCGACGCCTTTGCCACGCGCGCACGGCATCACGCGCGCCGTATTGACCGAAAAACAGAAGCGGGCGCGCCGCACACGCCGCCTGCTCGCAAGCCGCGGCTTCGTCGAGGCGGTGACGTGGAGCTTCATTCCGAAAGACCAGGCGACGCATTTCGGTGGGGGTGCCCCATCGCTCGATCTCGCGAATCCGATTTCTACGGAAATGTCGTCGATGCGGCCTGGCCTGCTGGCTGGCCTGCTGACGGCGGTCACCCGCAACCGCAATCGCGGGACTGCCGATGTGGCTCTGTTCGAACTTGGCCAAGCCTATCGCGGCGATAAGCCGGAAGATCAATACTTGAGCGCCGCAGGCGTTCGCGCCGGAACGGCGACGCTCGATGGTGCAGGACGCCATTGGGACGGCAAGGCGGAAGCCGCCGGCCTCTTCGAGGTCAAGGCAGACGTATTCGCCGCGCTTGCCGCGCTTGGGGTCGACGCGAACAAGGCGCAGATCACGCGTGATTGCCCGGCGTGGTACCATCCGGGGCGTTCGGGCACGCTGAGACTGGGACCGAAAACGATCCTCGCGTATTTCGGTGACGTTCATCCCGCGACGCTGAAGGCCCTCGATGTCGAAGCGCCTGTCGCGGCCTTTGAGATCTTCCTCGACACTCTGCCGCCAGAAAGAAAGAAGTCGCGCGCTAAATTGGCGCTTACTGCATCAGATCTATTGCCGGTGACGCGCGATCTGGCGTTCATCGTGCCGAAGGATGTTGCGGCCGGCGATCTCGTCAAGGCGGCGCAGAACGCCGACAAAGGGCTCGTTCGCGTCGTTACCGTCTTCGATGTGTTCGAGGGCGGCAGTCTGGCGGCCGAGGGCAAGAAGTCGATTGCGATTGAAGTCACTATTCAGCCCACGACTGAAACCCTGACCGACCAGGCGATCGAAACGATAACGCAAAAAATCGTTGCAGATGTTAAGAGAGCTACCGGCGGCGAATTACGTTCCTAATTCGCCGGACGTGACTTTGCGCGCATGAGGCCCACATGAATCTCGCTGCACCCGAAGCCGCTTCGACGACTGAGACGAAGCTCCATCGCATCATCATTGTCGGCGGCGGTGCCGGCGGCCTCGAACTTGCAACGCAGCTCGGCGATAAGCTGGGTCGAAAAGGCAAGGCGGAGATCACGCTCGTCGATCGGGCCCGCACGCATATCTGGAAGCCGCTGTTGCACGAGATCGCCGCCGGAAGCATGGACACCGGACGCCATGAGCTGCCCTATCAGGCGCAGGGGCATTGGCACGGCTTCCAATATCGCTATGGCGAGATGATTGGCATCGACCGCGCCAACAAGCGCATTCACCTCGCTCCGACGCACGACGAGGATGGCCGCGAAATTACGCCGGATCGCTGGTTCAGCTATGACACGCTCGTCATTGCCATCGGCAGCATCTCGAGCGACTTCGGCACGCCCGGCGTCAAGGAGCATGCGATCATGCTCGACACGCCCGAACAAGCCGAGAAATTCAATCGGCGCCTGCTCAACGCTTGCGTGCGTGCCTACGCGCAGCCGGGCCCCGTCAGGCCCGGCCAGCTGCACGTTGCCATCATCGGCGCCGGTGCGACGGGCATCGAGCTTTCGGCCGAATTGCATCACGCGGCGCGCGGCCTCGTTGCTTTCGGGCTCGATAAGATCGATCCCGAAAAGGACATCAAGATCACGGTGATCGAAGCTGCGCCACGCATTCTGCCGGCGCTGCCTGAGCGAATTTCAGAGGCCACGAGCAATATTCTGAAGAAGCTCGGCGTCGAGGTTCGCGTCGACAGCCGCGTGACGAGCGTGACCGACCAGGGCGTCAATCTTGCCAACGGCGACTTCATTCCGTCAGAACTTGTGGTCTGGGCGGCAGGCGTCAAAGGACCGGACGTTCTGGCCAAGCTCGATGGCCTCGAGGTCAGCCGCTCCAACATGCTGGTCGTCAAGCCGACGCTACAAACGACACGAGACGACAACATCTTCGTCATCGGCGACGCCGCCTACCTGGTCCAAGATGGTGAGACAGCAGCGGTCCCGCCGCGCGCGCAGGCCGCACATCAGCAATCGACGCACTTGGTGCGCCAGCTTCAACGCCGCATCAACGGCGACAGGCAGCTGACGCCCTTCAAGTATCGCGACTTTGGTTCGCTGGTTTCGCTCGGCAACTATTCGACGGTCGGCAATCTGATGGGCTTCATCTCCGGCAAGTCGATGCGCATCGAAGGCTGGTTCGCGAAAATCATGTATCGCTCGTTGTACAAGATGCACGAAGTGGCGCTGCACGGCCCCATCAAGGTGGCGCTCGATAGCGTCTCGCGTCTGCTGACGCGGCGCACCGAGCCGCAAGTCAAGCTGCACTAGAGCAGCGGCCAATTCGTTTAATCTCGTGGCTGGGCTGGACCTAGCCATACAGAGCCAGGTGAAGAAGACCCCTAACGGGAGACGCGGCCGTGACGTCGTGATCGGATGCCCGGCCGCTCAACTCACTCGAGTGAACTCTGGGTCCGGCCGCGCAGGGCATTCAGCAATTCGGCGGTGGGGTAGCTATCCGCCGGCAGGCCAAACTTAATCTGCATTTGTTTGACGGCCTTGCGCGTGCCGGCCCCTAGCTTGCCGTCGATCTCGCCGACGTCGAGTCCACGCCGCCGTAGGAGTTGCTGCAGCTCCTTGGTCTGCTCATAACTCAACGAGCCGACGTTGCCGCCGCTGGAGCGGCCGAG
>NZ_DATNBA010000006.1:0-34518 GCF_035572195.1 Hyphomicrobium sp. | reverse complement strand
TGCGACTCGGGAGGCTTTATGTTGTCGTTCTCACTGGCCCGAGATTTGGAGCAGATAACAGTCCCTGCCAATTTTCTTGAACGGTGTTCAAATTGAAGCAACCTAAGCTTGTCGAGGGACTATTTGAGATTGCACCCGTGCTAGGTAGACAACCGTCAACCGGGGTGGATCGAGTCATTTTGGTTTGCCGGGCCGGAAGGCTATTCGGTGCCGATCCCGCCGGAAGGGTCTACACGGGCGTGCTGAAGGCAAATCCCAAAAAAATCGTCATGCGGTCGTCTCTCAAAGTTGCCTGCCAGGGGGGGCCGCACCGGCGCAGGCCAATGGCGCGTCAGCCTTCCCGCCGCGCCGTGACGACCGTCGGCATCTCCGGCGAAATCGACCCCGGAGCACGGCGTCAGAACACGACGATCTTTGTCGGTGGCAGACCTGTCGATATTGAAATTACCTATCTCGGGCCCTTGCCGAAGTGACCGTCGCACGTCATCACGTTCCGATGTCCATCGATAAGCGTCAGCGTCGCATCCTGCTGGGTGAAATCACGGGTGTTCACGGCATCCGCGGGGACGTCTTGGTGCGCAGCTTCACAGCCGCACCCGAGACCATCGCGGCGTACGGGCCGCTGACCGACGCGACCGGCGCCAAACAATTCGCACTAGGTCTCATACGCGTAACGAACAAGGGCATCGTGGCGCGTATCGATGGTGTCCGCGACCGCACGACGGCCGAAACGCTGCGCGGAACCAAACTTTACATCGACCGCGAGCGGCTGCCGGAGGCGGCAGCGTCGGAATACTACCACGCCGACCTGATCGGGCTGCATGCGATGGCGCCCGACGGTACCGAACTCGGAGAGATCGTTGCCGTGCAGAATTTCGGCGCTGGCGACCTTGTGGAACTGAAGCCGGCCGACGGGTCGCCGACAGAGTTCATCCCATTCGAAAATCAGTGGGTTCCGCATGTCGACATCGCGGCCGGCACCATCGTCATCAATCGTCCCCCTGAAGGCGATGACGACGTGCCCGACGACGATCGAGATTAGCGGCGAGAATTCTACACCTCACGTGCCTGAACGTTTGAGCAAGCCGTCTTGGATGGCCGCCTCGGAGGGCGGCCATGGAGTTGTGAGAAGGATGTTTCCTTCAGAATCGCAACCACGCTAGACCGGACAGCCGCGCACGAGCTTAGGCACGTCGCCGCTGAGCCCCGACGCTTCGCTGACGATCATCTGCTTGACGCTTCCCAACCGGTCGAGCATCCCGAGCCCGGCGCCACGACCGGCGCGGAGGACGATATTGTCGACACCGAAGAGGCGATTGAGTCCGTCGTAGACTGTCGCCGACATCATCGAATCGAAACGACGCCAGCGCTGATAGCGCTCGAGATGCGTGCCATCACCCAAATCGAGACCGAGACGCGCCGCATCCGCGACAACTTCGATCAGCGCCGCGGCATCACGCAGCGCCAGATTGACGCCCTGCCCGGCGATCGGATGCACGCCGTGCGCGGCATCGCCGATGAGGGCGAAGCGACGGGCAACCAGCTGGCGAGGCAGTTTGATGTCGAGCGGCCATGACTGCGGCGTGCCAACGAGTTCGATGGACCCGAACCGTCCGCCGATGCGCCGATCGAGTTCGGCAAGAAAGCCTTGATTGTCGAGAGCCATGACACGCGCCGCTTCTTGCGCCTCGGCGCTCCAGGTAATGCAGGCGCGGTTGTTCCTAAGCGGCAGGATTGCAAAAGGCCCACCGGGAAGAAAATGCTGGATCGCAACGCCGCCGTGCGGTTTGCTAAATTGGACCGTCGCGACGATACCGATTTGGTCGTAGGCCCAGCCGACGGTTTTGATGCCGGCCGCTTCCCGCAGTTTCGAATTCCTGCCGTCCGCCGCGATGCACAGCGCCGCGCTGATCGTTCGCTGATCGCGAAGCCGAACCTCCGCCGACCGCTCGGTCAGAGCCAAGTCATCGGCCTCGGCCGGCGCAATCCAGGTGACTGACGGTTCGTTCGCAATCGACTGATAAAGAGCCGCGCTCAGCGTGGCGGCGGGCACCATATAAGCTGCAGGACGACCATCCGGCGTACGCGCGTCGTACGTCAGCCGCGTCGGTCTCATGCCGTCCTGCAAGGCCGAATCCGAAATCTCAATCGAGATCATCGCCTCGGCTTCGCCGGCGATCGCCTGCCAAACGCCGAGACCTTCGAGAACGGCCTTGGCTCCGGCCCAGACAGCAAAGGCCCGGCCGTCGGTCGGCACGGCGGCCGGACCGCGAGCGCGATCGACGATCGCGATGCGCACGTCAGGTCCTAGCGCCTGTACCAAACCGCGCACGAACGCCAGCCCGGCATAGCTGCCGCCGGCAACGACGATGTCAAACTTTCCTTCAGGCTCCGAACCGTCGGCCACGCGGCATTACCTCGACTTGCTTTTCAATCTCAGCGTGACAGCTTAGGCCCGTCCCGCGCCGTTGTCTTCGCCCCCTCTCGTCATCGCAAACGATCCAAGAAAGTTGCTTATGACAGCCTTGCCCGCTCCCACTCCGGCGCTTGAGAAATTGCTCGCGACGCTGACGCTCGAGCCACTCGAAGACAACCTGTTCCGCGGCCCGCGGTCGAGTGAAGGCTGGCAGCGTGTCTATGGCGGCCAGGTCCTCGGGCAGGCGCTGGTCGCGGCGGCAATGACCGTGGACGCCAGCCGGACAATCCATTCGCTCCATGGCTACTTCCTCCTCGCCGGCGATCCGGAACGCGAGATCATTTACGACGTCGAACGCACCCGCGATGGCGGCAGCTTCACCACGCGGCGCATACGCGGCATCCAGCACGGCCGGCCCATATTCTCGATGAGCGCCTCATTTCACAAACAGGAGGAGGGTTACGACCACCAATCGGCAATGCCTGACGTGCCGCCGCCCGAATCCTTGCCCAGCGCCAAGGATCTAATGAGCGGTATGCTCGCAAATCTGCCGGAGGGTATGCGGGCCTACTGGCGCCGCGAGCATCCGATAGACGTGCGGATTGTCGACGCCTCGCGCTATGCCAGCCGCCAGCCGAAGCGGGCGACGCAGTCGATATGGCTCAAGACCAACGGAGCATTGCCGGACGCCCTCTACATTCATCAGGCTGTGCTGGCCTACGCGTCGGACTTCACCCTGCTCGACACGGCCCTGATCGCCCACGGCAAGCTTTTGTTTGATGGCGACATCCAGCTCGCGAGCCTCGACCACGCGATGTGGTTTCACCGGCCGTTCCGGGCCGACGGTTGGTTGCTCTACGTCCAGGACAGCCCGTCTGCCTTCGGCGCGCGTGGGTATTGTCGCGGAGCGATTTTCGACCTCGAGGGGCGCCTCGTCGCCTCTACGGTACAGGAAGGCCTGATGCGTCCACGGGAGACCGCATTCATGCCCAAATGACGGGCAAACTCCGTTCAGTGCACAAATTTCGTGCTTGTTTATTTCCCCCGCCGCCAGCGCAGCCGACCAGACGGCCAAGTTCCGGATTGCCTTTCAATAGCTTGAGCAATCGCGCCTGACTTGGCACGCGTCTTGACTCCCTCAACGCGAAGTCTCTCCCGCAACGTGTGGCGGGGAAGGCCGTTGCTGGAGCGTCCGGTTGCGACCGGAGCAAAGAGAAAAGGGGCGCCGATGAAGCTCATTACAGCGGTAATCAAGCCATTCAAGCTCGAGGAGGTCCGCTCCGCGCTGACTGATCTCGGCTTGCAGGGCATGACCGTGACGGAAGTCAAAGGCTACGGCCGCCAAAAGGGTCATACCGAAATTTACCGCGGCGCCGAATACGCCGTGAGCTTTCTGCCCAAAATCAAAATCGAAGTCGTCGTTCCCGACACGCAGGTCGACAAGGCGCTCGCCGCAATCCAGCGCGCCGCAAAAACTGGCCAAATCGGCGACGGCAAAATCTTCGTGTCGACGATCGAGCACACCGTGCGCATCCGCACCGGTGAAGCCGACGACGACGCGCTCTAAGGCCGAAAATCAATCCTGCATTTCGTTGGTTCAATCAGGGAGCACATAACATGACGTTTCGAACCATAGCGCGATGCGCGGGGGTCCTGGGGGCGCTCGGCGCAATCGCGCTGCTTATCGATCCGGCGCTCGCCCAGGACGCGGCAACAACCGCGGCCCCGGCCGCGGCACCTGTTGCCGCCGCCGCACCGGCCATCCCCGTGCCGAACAAAGGCGACACCGCCTTCATGTACATCGCCTCGGTGCTCGTTCTTCTGATGACGGTGCCGGGCCTTGCGCTGTTTTACGGCGGCCTCGTTCGCACGAAGAACATGCTGTCGATGTTCATGCAGGTCTTCGCAACGCTCTGCCTCGTCGCAATTATTTGGGTGCTCTACGGATACTCGATGGCCTTCACGAACGGCGGCGGGCTGAATAACTTCGTCGGCGGCTTCTCGAAGGCGCTTCTGAGAGGCGTCGATTCGACAACCGTCGCGGGCACATTCTCGAACGGCGTCTACATACCCGAATACGTTTACATCGTCTTCCAGATGACGTTCGCCTGCATCACGCCGTGCCTCATACTCGGCGCCGTCGCCGAGCGCTTGAAGTTCTCATCGATGTTGGTGTTCATGGCATTGTGGGTGACGTTCATCTACTTCCCGATTGCCCACATGGTCTGGTACTGGGGCGGCCCCGATGCGTTCGGCAATGCTGCGAAGGCCGTCGCGGCCGCAACCGGCTCTGCGAAAGCTCAGGCCCAGGCTGCACTTGACGCCGTGACGTCAGATGCCGGCATCGTCTTCAAGTGGGGCGCACTCGACTTCGCTGGCGGCACGGTCGTCCACATCAATGCGGGTATCGCCGGTTTGGTCGGCGCGCTCATTCTCGGCAGGCGCATCGGCTACGGCAGGGAAGCCATGCCGCCACACTCGCTGGTGCTGACCATGATCGGCGCTGCACTGCTGTGGGTCGGTTGGTTCGGCTTCAACGTCGGTTCGGGCCTCGAGGCCAATGGCTTCGCGGGCCAGGTGTTCATCAACACCTTCGTCGCGACGGCCGCCGCGGCTCTCTCCTGGATGATCGTGGAATGGATTGCCAAAGGAAAGCCGTCGGCGCTCGGTCTCGCATCGGGCGTCGTGGCCGGTCTTGTCGCGATCACGCCGGCCTGCGGTTTCTCAGGTGTGATGGGCTCGATCGTGCTTGGTCTCGTGGTCAGTCCGGTCTGCTTCGTCTTCTGCTCGGCGATCAAGAGCGCGCTTGGATACGACGATAGCCTGGATGTCTTCGGCGTCCACTGCATCGGCGGCATCATCGGTGCTCTGGGTACTGGACTTCTGGTCAACCCCGATTGGGGTGGCACCGGCATCGCCGACTACCTATCGAAGCCCGGCGAACTGACGACCGCCACGTACGACATGGTCGCGCAGATGACCGCCCAGGCCAAAGCCGTAGGCATGACGCTCCTGTGGAGCGGCATCGGCTCCGCGATTCTCTTCAAGCTGGTCGACATCGTCATGGGTCTTCGTCCATCCGAGGAGATGGAACGCGAAGGTCTCGACATTACCGATCATGGCGAGCGGGCCTACAACTACTGATCCTGAAAAAAGCCCGCGGCACGAGATCGAGCCGCGGGCGATCGCCTTCTCCTACCGCGTACCATTCGCGTATGGTTCTCCCTAGACGTTCTCAACTTGGGCCCGGCGGCACGACGCGCCGGGTCCTTTTTGTTGCCCTCAAATTTCGATGACGATTTCACTGGCGCGCGGCACCACTCCGAGCAAGCGGCGCAAATCGCGCTGGCTGAGCGCAATGCATCCATCCGTCGGAGGAAAGCCGACGCGCGCGACGTGCATGAAAACGGCGCTGCCGCGATTCCTGATCCTCGGCACGTCATTATAGCCGAGCACCACGATGACGTCGTAAATCCCGTCTGGACGCCACAGTCGTTCAGCACTTCGCGGGTAGGGTAGCGTGACGGAGCGATTGTAGTTCCGGTCGGACGGGCTGTCACACCAACCGTCGGTCATCCGCACGGCGCGAAGATCGAGACCCGTCCGCGGCCTAGTGACCATTCCAGGCTTGTAGAGAACACACCGTAAAGCATACCTCCCCCGCGGCGTCGCACCATCGCCTTCCCTCTTCAGCACTTTGACGCCGCCTCGTCCGAGGGCGCACGGGACATGAATGGGACCGAACTGCAGGCTTCCCCGCTTCGATGCGGCACTGATGGCTCTTACGATCAGTTTCTTCCGCGTCTTGGCCGGCCGCACCGACCGTTGCAACACCATCTGGGAACCGCCCATTCCTCTTGTCTGTTTCTTATCAAAGCCTATGTTGCCCCCGCGTGCGATGCTAGTGTCCCCCCGCCCCCGAGGCAGTCAAAAAAAACCGGAGACCCGTCCATGAGCACGGCCCGAAAGGTCCTTCTCGTCGACGACGATGATGATCTGCGCACGTCCTTGAAAGATCAGCTCGTCCTGCACGATGAATTCGAGGTCTCCGAAGCGGGTACCGCGACCAAAGGCATGGAAGCGGCCAAAAGCGGCAGCTTCGATCTCGTCGTGTTCGATGTCGGGTTGCCAGATATGGACGGTCGCGAGGCCGTCAAGCAATTGCGCAAATCGGGATTCAAAACTCCGATCGTCATGCTGACGGGCAATACGTCGGACGCCGATCAAATTTTGGGTCTCGATGCAGGCGCTAACGACTACGTTCTGAAACCGTTTAAATTTGCGGTCCTTCTGGCGCGCATCCGCGCTCAGTTGCGCCAGCACGAGCAGAGCGAAGATGCGATCTTCGCCATCGGCCACTACACGTTCAAGCCGGCCTCTAAACTTCTTATCGATCAATCCGGCAGCAAAATCCGGCTGACGGAAAAAGAAACGTCGATCCTCAAATATCTATTTCGTTCAGGAGACAAAGTCGTATCGCGTGACGTCCTCTTGCACGAAGTCTGGGGCTATAACGCCGGCGTCACCACGCATACGCTCGAAACGCACATCTATCGGCTGCGTCAGAAAATCGAGAAAGATCCTTCGAACGCCGAACTCCTGATCACCGAAAGCGGTGGGTACAAGCTCGCACCATGATCAATGGTGTTCGGGCGAATTCAGCGCACAGCCTGGTAGTGCCCTCATTGAAAGTTATTCAATTCGCTCCACAGAACGAGTCTGCGAGCTAACTGAATTCTTTCGAGCCGGGCCGAAGTCGTGTATTGGAAAGCTGTCCCTGCGCTTCATAAGTGCGGGCGTGCGTCGTGTCAGTCGCGTTCAGATATTCTAAATTCGTATTTGAATGGAGTCTTGACCGATGGCCATCGACGCCCTCGTCAAACCGCTTTTGTCTCTGCCGCTTTTTCGCGGCTTGCCGCCGTTGCAGTTGACGGAGATCGTGCGCCGCGCCGAGCGCGTCATCTATGCGCCGGGCGATGTCATCGCGGCGGAAAATCAACTCAGCGATGCTGCGATCGTGATCGTTTCGGGCAACTGCATCCGGCTCGACGATGACGGCGGCCAATCGCGCGGGGAGCAGCTTCCCGAAGGCTCGATGATCTCAGAGCTCGCGATGCTCGTCGAAGTAACGCACATATCGACGATCATCGCACAAGGCCCGGTCAAGGCCCTGCGAATGACGCGCGAACGCATGCGCGAATTGATGGAAGACGAGCCGGCGCTTGTGGAGCATTTTTCTGCGCACATTTTCGGCCGGCTGCGCCGTCTCGCCCAAGATCTCAACGCCGTGGATTCGGCTCTTGCAAGATCAGCTTCGATTCCACCACCACCGCCGTCACTCGGTTCAGCGGCAAACGGTCACGTCGTCCATTGAAAATGATCGCGAAAAATGATCAACGCGAGATCGGTTGTACCGCGCGTGATCAAAACAAATTGCTACGCTGAAAAGAAGAGCGCCCAGTCCCGGGGGGAGGGACTGGGCGCCATTTGCGCTTATCGCGCTCGGCATCGGGAGGGAAACCGATGCCAGAGGCGGCGTCTTCGGCTAGACGGGGGGCACTACCGAATACAGGGTGACGCCGCCTGCATACGGTTGAGTTAAGCGCAAAGCTTCAAAGTTCAATAGAGCCCCTGTGAGCTCTTCACGAAAACGTGATCAGTTATACACGCGCGTCCCGCGCTTAGGGATTGCGCCGGGTCTGAAGCGCAACACCTTGATTCGCTTCCAATATTGCTAGTTTGGCGTCGTTCTGTGCGCCCCAAGCTGTTGAATTTTAAATAAATTCGCATCAAGGTCGTCTGCCTTAACCAGTTGCGATAGCTCGATCCGCGTATCGAGTCCCTGGGCGTCGGTGGTTACCCACTCCTTCAATTCCATGTTCGGCTTTGTTGCCAGAAAAAGTTTAATCCGGCCCGGCGAGTCGGGACTTTTATCCTCGATTCCGAGCACAATCAAATCGTCAGCCTGCTGAACTTCGGTGATTTTCGCGTCTCGCAACAGATCGACATCTTTGCGCAGGAGCAGGCGGAACGGCGTCTGATCGAGAGCGACGCGATCCTCGTTGTTCAAGTCCAAATCCTGAATGGCGAGATATTCTCCATCGGAGACGATAATCTGCCTCGACGGCAGAGAATAATCGAAGCGGAAACGTCCGGGCCGTTTGACGAAAAACTTGCCCTTCATGCGCTTCTTGTCGGCACCGATTTGCACGAAGTCGCCTTTGAGACTTTGCAGCGACGCGAAATAATCGCTGACCTTCTGGACGAGTTTCGTCTGATGTGCGTCGAGAATAATCCCCGCCGTGTTGTTTGGAGCAACCTCGCCCGTCCAGCCATCGGTCGCAGGTTTTGCCTGTCCGGTTGGCGCCGCGGCAAGCGTTGCTGCGGGGCCATTCGGATCCTCAGCCAGAACGTCACCGGCGCACGCGACGAAAGCCGTCGCACAAGCCAACAGGCGCAAGAAATCCCTCATTCGTCTTCCCATCGCGGCCCCCGCGCCCCCGAGAGCCCCTTGAGGGCTCCGCGCGCATATTACGGTTTCGTCAAAGATTGCGTCCAGAACTAGGCGGGCTACGAGTTGTGCCCGTAGTGCGAATAACGAGCATAAGATTCGAAACTCAGGCCGCAGCTTCAGCGCCGTTGCGCGGCACCAGGATTTCGCGCTTGCCAACACCGTTCGCCGCGGAGACAAGGCCCTCGCGTTCCATCCGCTCGATCAGATCGGCGGCGCGGTTGTAGCCGATCGAGAGCCGCCGCTGAATATAACTCGTCGAGGCCTTGCCGTCTTTCAGCACCACCGCCACGGCCCGATCGTAAAGATCATCGGCGCCCGGCTCACGGGCTCCGCTTGCGATTTCTGATTGTACCGGCACGTCGGTGATGCCGGGGACGTAGGTCGGAGCCCCCTCACTTCGCAGCTCCTCGGCGAATGCTACGACTTCCTCGTCCGAGACGAAAGCACCGTGCACGCGCACGAATTGTCCGGCACCCGTCGAATAGAGCATGTCGCCCTGTCCGAGAAGCTGCTCGGCGCCCTGCTCGTTCAAAATGGTGCGGCTGTCGATCTTCGACGTGACCTTGAACGAGATCCGCGTCGGGAAATTGGCCTTGATCGTGCCCGTGATGATATCGACTGACGGACGTTGCGTCGCCATGATCAGATGAATTCCGGCAGCTCGTGCCATCTGCGCCAGCCGTTGCACCGATGCCTCGACTTCGCGGCCAGCAACGATCATCAGATCGGCGAACTCGTCGACGATGACGACGATGCGCGGCAGCAGCTCGAGATCCATTTTCTGCGTTTCGAACCGCGCCTGGCCCGACGTATCGAATCCCGTTTGAACCGTGCGCGATAGAATTTCGCCGCGCTTCTTGGCATTACGGATACGGTTGTTGAAGACATCGATATTGCGCACCGAGAGCGCCGCCATGCGCTTGTAGCGCTCTTCCATTTCGCGCACGACCCAGTTGAGTGCGGCGACGGCCTTGTGCGGATCGGTGATCACCGGCGTCAGGAGATGCGGAATGCCGTTGTAAACGGAGAGCTCCAACATCTTTGGATCGATCATGAGCATGCGGCAATCGTCGGGCGTATGACGATAGAGCAACGAAAGTACCATTGCATTGATACCGACGGACTTGCCGGAGCCGGTCGTTCCAGCGACGAGCAGATGCGGCATGCGCGCCAGATCCGCCACGACGGGATCGCCGCTGATCGACTTGCCGAGCCCGAGCGGCAGCGTCGCGGTATTCTCCTTGAAAGCCTCGGCTTCGAGAATTTCGCGCAACAACACTGCTTCACGCCGCGCATTCGGCAATTCAAGACCAATTGCATTGCGACCCGGCACGACGGCGGCACGGACGCTCGCGACGCTCATCGAGCGCGCGATGTCTTCGGCAAGCCCGATGACGCGCGAAGACTTCGTGCCGCGCGATGGTTCCAGTTCGTAAAGCGTCACGACGGGGCCGGGACGAATGTCCTTGACCTCACCCTTGATGCCGAAGTCGGCCAGCACGTCTTCGAGCAATCGCGCATTGCCGCGCATCACCGTTTGCGAAAGCTCAGGCCGCGGCTTCGCGGCCGCCGGACGCTTCAGCATATTGAGCGAAGGCCGCCGCCATTGTGGCTCGGCTCGGCCGCGCGCCAAGCTACCGAGGAGTCCGTTTGTCGCCCTCGGAGGCGGAGTGGGAGCGGTCGGCGGAGTTGCCTGCCTTTGTACTGACGGCGGTGGCATAGGCCGAACAATGCCGGCTGAAGCCGGAGCGAAGCGCGCTGCGATGGCGGCACTCGAAGCGTCGATCTGGTCATCGAATTCGAAGCCAAGCCCTAATTCATCCGAAGCGTGGTCGGGCTCCCCCTCGTGCGCGCCGAAGTCCGGCGGCGTCGGCAGCGTATGAGCCGCAAACTGATGCTCATCATTCAGCGGAGAGTCATCGCCTTGCGCGGCGGCACCGGCTCCGACCTCGTGAGGAACCTCGAGTCCAATATCGCGCCGGTATCGAGGCGCCAGGGTTGGCACGACGTCGGTGTTGAGCGACGGTGCATCGAACGGCGCCCTGTCGCTCAGCCTTATGTCCACATGAGCCACCTTTGCGGTGCGCGACCACGGCCACCCGAACCGTCCGGCCCCATCGTCGGGCATCGTCTGCCGATGCTCGACGGGCTCCGCTGGCGTGCGCGCCTCCGTAAGCGCGCGGCGCCAGGCCGTCGCCAGTGAACTGAGCATGGACTTGACCACGGTCTCGGGTTCAAAACCGATGGCTCTGCCGGACATTTGGACCGCTGCGACGGCGAGCACGAGCCCCGCCGCCAACGGCGCCCGCTCTTCATTGACCACGCCGAACAGCTTCACCACCAGATGAAACAATCCATCACCCAGAAGGCCACCGAAACCATGGCGCAGCGGCCAGCCGTCAAAAATCGGAAGCGCTGAAATAGCGCCGGCCAGCGCCAGAACGGACAGCGGATAGAAGCCGAGCTTCGAGCGGCCGGCGACGACACGCTCGGACCTGAGCATCTCGATGCTCCAGACCAACGGCGCAATCAGCGCCAAGGCTGCGGCAAAGCCGAGCGTCTGAAACAGGAGATCGGAAACGATAGCACCGACGGGTCCGGTGAAATTGCGCGGCACGGTCGTCGTCGCGTGCGTCAGGCTCGGGTCGAACACCGACCACGTGACGAGGCTGATCCAAATGGTCGACGTCGAGACGAGCAGAAACGCTCCGCCGAAGCGGCCGAGCCAGCCTAAAAGCCGGTCCTCCAAAGACTGCGGCAACAGCCGCTGAGGATCGATCCCTCGCGTATCGAGCGACATCTGCGCGAACGAACTCTTTTAACGCAGCACGGAAATCGTGCGTTCGAGCGCTTCCCGGATCGACGCGGGGATCCTGCACCAAAACGACGCGCAAGTGTCCGCGCCGGTATTGGGGCCGTTTCGGCTGGTCTAGCCAGAAAGCTGCCGCGGTAACCTTGACGCTTGTGCGTTTCCATAAGGTTACCGCCGCGTCAGCGCCGTCCTCAAATTGGCTCATCTTGAGCCAAAGGCGGTTGCTTGTTCGGCAGCAATACATGTCCCCTAGCAGGGTGCTAACACATTGTTGGCAATAGCGAATTTATAATCGCAACGCCTTCAGCGGCGCACGCGTGAGAGGCTCTTCGATGCCGGCGCCCCGAATGTCCGGCGGAAATCGTGCGCGAAATGGGCTTGGTCACAGTATCCGGCCACGTGCGCCGCCCTCGTGAAGTTGCTTCCCGCCACCACCTCGCGCAGCGCCGCGCGCATTCTGGCCCAGGCGAGATAGCGTCCGTAGGGAACGCCGACTTCGTCTTTGAACACGTGCTGAAAGCGCGACGCTGAGAGCCCAGCCGCCTGTGCGGCGCTCAGAACGGACGGCCTCGGCTCCTGCCAATCCTCGCCGTCAGACTCATCGTTGAAAGTGAGCGCTTCGACGGCGCGCGCAATGCGCCGATCCATATGCCGCCGCGACCTGCCTCTCGAGAAGTCGACGAGATCATCGATCGCCGACCCCACCCAGCGCGGGCTGTCGGGATCTTCATAGAGCGCACGGATCATCGACAGCTCACCGCGCATTCCGATCAGCGCACCGGGGACTTCGCGCGTCTCGCCGACAAGGGCGGCGAGTCCCTCGACCGAAGCAACATTGGGTTCGACATAGACGACGGCCAGCGGCCGGCCCGCGGAATTGAATTCATAAGCCGTGCCGGCACGAATGACCGCCATCCGGCAAAAGAACCAAGCCGCATCGCCAATTTTCAATTCGAAATCGTCATAAAGGCCCGCGAGCAGCACGGGCGCGCTGTGGCTGTGCAGTGCGTTGCGATGCAAGCAGCCGGCAAACAACATGCGGCCATTTCCGATGTGCCAGAGCGGCTCAGCAGGTTCATACAAGCGCGCATCTTCCTTCACGTCTAACCCTCGCATGGCATGACCCGTACGCCGCAAGGCCGCCCACAACTAACGAGGAGCAGGATAGATGGAATTCTCGTCTTTCGACATCAATCGCCGTAAGCTTTTGTCAACAACCCTTGCTCTGGCTGCCGTACCGGCTGTGACGCTTGGATTTGGCACACATGCGCACGCGGCGGCAGCGAGCCTCGGCGCATGGCAACCCAAGTTCTTCAGGTTCAAGCTCGGTGCCTTCGAGCTGACGACGATTTCCGATTCGGAAGCCTTCATCGACGGCCCGTTTCCGCTCATCGGCGCCAACGCCAACGAAGCCGATGTTCAAGAGTTGATGCGCGCCAACCTTTTGCCCGAAAGAAAATACCAGCCGGGATTTTCTCCCACCATCGTCAACACGGGCAAGGAACTCGTCCTGATCGATACTGGCAATGGCTCGAACGGATTTGTGCCGCGCCCTAATGGAGGATGGCTCGCGACACAGCTTGGACCCGCGGGCTTCAAGCCTGAAGACATCGACATCGTCTTGCTGAGTCACGGCCATCCCGATCATATCGGCGGCGTCATTGAGGGCGGTAAGCCGCTATTCCCCAACGCGCGCTACGTCATCGGTCAGGTCGAGCATGATTTCTGGGCGCCCGAAGGAAAGCTCACCGGCGACCTCGAAAATTTCGCATCGGTCTTTCGGGCGAACTCGAAGCCGGTTGCCGAAAAGTTCAGTTTCATTAAGCCCAGTGACGATGTCGTGACGGGTATTCGAGCGATCGAGGCTTCGGGCCATACGCCCGGCCATCTCGCGTTCATGATCGAAAGCGAAGGCAAATCGATTTTATTCTGGGGTGACTGCGCGCATCACCAGGTCGCGTCGCTGGCGCAGCCCAACTGGCACTGCGTGTTCGACGTCGACAAGCAACAAGGCGCCGCGACCCGCCGGCACATGTTCGATATGGCGGCGACAGACCGTCTCGCGGTCATCGGCTACCATATGCCGTTCCCATCGATCGGGTACGTCGAACGGATTGCGCCGGATAGCTATCGCTGGTTGGCGCACAGCTACCAACTTAATCTGTAGCGTCTGCTCTTTCCGCAAAGAAAGTGACGGGCAGGCCGAAGATATTCAGCCTGCCCTTTTATTGCCTGTCGGGTTTCAGCCGACGCGGAACACGGCACCCGCGACCGACCGGGCCCGCTCGCGGACGCGATTTCCGTCGTTGCCGGATTTGACGATCCACCGGCCATTGCTGGCGCGCCCGGTGATGATTCCGACGTGATGCGGCCATACGACCACGGCGCCGACCTGCGGGCCGCTGGATCGTCCGTAACGCCGCCAGTTGGCGGCAAGATTATATTCCGGACCGCCGCCGAGCTGGGTCCGCATCCACCAACCGCACCAAGCGCCTGGACGGCCCCCTACTGAGCGGCCGCTCGAAGCGTACGTGCGGCGACCGTAGTGGTGGCGCTGCGCGTACTGGCGCTGGGCGCCCTGACGATACGCATTCCGGTGCGAGTAGCCGCGATGTGCGTACCGCCGGTTCGAATAGCCACGCTGTGCATACTGGCGGTGCGAGGATCTATGATTTGAGTACCGGCGCTGCGAATATTGGCGATTTGAATATCGCCGCTTGCCGCTCCAATTCGAGTGCGAGCGCTCGATACGGCCATCGTTATTATCGCCGTAATATGGATTCGCTTCCGCCGATGCGGTTCCGACGATCGCCGCCAGAGCCAACACCATCGCGATTAAACTCAATCGCATACTAACTCTCCTTCACTTGTCTTCACAAACGGCGCGCATCCAGCGTCGCAAGGAGGCGAAAACAAGGGGGGATTCGACGCGCGACATATCGTCGTCGGGACGCACAACCCGTACGCGAAACGCGATTCGCTTTTGGTTATTCGAACGTTAACTCTGTCTGTTCAATTGCAGATGAGGACGATCTCTACTCATGAGCGAGGAAAGTGTGATGATTGATTTCCGAATGTCGCAAAGCGTGATCGAATAGTGACGACGTAATTCGGTTAATTCCATCGCTGATCTGCGGCAATCGCACGCAGTTTCGCGTCATATATCGGCAATTGAGGGAGACGAATTGAATGATGGAATATCGACGGCTTGGTGCCTCGGGACTTACCGTTCCTCTTCTCAGCTTTGGTGCGGCGACATTCGGCGGCGCGGGCGAATTCTTCAGCGCATGGGGTACGACCGACACCGCCGCAGCACGCCGCATGCTCGATCTCTGCCTCGACGCCGGCGTGACGTTATTTGATACCGCGGACATCTATTCCGACGGCAATTCTGAAACGGTTCTCGGCGAAGCCTTGAAAGGGCGGCGCGACAAAGCCCTCATCTCGACGAAAGCAACATTCCGCTTCGGAAGCGAGCCGAATGCCGTCGGATCATCGCGCTATCATATATTGAAGACATGCGAAGATGCGCTTCGTCGTCTGCAAACCGACTACATCGATCTCTTTCAACTCCACGGCTTCGACGCCATGACGCCGCCTGAAGAGATTCTCGCGACGCTCGATCAATTGGTCCGCGCCGGAAAAATTCGTTATGTCGGCGTCTCGAATTTCTCTGGCTGGCATTTGATGAAGTCGCTGAACGTCGCGGACCGATATGGCTATCCGCGTTACGTCGCGAACCAGACCTACTATTCGCTGATTGGCCGCGACTACGAGTGGGAGCTGATGCCGCTCGGCTTGGATCAGGGAATCGGCGCCATTGTTTGGAGCCCACTCGGCTGGGGCCGGCTCACGGGCAAAATACGCCGCGGGCAGCCGCTGCCGGAGACAAGCCGCTTGCACAAGACGGCAGATAAGGGTCCGCCGGTCGAAGACGAATACTTATTCGGCGTCATCGATGCTCTCGACAGCGTCGCGAAAGAAGCGGGGAAATCGATCCCGCAAGTCGCTCTGAATTGGCTGTTTCATCGCCCGACCGTTTCGAGCGTCATCATTGGCGCGCGCAACGAGCAGCAGCTCAAGGATAACCTCGGCGCCGTTGGCTGGAATTTGACGGCGGATCAGATCAAAAAGCTCGACGCTACGAGCGCGACGGCCAAGCCCTATCCATATTGGCACCAGAGTGGTTTCTCGGAACGCAATCCGCCGCCCGTGTAGGCCGCAGCCGGTCATATTACGCGCGGCGATTTGGAACTTTCGACATTGAGAGACGTAGCATTGAGATCGTGCTCTCGCCGCGAAAGTTCTGGCAAGAGGCTGCATCTTAAAATGACTCGCGCGTTCGCCGCCGTCCTCGGAATCGCTATCATAATGGCAGCTTCGATCACTTCTCTCACTGCCGCGGATAATGGCAAGCAGGTGGGCTTTGGGCCCAATCCGCAGCTTCCCAAGCCTGATCAGAGCTTGGTTCCAACGATCAACGTTGCGAGAGCGGTCGGCTGGACGATCGGCGAAAAACCTTCAGCGCCATCTGATCTCGCGGTAACGGCGTATGCCACGGCTCTCGATCATCCGCGCTGGATCTATACCCTGCCGAACGGTGATGTGCTCGTCGCTGAAACGAACGGACCGCAGCGGCCGCAAGACGGCAAGGGTCTCAAGGCGTGGTTTGCCGGATTGTTCCAGACGTTCGCCGGCGCCTACGCGCCCAGCCCTAATCGCATCATACTATTGCGTGGCGTCAAAGCCGATGGCTCCGCCGAAGCCAGACATATTTTTCTCGAGGGACTCAATTCGCCATTCGGAATGGCTCTCGTCGGCAATACGCTCTATGTCGCCAACACCGACGCTCTCGTTAAGTTCGAATATCATCCGGGCGACGCGCGTATCACGACACCCGTGATCAAAGTCGCCGATCTCCCAGCCGGTCCAATCAATCACCACTGGACGAAAAACGTCATCGCCAACGCCGACGGTTCGCGCCTTTACGTGACCGTTGGATCGAACAGCAACGTCGCCGAAAACGGCATAGATAAAGAAGCCAACCGCGCCGCCATTCTCGAAATCGATCCGAAGACGGGGGCCTCGCGCCTTTATGCGTCCGGCCTGCGCAATCCCAACGGCCTCGGATGGGATCCGGCAACGGGCGCATTGTGGACCGTCGTCAACGAGCGTGACGAATTAGGCAACAACCTCGTTCCCGACTATCTGACGTCTGTCAAAGACGGCGCGTTTTACGGTTGGCCCTTCAGTTACTTCGGTCAGCACGTCGATGATCGGGTAAAGCCGCAGCGTCCTGATCTTGTGGCGAAGGCGACGGTGCCGGATTACGGGCTCGGCGCCCACACCGCTTCGCTGGGGCTCGCGTTCTCATCGGAACGCTCGCTGCCGGAGCGGTTGGCTCATGGCGTTTTCGTCGGTCAGCATGGGTCGTGGAACCGCAGCACGCCGAGTGGCTACAAGGTCATCTTCGTCCCATTCGCCGATGGCAAACCGGCGGGTGACCCGCAGGATGTGCTGACAGGTTTCCTCGACGCGAGCAGCAACGCTCGCGGCCGCCCCGTTGGAGTGGCAATCGCCGCCGACGGCGCTTTGCTGGTAGCCGACGATGTCGGTGACACGATTTGGCGTGTCACCGCTAATCGCCGGACATCAGCGCTGACTCCGCAGAACTAACTAGCGGATCAAACACGTCCCATTCGAACGTCGTCTTCTGGATTGGCGCCAATCTTGTGGATGGATAAGTCCGCGCCGCGACGTTCCTCATCCGGCGACATTCGGAATCCAAACACGCGATCGACGACGCCATAGACAATCGTTCCCGCCACGAAGCCAAACGCCGCCCCGCCGACAGAACCGACGAGCTGCGATGCGAACGTGACGCCGCCAACACCGCCCAGCATTTTGAGGCCGAAAATACCGCAAGCGATTCCGCCCCACAGGCCGCACAGTCCGTGCAGTGCCCAGACACCCAGCACGTCGTCGATCTGCCACTTGTTGGTGGAGACTTGGAACATCATGACGAATAAACAGCCGGCCGCGCCGCCGGTAATGAATGCTCCAATCGGATGCATGACATCCGAGCCCGCGCAGATCGCGACTAATCCAGCGAGCGCGCCGTTATGCACGAAACCTGGATCGTTCCGGCCCGCCACGAGTGCCGCAAGGATGCCGCCGCACATCGCCATCAGAGAATTCATCGCGACGAGACCGGAAACGGCCGCAAGGTTCTGCGCGCTCATAACATTGAAGCCGAACCAACCGATGCAGAGCAGCCACGAACCCATCGCCAGCCACGGGATCGAAGATGGCGGCGGACTGATTGCACGGCCGCGATCGTAGCGTCCGATACGGGCGCCGAGTTGACGCACAGCTGCCAGCGCCGCCCAGCCGCCAAAAGCGTGAACGACGATCGAGCCCGCGAAATCCTTGAAGGGTGCGCCGAGCACCGCATTGAAGAAGTGATCCTGCAGCCCGTAATTTTTGTTCCAGACCACGCCTTCGATCAGCGGATAAGCCAACCCGACCATCAGCGCCGTCGCCACACACTGCGGCACGAATCTGGCGCGTTCGGCGATGCCGCCGGAAATGATCGCCGGTACGGCAGCCGCGAACGTTGCGAGGAAGAAGAATTTGACCAGGTGATAACCCTGATCGGTGCTGATCGTCTGAGCGCTCGCGAGAAACGACACGCCGTAAGAGAGTGTGTATCCAATAGCGAAGTACGCCGTCGTCGAGATCGCGAAATCGGCCAGGATCTTGACGAGCGCATTGACCTGATTTTTGTGCCGGACGGTACCAACCTCGAGGAACGCAAACCCTCCGTGCATTGCGAAGACGAGGATTGCCCCCATCAATAGAAAGAAGACGTCCGCACCCTGTTGCTGTTCCATATCCCCGAACCGTGCCCCCTTTTTATGCTTGGTTCTTGTGCCTCCGCCTTTTGAACAAGCGAACAGCCGACCAAGCGGGCAAGTTGATCAAGAATTATGCCAAGCACTTCAGGCGCAGTAACAGCCTGTATTTACACGGTCAGCCGCGCTCCGGCATGTGTTGGATAAATTGAAACGCCTAGAAAACCAGCAAGCTGCCGGTTCGCTATGCCCAACTTCCAGGCAGCTCAATTTTTGATTTTGCCGGTGACGCCGCTCAACGAATGCGCCGAGGATTCAAATAGAGGTCGGCTTCCTGACGCTGGATATCCGGTTTCAATCGGCCGGCATAAATCTCCCGAGCCAGCCGCCTCACGTGGCGTCGTGCCTCGCCGTTGAAGACGATCATGCCGGCGAACAACTTCATGACCATCAGGATGCGCGGATCTGCGTGATCGCCGCGCAGCTTGCCTCGCCATTTGCCGCCGATCGTGAGCACGGCGCCGTCGAGGTGCCCCACATGTTCGCCATGCTGATCAATGAGCGTGTAGTCGCCGCCGATATTGATGACGTCCCGCTTGAAATGATAAAACTTCGGCGCGCCTTCATGCATGATGAAAAACGAGAAGCGCTCCGGGAGCAGCGGCCACTTATGTCCGGATCGCTCCAGATAAATGATGAAATCATCGTCGCTGGTGTTGATGGAAAAGGCGGTGATCGGAAGGCCGCTGGCGCCAAGCGTTTGTTGAATAGAGCGGCCGAGCATCATGTCCATGCTGGCCTTCCAGTTCAAAGTCTCCGAAAAAAGTTTGAAGACGAGCCGCTTGTCGGTGCCGGTGGCGTCGTTCCACAGCTCCTTGCGATAGCCGAGCACGCCGGTGCGCTCTCCGTTCTCGATAATCTCGGCGAAGATATCCATGTCGGTTGTGAATTGGCGCGACTTGCCACGGTTGCGTTCCCGCTTCCAGAAGCCGAACTCGATCGAGTTGAATGGCGTGATCCAGACTTCGACAAGAAAGTTATGCCACGTCTTGCGCGCCAATGCCGCTGCGGCCTTGTCGGTTTTTTCGAGCTTCGAAACCGCTGCCTTGGTCTTGCTCGCGTTCTCCAGCGCCTCTTCGCGCGCGTCCCGCGCTGCCTCCGATGCGGCGGCGTTAGCCTCGGCGACGGCTGGATCTTTCTTCTGAGCAGACGCAGTCATTTTGGCCCCCATGGCGTCGACGTAAACATCGCGACCGAATCAGCGATGAACGTAACATTGCGCTTCCGCTTTGATGTGGCGGGGGCAAAATTGCGGTGGGGAAAACAGGCTTGAAGACCCGGATTTCACCAATATCGATTCGGCCGAATGCCAAACGCGGGGCCGAGACAACCGATCGCATACGAGGCAGCCTTGGCGCTTCGTCTTACGTTGCGGAGCGCGGTGGTGCGGGAAAATGGAAATGCCACGACGGCGACCAAAACTCCGACTATCGCCGATCCGAACTTATTGAGGGCGCTGAGGGTCAGCGTGATCGCCCCCCGCCAACTGCCAAGATTCTTTAGGTATCTGTAATTCGTCGTCGTCCCGACTCGGAAAGATCGCATGCACTGATAAGACAACGCCTGTCGTTCCGGCGGAAACTCTTCATATACGGCGGCGTCTTTGACATTGATGATGCGCGCCCCGCTCTGAGCGGCGCGCATAAAATATTCGCTATCGCTTCCGCCATGCAGCATAGCCTCATCGAAACGCAAGGATAATGGCGCGTCCGCTATCCATGAACGGAAGATGACATTGCATGTTGGACAGGTCGGCCGATCACGCGCCTCGCCATAAACATTGGGAACAATCCAACTTTCTGCACCGGCGCGTGCACCCTCAGCCGTCGCCGCCTGAACGACCCCGCCGGACGTAACGTCGGCACCGTAATGAACGGCACATGCATGCAACCGGGCGATCCAATCCGGCGGTGCGATTTCGTCGTCGTCGATGAATACGATCCAATCAGGCGTCAGGGTCTTCGCCGCCTCGAGCGCCGCGTTTCTGGCGGCGGGTATCCCGGCTCTCGGTTCGTGAACGTAGAGAACCGGCACGTCGCCGTTCTGCCGGTGCGCGACCGTTTCTCGCTCTCCGGCGTCGCTGGAATTGTCGACGACGACGAAACTAAGACTGAGCGAGCCTTCAGGTACGCGCTGAGCGAGAAGGGAATCGAAACATCGGAGGAACATGGCCCGCCGATTCCTGGTGCAGATACAGACAGTGACGCGATCCGGCGGTCCCGACGAGCCACAATTCTGGTACGCCGCATCGGTTTTCACGCTCGACCTACCCCGAAAACTGGCCCAATTCGCCCAACAAATCGTTTAACGTCAAAACATCCCCCGGGCAAATGCCAACGGGGAATGTACCCGTCGCAGACATAATCTTATCGGCTTCCGAAAATCGCGCTGCCGATGCGCACATGCGTTGCTCCGAAGGCAACCGCCGTCTCGAAATCGTTGCTCATGCCCATGCTGAGACTTTTGAGATCCGTCTCTCGCGCCAGTTTCGCCAAAAATGCGAAGTGCACCGCTGGTTCCTCATCAACCGGCGGAATACACATAAGTCCATCGATTTCGAGCTTCAGGTCGTTGCGGCAGAAATTGACGAACGCCTTCGCCTCCCTCGGTTGCACGCCGGCCTTCTGCGGTTCCTCGCCGGTATTGACCTGGACGAAAAGCTGCGGCCGCCGGTTCTGTCTTGCCATTTCGGCTGCGATCGTCTCGGCAATTTTCAGCCGATCGATCGTATGAATGGCATCGAACAATGCGACCGCATCCTTTGCCTTATTGGACTGCAGTGGCCCGATGAGGTGCAATTCGAGATCGGAGAATTCCGCTCGCAGTGCCGGCCATTTGCCTTGCGCTTCCTGCACCCGGTTTTCGCCAAAGACGCGCTGCCCGGCGGCGATCACGGGGCGAACGGCCGCCGCCTCGATAGTCTTTGAAACGGCAATGAGTTTAGTGCTCCCCGGAGCGCGCCCGGCGTCCTTCGTGGCTGCGGCAATCGCGTCGCGGACGAGCCTTAACTTTTCGGCCGCGCTTTCATGGTAGCCGTCACTTGTCACGCACGTTCCCCTATTCACTTCCAACCTCTCTTTAGGCTTTCTGCCGCTTGGCGAACATGTGTCGCAATTTGTGCAGGGTCGGCCGCATCTACATGTTCGATACCGCAATCTTGTAAGGAACTCCCATGCTCAAACTCGCCGACGCCCGCCGTATCATCGACGCTGCCGAAAAGAAGGCCATCGAGATTGGCCAGCCGATGAACATCGCGGTTGTTGATGAAGGTGCAAACCTCATTTCCCACATTCGAATGGACGATGCCTGGATCGGGTCGATCAATATTGCGATCAATAAGGCATTCACCTCGCGCGCTTTCAATATTTCGACGAAAGAGCTCGCCGAAAACAGCCAGCCTGGCGACCAGTTCTATGGGATACATGTTTCGAACCACGACCGCGTAATGATCTTTGCCGGCGGCATCCCACTGAAGGACTCAAAGGGCGTCGTCATCGGGGCGATCGGCGTGTCTGGCGGAAGCGGCGTTCAGGATCAGTCCGTTGCCGAGGCGGGGGCAAGCGCCCACACCTGCTAAGCATCCAAGTCGCGCGAACGTGCGACATTGCGTACGAACTGCGGCGGGCCGGGCTATTGCCTTGACCCGCCGCATGCTTTTGGGCTCATTACCGGAAATAATTTCATAGTCTGACTTGGACTTCCGAAATCGATGGCCACCGAACGCTATAACGCGCCCGATCGCGAACGCTACTGGCAGCATGTCTGGGAAAAGAGCCAGATTTTCCGCGCTTCCGAAGATAAAGCTCGGCCCAAATGCTACGTGCTCGAGATGTTCCCGTATCCGTCGGGGCGCATCCACATGGGGCATGTGCGCAATTACGCGATGGGCGACGTCTTTGCCCGGTACAAACGCGCCAAGGGCTTCAACGTGTTGCATCCGATGGGATGGGACGCCTTCGGTATGCCGGCCGAGAATGCCGCGATGGAGCGCAAGGTCGACCCCGGCACGTGGACCTACGCCAACATCGACACGATGCGCGGCCAGCTGAAATCGATGGGTCTGTCGCTCGACTGGTCACGCGAGATCGCGACCTGCACGCCGACCTATTACAAGCACCAGCAGAAGCTGTTTCTCGACCTTCTCAAAAAAGGCCTGGCCTATCGCAAGTCCTCGAAGGTCAATTGGGATCCGGTTGATCATACCGTCCTCGCCAACGAGCAAGTGATCGACGGCCGCGGCTGGCGTTCCGGCGCGCTCGTCGAGCAGCGCCAGCTGACGCAATGGTTCTTCAAGATCACCGACTACGCCGAAGAGTTGCTGAGCGATCTCGATACGCTCGTCAATTGGCCCGAAAAAGTGCGCCTGATGCAGGCGAACTGGATCGGCCGTTCCGACGGTATGCTGGTCCGCTGGGCGCTCGACAAAAAGACGGCGCCCAAGGGCTTCAGCGAAGTCGAGGTTTATACGACACGGCCCGACACGCTGTTTGGCGCCTCGTTCCTTGCTGTCGCCGCCGATCATCCGCTCGCCAAGGCAGCCGCCGAAAACAATCCGGAACTCGAAGCCTTCTGTGAGGAATGCCGGCGGATGGGAACGTCCGTCGCCGAAATCGAGGCGGCTGAGAAGCGCGGATTCGATACCGGCATTCGTGCCATCCATCCTTTCGACAAGGATTGGGAACTGCCCGTTTACGTCGCGAACTTCATCCTGATGGATTACGGCACCGGCGCCATTTTCGGCTGCCCGGCCGGCGATCAGCGCGACATGGACTTCGCCCGTCGCTATGGCCTTCCGGTCGTGCCGGTCATTCTGCCGCCCGACAAAGACGCTGCCACGTTCGAGCTGAAAGACACGGCCTATACCGACGACGGCACGATGATCAATTCGCGCTTTCTCGACGGCCTGACGACAAAGGCTGCTTTCGAGGAAACAGCTCAGCGCCTCGAAACGCAAAAACTCGGCCGCAAGCCGCAAGGAGCGCGCAAGGTCAACTTCCGCCTACGAGACTGGGGCATCTCGCGCCAACGCTATTGGGGCTGTCCGATCCCTGTCGTCCATTGCAAAACGTGCGGCGTCGTCCCGGTGCCCGAAAAGGACCTGCCGATCAAGCTCCCCGAGGACGCGACATTCGACAAGCCCGGTAATCCCCTCGAGCGGCACCCGACGTGGAAGCACGTCAATTGCCCGAAGTGCGGTGAGCCCGCGACGCGCGAAACCGACACGATGGACACGTTCGTCGACTCGTCCTGGTATTACGTGCGCTTCACGGCGCCGGAAGCCGCGACACCCGTCGATGTCGACGCCGCGCACTATTGGCTACCTGTCGATCAGTACATCGGCGGCATCGAGCATGCGATTCTCCACCTGCTCTATTCGCGCTTTTTTGCGCGTGCCATGTGCGATACCCGCCACCTGTCCTTCGCCACCAATACCCGCGAGCCGTTCGCGGCCCTCTTCACGCAGGGCATGGTGACCCACGAGACCTACAAATCGCCCGAAGGCTTTTGGATGCTGCCTGGCGACGTCCGGCTCGAAGGCGAGGGCGCCCACCGCCGCGCCGTTGAAATCGCCACAGGCCGCCAGGTTACGATTGGCGCGACGGAAAAGATGTCGAAGTCGCGTAAGAACCTCGTCGACCCCGACGACATCATCGCCCATTACGGCGCCGATTGCGCCCGCTGGTTCATGCTGTCCGATAGCCCGCCCGAACGCGATGTCATCTGGACGGAAGCAGGCGTGGCAGGGGCCGGCCGTTTTATTCAGCGCATCTGGCGGATCGTGGACGAAATTGCCGAGACGTTTCCGGGTCCGCTGGGGGCGAGGCCGGAGTCCTTTGGACCGGAAGCGCTTGAGATCCGCAAGGCCGCCCATCGCGCGCTCGATCAGGTCGGGCGGGCCATCGAAGCCTTGCGATTCAACGTCGCCGTGGCGAACATCCACGAGTTTGCCAATGTTCTCCACTCGGCCCTAAGCCAGAGCGGACCTGATATAGCCTGGGCTGCGCGCGAGGCCGGAGCGTTCCTGGTGACGATGATCGGCCCGATGATGCCGCATTTAGCTGAAGAATGCTGGGCGCGGCTTGGATACAACACGTTGGTCGCGAACGAACCGTGGCCGGCCGTCGAACCTGACCTACTCGTTGACGATCAAGTGACCATTGCCGTACAGGTGAACGGTAAGCGACGGGACGAACTCGTGATTTCACGCAGTGCGAAATCCGAAGACGTTGAGGCCGCAGCATTGAAGCTTGGCTCGGTGCTTCGCGCACTCGATGGGCGGCAGCCTAAGAAGGTCATCGTGGTTCCGCAGAGGATCGTGAATGTCGTTGGCTGAAAGTCAAAGCGGACGACCGAGCGGCAGCGGCCGAGGGAGTCCGCGCGCGCTCTTTTCTGCATTGGGATTTGCAGCGCTGTTGACGTTTGGCGGCTGTGGCGATGGCAGCACCGGCTTCCGGCCGCTCTATGGTACAGCCTCGATCGGCGGCGCCGCGACTCAAGAGAAGCTCGCTGCGGTCGACATCGCGCCGATCCCTGGCCGCGTCGGGCAGCGCATTCGCAACGAACTCATTTTCCAGGCAACGGGCGGCGGTTCGCCGAACCCGCCGCAGTACC
This sequence comes from Hyphomicrobium sp., assembly GCF_035572195.1. Taxonomy (GTDB): domain Bacteria; phylum Pseudomonadota; class Alphaproteobacteria; order Rhizobiales; family Hyphomicrobiaceae; genus Hyphomicrobium_B. The sequence continues at coordinate 9,250 of NZ_DATNBA010000006.1, read as the reverse complement.
GGCTTGATATCGCCATCCGCGAATCCGTCATCTCGACGCTGGTTCAAGTCGATGGCAACGCGGGTGGCCAAATCTACAACATCGAAGCGTCGTACAATCTGGTCAGATTAGCTGACAAGAAGGTCGTCGCGCACGGCAAGAGCTTCGGCCGCGCCTCATTCGACCGCGTGACGTCGATTTTTGCCAACGTCGAAGCGCGTCAGGACGCGGAAAACCGCGCTGCGCAGTCGGTCGGCGAAGAACTTAGAACGCGGCTCCTCGCGGTTCTTTCAACTACCGCCTAATAACGAGCAGCCGGCCTGCGCCGCCTATTGCAAGGCCCGAGTATGGTTGCTGTCAAAGCTCATCAAGCCGCCGCCTTCATGAAATCGCCGCCGCCGCGGCTCACTGCGGCGCTTTTCTTCGGTTCGGACCCGGGGCTCGTCAGCGAACGCTCCGCGGTCCTTGCCGCAATGCTCGCTGACCGCGAAACGCCGCGGGCGGAGATCCTGCGGCTCGACGATGCTGAACTCGACGACGATCTAGGACGCCTCGAGACCGAGCTGCAAATGCGGCCGATGTTTTCATCCCGTCGCGTAGTCCGCGCGATCGCCGGGCGGCGCATTTCTGCGCAGCTGTTGAAGCCGCTCCTCGGGTCAGGCCCGCTTGAGGGGCTGTTGATAGTCGAAGCCGGCAACTTGAAATCCGACGACAGCCTGAAGGCCCTGTTCGAGACTTCAGAAGGTTGTTTCGCCGTCGCGTGCTATCCCGACAGCGCCGCCGATATCGACACCCTGATCACGGACGTTCTGGCGCCGTTTTCGCTGGCGATCGAGCCCGACGCACGCGCCTTGTTGCAAAGCCGCCTCGGCGCCGATCGAACGCTGTCGCGCGCCGAGATCGAGAAGTTGGCGATCTTTTGTCTTGGCCAATCGCCGATCACCGTCGACAAGGTTGAAAGCATCGTCGGCGACGCAGCCGACCTGGCGCTCGAACGGATAGCCGAAGCCGCAGCCGAAGGCCGGACGCAAGCCGCCGTCACAGATTTCGGCCGGGCCATCGCCTCCGGGGAAAGCGCTCAGACGATCATCTTGATAACGCAGCGCTATTTCTTGAAACTCCATAAGGTCAGAAGCGATGTCGACGCCGGGCAGCGTCTCGACGATGCCCTGAAGGCAATGCGCCCGCCGCTGTTCTTCAAGCAGAAGGATGTGTTCGCCCGGCAGGTTCGCCGTTGGACACGGCCGCAGCTCGACCAAGCACTGAGACGCATCGCCGAAGCGGCGAAGGCGGCCCGGCTGTCGTCGGTCATCGAAGATATCCTCGCCGAGCGTTTGATCCTGTCGCTCTCGCTAATGGCAACCGCTGCTTCGTCTGCGTCCGCGAGCCGCTGACGCACGTCTTGCGGGCCGTTTGCTCATCCTTATAGTGCCGCCCAACTCCGGGGGATTTTCATGGCAGACGCACGCTACGACGTGGTCGGAATAGGCAATGCAATTGTCGATATTATCGGCCGTTGCGATGAAGCATTACTCGCAAAAATCGGCGCCCAAAAAGGCAGCATGCGATTGGTCGATGCCGATGAGATCACACGGCTCTACGCTGAAATGGGAGCCGGCGTTGAAATCTCGGGCGGCTCTGCCGCAAATACCATTGCGGGAATTGCTTCATTCGGTGGACGCGCATCTTTTATCGGCACCGTTGCAAACGACGAATTCGGCAAAATTTTTGCGCATGATATTCGTTCGATCGGCGTGACGTTTACAGCGCCACTGGCGTCAGGCACCGCACCGACATCTCGTTCGCTTATTCTCGTAACGCCCGACGGCGAGCGCACGATGCATACGTTTCTCGGAATATCGACCAGCCTCGGCGAAAAACAGCTCGATCTCGAATTGATACGCAACAGCGCCATACTCTATCTCGAAGGCTATCTTTTCGACGAACCCGACGCGAAGCGATCATTTCACCTGGCGGTGCAAACTGCAAAAAGCGCCGGCCGCAAAGTCGCGTTATCGCTTTCCGATGGCTTTTGTGTCGACAGGCATCGAGCTGAATTTCTCGATCTTATTCGCTCAGGCATCGATATTCTTTTCGCCAACGAGTCCGAAATAAAATCACTCTATCAAACAGAGTCTTTCGAACTCGCTGCTGAAAGCGCCAGAAACGATACCAAACTCGCGGTTCTGACACGCAGCGGCAAGGGCTCCATAATTCTCGGTGATGGCCGCACCGTTTCAATTGCACCGGAACCCATTTCGGAAGTCGTCGATACGACTGGCGCGGGCGATCTTTATGCCGCAGGTTTTCTATTTGGATATGCGCGCGGAATGAGCCTCGAAATTTCCGGGCGGCTTGCCAGCCTTGCCGCGTCCGAAATCATCAGCCATATCGGCGCCAGACCCGCTGTTCCGCTCCAACAATTCGCTCGCGACCGCGGCGTTATCTCCTGAATTTCCCCAAACGCCAAAATGGCCAATACGCCGCGTTTCATATACCAATCGATAGTGAACAACGTTCAACATTAGAATGTATAGGGGGTATTTCGTGGCCAATTCGGCGTATTAATTATTTTCCCTGGAATTGCGAAACGTCTTGCCGCAATCTCGAATCCAACGAATCGCTTCGTTTTCGAGGTTCGATTGCATGCTTCACGATTCTACCCGTCGCGGCCGACCAAAGGGAACTGGCATTGACGATAGCGACCGCATAGCGCGTCTTGACGAGCTACTGCGCATCCGTCCCGATCTCAGACCGACAACTGCCATTCGCCTGATGGGATATTCCGATCCTTCAGCTATTCGCCGCCTACGCGATAAATATAAAATCTTTGCGGTATCGACTCGCGCCGGGCTTCTGAAAGAGTTTGCCGCCAATAATCCATCTGCCGCTATCCGCCCGGCTGAACCTCTGCAAACCGCATCGCCGCTGACGCAATTGCGCTGACGTCGTAAGCGGAAGCCATCACGCCCATCTCCTGTCGTCACTACCAGGGCCGCTGCCCCAAGCGGCCTATTTTTTTATTCGGCTTCAGCCAAAATCTCTAAATCTTGCGCAACGAAACCTTTTCGACGCGATGGCTCTCGCCCTTCTGCAGAATGAGTTGAGCGCGCCGTCTTGTCGGGAGAATATTCTCCTCAAGATTCTTGAGATTGATTTCGCGCCAGAGCGTCGTCGCGGTTTCGCGCACTTCGTTCTCCGGCATCGCGGCGTACTTATGGAAATAAGCTCCCGGATCGCGAAATGCCGTACTCCGCAATCGCATGAAGCGAGCCAAATACCATTTCTCGATAATCGCCGGATCAGCGTCGATATAAATTGAAAAATCGATGAAGTCCGACACGAACGGAATCTTGCCGCCATCCTTGGGCATATCAGCCGGCTGCAGAATATTGAGACCCTCCAGAATCAGAATATCGGGTTGTTCGACGAAGACCTCTTGGCTCGGCAGAATGTCGTATTGGAAGTGCGAATAAACAGGCGCCGAAACCCGCGCGACGCCCGATTTGATATCGCCGAGAAACCGCAGCAGACGTGCTGTATCGAAGCTTTCCGGAAACCCCTTGCGCTCCATCAGCCCGCGGCGTTCGAGTTCGGCATTGGGAAGCAGAAATCCATCCGTCGTCATCAAGTCGACGCGCGGATGATCCGGCCAGCGAGCCAGCAAGGCTTTCAGAACGCGTGCCGACGTACTCTTGCCGACGGCAACCGAGCCAGACACCCCGATGACGAACGGGACCTTCGTGTCCTTTCGGCCGAGAAACTCCGAGCTGACCGAATGTAGCTTCTGAGCCGCCGCGACATAGAGATTGAGCAGCCGCGACAGTGGCAGAAAAATCTGTTCGACCTGCTCGACGGAAATTTCCTCGATGACGCCGGAAAGCTGCTCGAGCTCACTCGGCTCCAGCGTCATCGGCGTGTCGGCGCGCAGCCGCGCCCATTCATCGCGCGCGAAGACCCGGTAAGGGGAGAACGGCAAGGCATCGTCGCGAAGCTCGACGTCGCGCTTTTTGTCGGGCCTGCCGACACGCTTGCGCCGCTTCACGTCTGTTCTCCGTTCCGCGCCGCTTTCTCCTCGAGGCCCGATGTTCCCATCCGGCCCTCGAGGACGGCAAATACGTCGTCAAGGGCGACATCGCGGGACTCAAGCAGCACCAGAAGATGGTAGAGCACGTCGGCAGCTTCCGCCTTCAGCGCGGCCGCTTCACCGGCCATCGCCGCAATGACGACTTCGACCGCTTCTTCGCCAAATTTCTTGGCGCATCGCTCCGTGCCCGCGGTCAGAAGCTGGGATGTATAGGACTTTTGCGCACTATCGGACCGGCGCGATTGGATGAGCGCCGCGAGGCGCACCAGCGTATTGATTTCACTCATGATTTTTTCTCGACGTGATCGCCGCGCCCCTGCTTCGGCGGCGCACACCACCAAGCTGCCGCCCAAGCGTCAAGCCGGCCGCCGTCACAATCGCAGAGAAAGCTAGAAAAGTCAGCCGCCTCCGAGGCGTTGCCGGATGTAGTCGAGCTGATCGTAGTTACCGAACTTGATGATCAGCGTCCCGCTTTCGCCCGATCCCCGCTTAATCTCAACGCGCAAACCCAAAAGATCGGTCAGTTCCTTTTCGAAGGCCTTCGTATCGGCGTCCTTATCGCGGTGCCGGCGCGTCGCGGTTGTTCCACTCTCTTCGCCAAGTCCCTGAACCAACGCCTCGACGTCACGCACATTGAGCCCGTCATCGATGATTTTCCGAGCCAATGTCTCCGCGTCGTCACGGCCGATCAGCGCGCGTGCATGCCCGGCTGTCATCTGACCTTGCTGGACGAGAGCTTGAACGCCGACGGGCAGTTTCAAAAGCCGCAACGTATTGGCGACGTGGCTGCGGCTTTTGCCGATAATCTCGGAAAGCTGCTCCTGGCTATAGTCGAAGCGCTCGACAAGCTCGCGGTATCCTGTTGCTTCCTCGATGGCGTTGAGGTCCTGACGCTGAACGTTCTCGATAATTGCGAGTTCGAGAACTTCCCGGTCGTTGAGTTCGCGAATAATGACCGGAACGCTGTGCACGCCCGCCTTCTGAGCCGCACGCCAGCGCCTTTCGCCGGCGACGATTTCGTACCCGCCGCCCATATTCGGGGACGGACGGACGATGATCGGCTGCACGAGGCCCTTGGTGCGGATCGACTCGGCGAGCTCCGCCAGCTCATCCTCGCGAAAGTCCTTGCGTGGATTGAACGGACTCGAACTGATTTCCGAGATCGCAGCCATCCGCTGCTCTCCCTCGGGCGGCAGGTGGTGCCCGAGCGGAGCCGGCTCTCCGATCAACGATGCGAGGCCACGACCGAGCCGGCTCTTCGGTGCAACGGAGTTCATCTGTTTCGTCGTCCCCTGCGTGTTTGATTCTGTTCTTAAGACGTAATCTGAACGTGTTGATTTCAAGCTGCTTTATACTGTCGCTCTCGCTCGATGATTTCGGTGGCCAAACGGATATAGGCCTGGCTTCCGGCGCAATCGTAGTCGTAGAGCAGGATCGGCTTTCCGTGCGACGGCGCCTCCGCGACGCGCGTGTTGCGCGGGATCACCGTCTCGTAGACTTTCGGACCGAAGAAGGCGCGCACGTTGTCGGCGACTTCTCGCGACAGCGACGTGCGTGCGTCATGCATCGTCAGCACGACACCCTGAATTTCGAGCCGCGGATTGAGCGTCGCTCTGATCTGCTCGATCGAATCCTTCAGCTGCGAAATACCTTCGAGTGCGAAGAACTCGCACTGCACCGGCACGAGCACGGCATGCGCGGCGGTCATCGCGTTGAGTGTCAGGATGTTGAGCGACGGCGGGCAATCGATCAGGATGTAACTGAAATGCGCTTCGCCAGAGCGGCTGCGCTGGTGCCCGACGAGTGCCGTCACCGCATCGCGAAGCTTGAACGGCCGAGTCTGATCGGCTGCAAGCGCACTGTCGATACCGACGAGATCGCTGTTGGCGGGCACCGCGAAGAGGCCCGGCACCGCCGTCGGCATGACCGCATCGAGGATCGTGGCGCCCCCGGTCAGCACGTCGAAGGACGTTCTGAGGCGCGCTTCAACCGAAATCCCGAGACCCGTCGAGGCGTTGCCCTGGGAATCGAGATCGAGGACGAGGACCTTTTCTCCGACGGCCGCCAGCGCGGTACCGAGGTTGATCGCCGTCGTCGTTTTACCGACGCCGCCTTTCTGGTTGGCAATAGCAACGACACGCGTACTCGCATGTGCGCCGCCAACGCCCGAAACATAGCCGGCCACGGGATTATCCCTCCGTCTTGCGTCCAAGAGCCTTGGGCTGCAAAGTCTTGGGCTTCAACGCTTTGAGCAACACGACGCTAGAGCCCTCGTCCGTCATGCTCGGCTTCAACTCGTAGGCAAATTGCCATTTTCGAGCCGCCTCTTCGATCTCGGCCGCAACCCCGCGGCCTTTCGAAAACAATCCGAGCGTGGAGGACGCAAAGTACGGCGCTACGAGCCCAACAAGCCGCGGTAGTGGTGCGAGAGCACGCGCCGTAACGCAGTCGACTGCTCCTACCTTAGCGCGAGTCTCGGCATTTTCGATCCTCATGCACAGGATGTCCACAGCCACACCCGTTTCTCGGACGACTTCCCGCAGAAAGGCCACTTTGCGACTGTCGCTTTCCACGAGTACATGGCGACTGTTGCCGTCCGCCCCAAGGATCGCCAGCACAAGCCCCGGAAATCCGGCGCCGGAACCAAGATCGAGCCAGGTTCGAGCCTCGGCCGGCCGATACTGCCAGAGCTGCGCACTATCGGCGAAATGCCGGTGCCAGATGTCGTCGATCGTGCTCGGCGCAACGAGGTTGATCGTCTTCTGCCAATGAGCAAGCAAACTCGCGTAAGTAGCGAGCCGGTCTAGCGTTTCACGTGAAATTCCGAACGCCGCTTGAAATGATTCGGAATTATCGATTCGCGGCCGGTGCATCACGCTGACTTGCGCTCGCGGCCGGCCGCCTTGAGCCTAGCCAAAAGCGTCAGCAGCGCCGCAGGTGTCATGCCTTCGATGCGCCCGGCCTGAGCAATCGTCGCCGGGCGATGCCGCACCAGCTTTTGGCGCACTTCGGCCGACAGGCTCGACAGAGCCGCATAATCGAAATCGGCCGGAATGCGCACCGCCTCATCGCGTTGTAACTGCGCGACGTCCTGATCCTGGCGACGCAAATAAGCGGCGTAATGGGCATCGACCTCAAGCTGGGCCGCGATTCGCGGCTCGAGGCGGCCGATCTCAGGCCAGATCGCCTTCAGCCGCTCGAGCGTCAGATCCGGTAGCGCCAGCAGATCGAAGGCCGTCCTGCGGCGCCCATCACGATTGACGGTCAGGCCGTGGCGCGCCGCCTCGGTCGGCGTCAATGAGAGTTGGTTCAGCAAGTCGAGGCCGTCGTGGAGCGCCTTAGCCTTGGCCTCGAACTTCGTTTGCCGGGCGGCGCCGACGCAACCGGCTGCGACGCCGGCCGGGGTCAACCGCTGATCGGCATTGTCGGCGCGAAGCTTCAAGCGAAACTCGGCGCGCGAAGTGAACATGCGATATGGCTCAGAAACGCCACGCGAAACGAGATCGTCGACCATCACACCGAGATACGCCTCGGTCCGCGAAATGACGAACGCATCCGCCGAGCCGCCGGCCGCGCGGGCCGCATTGATTCCGGCAAGCAAGCCCTGGGCGCCCGCCTCTTCATATCCGGTCGTGCCGTTGATCTGGCCGGCGAGATAGAGCCCCGGCAGACGCTTCACTTCGAGGCCAGGCGTCAGTTCGCGCGGATCGACGTAATCGTATTCGATCGCGTACCCCGGCCGCTTGATCATGACGTGCTCGAGTCCGGGGATCGTCTTCAGAAAGGCATCTTGAACTTCGGCCGGAAGCGATGTCGAAACGCCGTTCGGATAGACCGTATCGTCGTCGAGCCCTTCGGGTTCGAGGAAAATCTGGTGCGCCGTGCGATCGGCGAAGCGCACGACTTTGTCTTCGATCGACGGACAATAGCGCGGCCCAACACTTCCGATTTGCCCGGAATAGAGCGGCGAACGGGCGAGATTGGCGCGAATGATGTCGTGGGTCGCGGTCGTCGTGGTGGTGATTCCGCAGGTGATCTGAGGCGTCGTGATTCGCTCGGTCAAAAACGAGAACGGCACCGGATCGTCATCGGCCTTCTGCATTTCGAGGCCCGACCAGTCGATCGACTTGCCATCGAGCCTGGCGGGCGTGCCGGTCTTCAGGCGTCCGAGTTTCAAACCCAGCGCATAGAGCCTATCGGAGAGCTTGAGAGCGGGCGCTTCACCGGCGCGTCCCGCCGGGATCTTCTGCTCGCCCATATGAATGAGGCCATTGAGAAAGGTGCCGGTCGTCAAAACCACGGCACCGGCCGGGAACACGCGACCATCGCCGAGTAGCACGCCGACGACACGGCCCTCTTCAACTATCAGGTCTTCAACCCCACCCTCGATGACGTCGAGATTGGTGGTCGCCGTTATCTCAGCCTGCATCGCCAGCCGATACAACTTGCGGTCGGCCTGAGTGCGGGGACCGTGCACGGCCGGGCCTTTGGATCGATTGAGCAGGCGGAATTGGATGCCGGCTGTGTCGGCGACCCGGCCCATCAGGCCGTCGAGCGCGTCGATCTCGCGGACCAAATGACCCTTGCCGAGCCCGCCGATGGCCGGGTTGCACGACATTTCGCCGACCGTCGCGAAAGCGTGCGTGACGAGCGCCGTCCGGGCGCCGATGCGAGCTGCAGCGGCGGCCGCCTCGGTTCCGGCGTGCCCGCCGCCGACGACGATGACGTCATACATTTTCTTCGACGGTGACACTGAGGCCGGCTTTCTTATCTGGATTGGCGTCGGAATAACCCATTCCCGGCGCGCGCAACAGCCCACTTATTCCCTCTCCCCGCTCGCGGGGAGAGGGTTAAGGGTGAGGGGCGGCCGCCCGCAAAAGCCGGTTGCTCGAAAGACCCTCCCGCGAGGAATTTCCCTTAGAGTGCCGTTTCCCGCCAATTGTCATCCCGGGCAAGCCGCATGCGAGACCCGGGACCCAATGACATTCAGCGATGACGAGACCGCTACGCTTCGACCGGGATGACAGGTTGAAGGAGCCGCCGTCGCCGGTGAAGGTCGCCGCCCACCCCCGACCATTCCAAAGCGAATCCGTGACGATTTCACGTGAAAAAGGATTCACGTGAAACAATGAGTCGCTATTTGCCGATACAGAACCGGCTGAAGATCTGATCGAGTACGTCTTC
>NZ_DATNBA010000005.1:0-73860 GCF_035572195.1 Hyphomicrobium sp. | reverse complement strand
GAGACGCGTGCTGCCTATGATCTGGTTTGCATCATCGAATTCCGCGGGCTTTGCACCATGCGTAATATCGCCGGTGTGCAGTAGGAACGCCGGTTTTGCCGGCATCGCGTCAATCCGGCCTATCGCTTCCTTCAGCGTGTCGACGGCATGCGGATTGGCCGGTTTGTCAAAGCCGACGTGGCTGTCGGAAATCTGCATAAAAGTGAAGCCACTCGTTGCCGCTGCGGCCGCCTGAGCGTCGTCGAGCAATGAAAGTGACTTTGGAACACCGCCCGCCACCGTCCACAAGACGCCCGTGCCGGCCCAGAGCATGCATTCCAATGCATGCCGTCGATTTACCTTGTGGCCGTCTGCGCTATCGTCCATGAGCTCCCTCCTTCAACACCGTGACATCGTGGTTCGAGAGGTAAGACTCAGGGATCCGACGTTTTATTCCGCCTTCCTCAAAAAAATCCGACGACAGCCCCGTGCACCTGAGAGCCAAAGGCCGTGACGGGAATAAAGCTCCGCGCCACCGAGTCTAGTTCAGCCAAGCCCAATCTCCAAAAGGAGGACTTATGTCTCGGTGTCTCAAGCCCTGCAGAGGATGCGTTGGAATGGCGTGCGCCGCTTCGCGTGCGCGCGAAGCAATCGTGTGCGACAGTGATTTCCAAATCGTAGACGGTATGAGCGTCTTTACCCCATACTATCAAAACGAGAGTTTAGCCGTCGAAGCGTCGGGAGCGGAAGTTCGTCCTCACCCCGAAATCAAGCGCGAAGCCTGTTTACTTGCAGCACCGACTGACGAGGCAACTTGCGCCGCCTATACGAGCGACTAGTGCTCGGCCGCCGACGCCTGCTCGTGACCCAACTCAGACTTGAGGCCCGCCGGATAATATGCTCCCTTCGTGAGTGGGAGCGTGGGCAAAATGTACTGCAGCTCGCACGTACTTTACCGTCACCGTTTGAAGCAACCCACTGAACGCGACTTGCAAATCGTAGCGCAGGAGTGAGCCGTGAAGAGAATTCCATACTCGCAGCCTGTAATCATTGCGGTATCGCTCGCCGTCGCAGGCGGCTTGGCCCTCGCCGCTCAGGACAAGTACACGGTGAAAGTGCCGAATGGGCTCGCGTTCTCTGAGTTCAAGGGATACGAAGACTGGCCGCCTATCGCCCTCAGCCATTCCAAAGAGCTGGTTGCAGTGATCGTCGGCAATCCCATCATGATCGACGCCTATCGTGCTGGCATTCCCGGTAACGGCAAGCCTTTCCCCGACGGAGCCAAGATGGCGAAGATCCATTGGACTCCGAAAAAGAACGAGGAGGCGCCTGGTCAACCGACGGTGCCGGGCGTCCTGCATGACGTCGACTTCATGGTAAAGGATAGCAGGCGGTTCGCAGACAGCGGCGGATGGGGATATGGCGCGTTTAAATATGACGCTGCGTCCGACGCGTTCACGCCGGCCACCACAGCTGACCAGCCGCCGCAGGAGCACGACGCCAAGTGCGGGTTCGCGTGCCACACGATAGTGCAGTCAAAAGATTACGTTTTCACGGCGTACCCAAAGAGGTGAATGGGCAACAGGATTGCCACCATCGCCATCCGATTTGACAACGTCTCCTCCACGGCAGTCGTCGAATTCGTCCTCGCACTCAGTTCTAGTATACCGAACTCGAAGTTCGCATGAGGGGCCATGGCTTCGTGAGCTATTGCGCATGTGGCAGAAAGCTATTTTCCGACCCATGACTCAGTAGGGACATCTTCAGGTTTTGGAATTGACTTGAGATAAGTCACCACCGTCCACACGTCCTCGGGCGACATCAATCCTCCAAAGGCTGGCATTCCTTTTGGACGGCCAAAATAGATTGTCTGGAACAGCTCGTCGTCGGCGCCACCATAGCGCCAGCGTCCGTCAGCGAGACTGGGTGCGGCAAACCCAGTCGCGCCCCCGCCGTGGCATCCGTCACAATTCATTGACGAAAACATTTGCTCGCCCGTCGCTATGACTTTCTTGTCACCGGCGAATGGATTGATGAGCTTCCCTCCGTCCGGCAAAGCTCCGCCGGCCGCAATGTGGGCTTCATAGCGAATTGTTGGCGGCGTATACGGAGTGGACTTAGACGTGCTTTCCGCAGTCTTATCAGCGGTTCTCGCCGGTCCGACCGTCACTGCCATCGACATGACGACCAAGACGCTCAACAAAGCCCTACTCATGACCTTTCTCCCGGTCCAATTGCTGCGCACCAACGACGCGCTAAAGACCGAATATCCAGACTATTCCACCGTGGCTGGTATGACGCGCCAGATCTGGCATGAAATCAGCTGGCGGGCGAACGTCCGTAGCGTCTGCGGAGGTATCATTGGCGAACAACGATAAATCTCCGCCGATACCAGCGTACACGGCGACGTACTGTTTACCGTCAGGTCCGCTGTACGTTATCGGATTGCCGACGACCCCGGAGCCAATCTTGAATTTCGACAGCACTTCGCCCGTCTTGGCGTTTACTGATTTGAACCACCCGTCGAGGGTCCCGTAGAAAGCTACGTCGCCCGCCGTCACGAGCGCTCCGCTCCATGACAGGAACTCCTCCTTCGTTCCCCAGACGCGTTTTCCGTTCACCGCATCCCAAGCTATGAAGCCACCGAGATTCTTGCCCGCTGGACCGACGTGATAGGGCGTGTTGCCGCCGATGTACGGAGTGCCGGCAAAGCGGGCCGACGGCGTCGCTCCAAAATCCATGCAGAGATTGTTGATCGAAGTATAGAAAAGGCCCAACTTCGGAGAATAGGCAGGTGGAGCCGCAGGACTGACGCCTCCCTCAAGGCTCGGACATACGTTTTTGATAAGTCCCTTCGACGCGCCGGTTAGCTTCGCCTCAACGACGGAAGGGCGCCCAGTAGCAAGATCGACACCCGTTGCCCAATTAACGTCGACGTATGGTTTAGCAGAAAGCAGTTCGCCGGTGGCACGATCGAGAGTGTATTGAAATCCGTTCTTGTTGAACTGGATCAGCACTTTTCGGGACTGACCGGCGATCGGTAAGTCAGCCAGGATGAGCGCTGAAGTCGCATCGTAGTCCCAGCCATCATGCGGCGTGAACTGATAGGCCCAGATAAGGGAGCCGTCAGATGGCCGGCGTGCCAGAACGCTCGCAGTCCATTTGTTGTCGCCCAATCTCTGCTCAGAATTATAGGGCGATGGATTTCCAGATCCATAATAGAGCAGGTCAAGGTCGGGGTCGTACGAAATCCAGCCCCATACGGGGCCTCCGCCCGAGGACCACGATTCACCGTCCCAGCTTTTTGTACCTGTATTCTCTACTTCTTTATCGTAGTGCGGCTTGAATGAACCGGGCTTCACTAGCATGTCCGCGTCTGGACCTAAATTGTGACCGGTCCAGACGATCGCACCTGTCTTTGCGTCAAGCCCCTTGAGCCAGCCATAGATTCCAAACTCACCCCCAGAAGCTCCGACAATGACGCGATCCTTTATAACAAGGGGCGCCATAGGCGTTGTCTCGCCCTGCGCCATATCGGCAATTTGCGTCTTCCAGAGTTCCTCGCCGCTTTCGGCATCGACCGCAACGGTGTGCCCGTCGAGCAAATTGTAAATAATGCGACCATCAGCGAAAGTCGCTCCACGATTGATGGCGTCACAGCATGCGACGCCAATCGCATTGGAACTAACCGTTGGACGATATTTCCACTTCAGGGGATAGCCTTCCTTGGTCAAATCAAACGCGTAAAGAACGTTTGGATAGGGCGTAACGACGAACATCGTGTTGTTGACGACCAGGGGCTGCCCCTGATGGCCACCCAGCACGCCGGTGGAAAAGGTCCAGACCGGGTGTAGCCCCTTCGCGTTGTCCGAGGTTATTTCCGCCAGTTCGCTGTAGCGCGTCGATGAGTAATTTTTGCCCGGCATGGTCCACTGACCACCATCGGCAGAACGCGCCGCAGGCGAAATAGCGATCAAGGTGGTGAGTAATAAAATTATCGACAAGGACGCTCGATAAACGCTGGTCATGACGACCTCAACACCATTCCAGGTGCCCCATATTCGAAGGCTAAGCTTACGGCTTTAGCTTGTCAATTCGCGCTCCACTTGCGGGCGTTGTTCTGAACAAAGCTTTGACGATCCTCGTCGACCTTAGAGTTAATGAAGCTCGTCGTCCGGTGCCGCGGCGGCGCACCTCTAGCCACTTATGCGTACAAGAGACGACCCGGCGAAAGCGTCTTACTCAATAGGCCGCAAAGTTTATGCCGGCGCCTGACGCGTGATGGACTCGTGAAATTGAAGACGGCCAAAGCCCGCATGCAACGTCGGACGAGCTGGCGCGTTGGGCTGTGCAAGAAGGCCGACGGTGGAGACGCCGATGAACCAAGCCGGGTTTTCGCGACATGAGATCGCGAGTCCGTATGCCGCGCGGCTGGCAAGCGCCGCACGGTCCGCAACCCCGGCTCTGCTCTTCGGCTTGCGCCTCTGGGGTGCTGTGTGTCTCGCGCTCTACGTAGCGTTCTGGCTCCAGCTCGACAACGCGCTATGGGCCGGCACGTCTGCGGCGATCGTCTGTCAGCCGACTCTTGGTGCCTCGCTGCGCAAAGGGTCGTTCCGTGTGATCGGGACGGTGATCGGAGCCGTGGCGATCGTCGTCCTAACTGCGTGCTTCCCGCAAAGCCGCACCGGGTTCCTCCTTGGCCTGGCGCTGTGGGGCGCCGCCTGCGCCTTCTTCGCGGCGATCTTGCGTAACAACACTTCTTACGCCGCCGCGTTGGCCGGCTACACGGCGGCGATCATCGCCAGCGATCTGCTCGGTGCAACAGGTGGCGCGAACGGCTCTGTGCTCCTCCTTGCGATCGATCGCGCTACCTCGATCTCCATCGGCATCGTCTGTGCAGGCATTGTACTCGCGGGGACAGACTTCGGAGGCGCGCGGCAGCGGCTCGCGTCGCAAATTGCTGCAGTTACCGCGGAAATCGCCGGCCGATTAGCCGGCACGTTCTCCTTAGTGGGGCCGGACCAAGCGGCGACGCGGCAGGTTCGACGCGGGCTCATCGCGCGGGTGGTCGCGCTCGGGCCAGTCATCGAAGAAGCGATCGGCGAGTCCGCCGGACTGCGCTATCGCGTGTCCGTTTTGCGCACGGCGGTCGACGGCTTGTTTGCGGCACTCTCCGGCTGGCGCACGGTGGCCAACTGCCTCGAGCGGATGCCAAACGAGCAAGGCCGCCGGGAAGCGGATCTCATCCTTCGAAGCCTTCCGCAGGCATTGCGCTTGGCGACGACGCGGGGCGACGCGGCAATCTGGGCGCGCGAGCCATCAATGATGTGCCAACTCTGCAGAGCCGCAGTGCGAGCCTTGGTGGTGCTTCCGGCGGGCACGCCGACGCTACGGCTCATGGCCGACGCGACGGCCGCGGCGCTGCTCGGCATATCGCATGCGTTGGATGGGCTGGCACTGCTTGCCGATCCCGCCGGACCAGTGCCTCGCCGACGCGTCGCCAGGTTCCGCATGCCCGATCCGCTGCCAGCTTGTATCGGTGCAGTACGCGTGTTCGTCACGCTCGTTTTCGTCGAGCTCTTCTGGATCGTGACGGCATGGCCCAACGGCGCCTTGGCCATAACCTTCGCCGCGATCAGCATCATTCTGCTCTCGCCACAGGAGGATCGGGCCTACGCCGGCGCCAAGACTTTCATGTTCGGCATCGCCTTCGCGACAGTGCTGGCGGGTATGGTCAAATTCGGAGTGCTGCCGGCTGTGCAAACCTTCCCCGGCTTTTGCCTCGCGATCGGCATCGTTCTGGTGCCCGTGGGCGCCCTTTCCTTCCAGCCCTGGCAGGGGCCGGTTTTCACACTCACCGCCACCGTATTCTTTATTCCACTCCTCGCCCCCGCCAATCAGATGACTTACGACACCAAAGAATTTTACAATATTGCGTTAGCCATATTCGCGGGCGTAGGCGCTACGATGCTGGCTCTGGTCCTACTGCCGCCGCTATCGCAAGCAGCACGGGTTCGACGCCTACTGGCCCTCACATTGCGCGACGTGCGGCGTCTGGCGGCGGGCAGAATCCAGCCGACGTCCGACGACTGGGACGTTCGAGTGTACGGCCGCTGCGCGGCGTTGTCGGGCCAGGTAGAACCATTGCAACTGGCGCGGCTCGTCGCAGTGATATCAATGGGAACAGAAATCATCCGGCTGCGCCGCATGGCGCACCGGCTCGGGTTAGACCCCGACATCGACGAGGCGCTCGATGCGGTGGCCCAAGGCAACACCATGATTGCAATGGAGCGCATGGCCGAAATCGACCGCATTCTCACGGAGCTGCCCGCCGCTGGCCCGAGAGCGGCAGACCGTCTCCGGGCGCGCGGCAGCATCCGCGCGATACAGGAAGTACTCGCACAGCATGCCTCCTATTTCGATTCAGGAGTACCCAGATGAGGTTCACCGAAATCGATCTGTTCGGCGTGTATGTCGCGCCGATCTCGTTGATGATGATCGGTGCGTGGTTGATCCTGATCCCGTTGCGCCGGGCCGCGGACCGTTTTGATCTGTTGCGGCAGGTCTGGCACCCTGCCCTGTTCTGGTTCGCGGTCTACATGATTGTGCTCTCAACCATCATCCTTCTTGTCGCGCTCTGAGGTCGCCGATGTCCGATATCCAGCTCAAGTCGGAAAAGGAGCAGGTAAGGCCAGAACGCGGCGATGGAGTCCTGTCTCCTCCCGGCGGCCGCAACAAACGTCGGTCACGCATCCGAGCCGTTCCGGTTCTGGTCACGCTCGGCACTGTCGCGCTGGCGGCTCTACTCTCTTACGCGATGTGGCGGGCTTACGTAGCCGCGCCCTGGACGCGGGACGGCACCGTGCGCGTCTATGTGGTGACGTTGGCGCCGGAGGTCGCCGGACGAATCGTTGAGTTGCCGGTTGCCGACAACCAGTTCGTGCGCAAGGGCGACCTCTTGATGGTGATCGATCCCACGAACTACGAGATCGCCGTCCGTCAAGCCGAGGCGGCCGTGGACCAAGCGAACGCGACCGCAAAGAGCGCACAAGCGCAGTCTGAGCGCCGGCGGAAGCAGACCACCCTGTCAGTTTCGGAGGAGGAGCAGCAGGTTTTCGCGAGCAATGCCCAGAGCGCCAGTGCGGCCTATCAGCTGTCCCTGGCCAATCTCGACCAGGCGCGGGCAAACCTCAAACGCACGCGCATCCTGTCCCCGGTTGATGGCTACATAACCAACTTGCTGACGCAGCTCGGCGACTACGTCAACGTCGGGGACAAGAGCATCTCCGTGGTCAAAGCGAACTCTTTCTGGGTCGATGGCTATTTCGAAGAGACCAATCTCAGCACGATCCGTGAGGGCGACCCGGCAACCATCAAGTTGATGGGTTACAATCAAATCGTTCGCGGCCACGTCGACAGCATCGCCCGCGGCATCAACGTCGCGAATGCGCAGCCGGACCCGTCGGGCCTCGCCTCGGTGAACCCGATCTTCACCTGGGTGCGCTTAGCTCAGCGCGTCCCCGTTCGCATCCACATCGATCAGGTCCCGGACGGCGTGCGCTTGTCAGCCGGCATGACGGCTACCGTGCAAATCGATCCGCAGTCCAAAGCGGACAAATGACCATAGCGATTTGTGAAATGCTGTATGGCGGGAAGCGTTATCTGGATGATGATCCAGAGGTGGCGTCGTTCGAAGGGGAGTGAGCCCTGAAGCTCAGAAATATGCCATTGCTTCAGGGCTCAACGAGCTGCTCTTATAAGGCGCGAGGGACTGCCCAGGTGGGGGATACCAGGGGCGCGAGAGCAACTATTCAGTTCGCCAAGGTACCAGCATCGACACGCGGTCCTTATAGCGGCGGTATTCGTCGCCGAAGAGATCGATCAAATCGCGCTCTTCCAACATTATGCCAACGAAGATGTATGCGGTCGTCCCAACCGCGAACACCAGGTGGCCAACAGTCATCGTCGGCGCCGCCCAGAATGCGATGATCAAGCCGAGGTAGATCGGGTGCCGCACGAACTTGTAGAACAGCGGCGTCCGGAAACTCGGTGTCTGCGTTTGATTGCCAGCGAGATTGCTGGCCACTTGATGCAGCCCGAACAGTTCGAAGTGGCTGATCAAGAACGTGCTGGTCAGAGCGAACAGCCAGCCTGCCAGCGATAAGCCTGTTACCGCTGCTGCGGTCTGCGGATTTCCAATCTGCCAGACCACTGCCGGTATTGGCTGCCATTGCCAGAGCAGCAGGGCAAGCGCCAAGCTGGCCAACAGCACATAAGTGCTGCGCTCAATCGATTTTGGCACGAATTGCGTCCACCATCGTTTGAACTGCGGGCGCGCCATCACGCTGTGTTGGATGGCAAACACTGCCAGAAGCGACATGTTGATTATCATCGCTTCGGCCAACGGCGTCACGTCACCAGAATCGATAGTCTTTGGCACTACTAGCCCGTCGACGAAGCCTATGGCGTAGAGAAAAGTGACGAAGAACACGGCATAGGCCGCGACTCCATAAATTAAAGCAATCGTCCGATTAATCAGGCCTTTCTTGCCGGCAAATGTGGACTGCTTCGCTGATCCTTGCGAAAGCGTGCCGTGAAACTGAATCATGGTTCGCTCCATTTAATTCGCATCGGTGGCAGAGCTCAGGCGGTGGAGTTTGCGTCTATCGGATCGTCGCGAATGACGACGGTGTTGACGACCGGGAAGATCTCATTTCCGGGCATGCCGACGCGCCGCGCGTGCTCGCGGATCGATTCAGGATCTCTCGCCTGGTAAATGCAGAACGATCCGAGCCGTCCGTCAGCCTCCTTGACTATATAGCTGCGGATCCAGCGGACCCGGTCGGACATCTCTTCGTTGCCGATCTTGGCCGATTTGGCGCCAGCGGCTTCGAGTTCAGCCAAGTCCGCCCATGCGCTCGGGCGGCGAATGACATAGAGATCCATGATGTTTGGTCCTATCTTGGAGGCGATCGCGACGGTCGGTTTCCTAAGCTGCATGGCAGCGGACGCGAATGACTAGGCGTCCGCGATGCTTGACGCGGCGTCGGAAATCTCGGGTCTTTTGATAGGACGTCTTGATCAGATGCTCGGGCGTCTGGCGGAGATAGAATGGCAGCTGACGCGCTATCTGATGTCTTGAAGACGGTTCGGCTTACCGGCGCGACGTTCTTTGACGTTATTGCAGCGGCTCCGTGGGTCGCCGAGTCGCCACCGCGAGAAATGATCCTGCCGAAAATCCTGCCGGGTGCCGAGCATCTGATCGCGTACCATGTGATCACCGAAGGCCGTTGCTTTGCCAATATCATCGGCGAAGAACCGATCGCGATCGAGGCCGGCGAAGTCATAGTCTTCACTAGAAGCGATCCGCATATCCTATCGAGTAGTCCGGGCATGCGCGCCGACCGCGTCGCGCCCGACGCTCTTGACGCTGCTGCCGCCGGCCAATTGCCGTTCTTCATCAACTACGGCGGCGAGGGGCCAGTCTCGGCCAAGTTCGTCTGCGGTTACCTCGCCTGCGACGCCCAACCGTTCAATCCGCTTCTCGACAACCTACCGCCGGTTATCAAGGTCAGAGGCAATCGGGGCGACGATGCAAACTGGCTTAGCCAGTTTATCCGCGTGGCGGCGCTCGAATCCGCGAACAAACGCGCCGGTGGGGAAAGCGTGTTGGCCAAGCTGAGCGAGTTGATGTTCATCGAGGTGATCCGTCGGCATCTGGAAGCGCTCCCGCCGGAGCAAGCAGGATGGCTCGCGGGTCTGCGCGACCCGTTCGTCGGCAAGACTTTGTCACTGATGCACGCAAAACCAGCATGGAACTGGACGATCGAGGAGTTGGCCAAAGACGTAGGGCTGTCACGCTCGGTGCTGGCGGAGCGCTTCGCCGACCTCGTCGGCATGCCGCCCATGTACTATCTCACAAAATGGCGCATGCAGATCGCGTCGGGACTTCTGAGCGATGGCAACACCAATATTGCAACCGTTGCAGCCGAAATCGGTTATGGGTCCGAGGCGGCCTTCAGCCGCGCGTTCAAGAAGTTGGTGGGGGTACCACCCTCTGCTTGGCGTCGCCGTCTCGACGACGACGGGTCGCGGCGAAACGTCGGGCCACTTTCCCCCGATCCTCGGAGTCAGAAACCCTAGCAGTGGGGCTGGTTCCTCGCACCGAGTGGATACGTATGCCTTGCGGTGCGGTTGCTTGCATGCCGCGCATTGGAGCGCTCTCAATTGAGCGCCACTCAATTCTTGGAAAATGCGGAAAAGCCCGGCTGAAAGCCGGGCTTCTCTATTTATGTGCTTGATGCGCCGTGGTGTCCTGCGACTACCGAAAGCGATCGCTTCTCAAAAGTTGGAAGTGAGAGACACGAAGAATGTTCTGGGCGCGCCTGGCGTCAGATTGTCGTTTCCGTCGGCGCTTACGATGTAGCCCTCGTTGAAGAGGTTGGTGGCGTTAAGCTGAACTTTCAGATGATCGTTGATGCGGTAATACAGCGCCGCGTCGACGGTCGTAAAAGCTGGAAGCTCGACGAGATTGCTTTCGGGCTGCAGCGCCGCGAAAAACTCCGAGTGATAGACGACTCCCACGCCTAGTCCCAAATCGCCCGTAAGCTGGTAACGGTTCCACAACGAGAAGGTGTCGCTCGGCAGCAACGGAAGCGGGGTTCCCGCAACGAGTACAGTTGAAGTTGCGCTCGTCAGCTCGCCCGTCTGATGGCCGTATCCCGCAGCGACCTGCCACCTGTCGGTGACGTAACCCGTAAGCGTAACTTCGACGCCCTGGACTTCCGATTTTCCTGTCTGCAGGAAAGTGCCATCCGGCTGAGCGAAACGCACGTTCGTGCGATCGACTTCATACGCCGCCGCCGTGAATGCCAGCGATTCGGAGAGATCCCACTTCAAGCCGACTTCGTAGTTCTCGTATTTTTCCGGTTCAAGCTTTTGCGTCGCCGTGGTGACGCTGCCGAACTGATCACCGGAGGCCGGCAAGTAGGTCGTGCTGTAGCTGGCGTATAGTGAAACGTCGTCGGTAGGCTTCAAGATGACTCCGGCGCGAGGCGAGTAAAAGTTGTCTTCCTGGCCGAACCGGCCTGGAGCGCCGGTCCCTGGAAACAGGTTGGTGACCTCGGTGTTAAAAGAATCGTGGCGAACCCCACCAACGATTTCCAAGTAGCGCGTTATCTCAATCTGATCCTGAACGTAGAACGACTGCACGTTGGAGCTGACGCTGTTGTGTGTGGTTGGAGTCGCGAAGGACACCGGAGGCGAGTAGATCGTCGGATCGGTAAATTTCACAAAGCAGGTGCCCGTCAGCAGGTTGTTGCCCGGACCAAAGCTTACGCACTCGCCGTTACCCCCCGAGATATCGAACTCCCCGCTATGACGGAAGTTGAACGAGTTCTGATGGCCGAACTCGGCTCCAGCCAATACGGTATGACGCATCCAACCGTCGCCGAACTTGTAGGTGAAGTCGGTTTGGTTGAAGAGGTTTTCCCGGTTGTTGATGTTGTTGTAGGCAACGATCGGCACCAAGCCAGTGTTGGGATCGAAGGGGCCTCCGGCATAGATGTTTTGATACATCCTGTCGTAATTTGCGTATTGCGTGACGTTGCGGACTTTGAGGCCGAAGTCGGTTGTGTGCTCGATCGTCGCCGATGTGCGGTCTACGACGGCGTTGACGAAACTATCGTCCGGATTGCCGAAGAAGGTGGAATACGCAGCCGGCGAAGGTCCGACGATGCCCGTTTGACCTTTCACACGTTCCGATGGAATTCCGCGATCGGCCGTCCGGTGATCCTCGTAGTGCTCGTAGTCCAAGACGACCGTCGTGCGATCCCACGGCCTGAAAGCCAGCGTGGGATTTATCCCCCAACGCTGCAAGTCGACGCCGTCGCGGTACGAGCCGCTGTCCTCGAACATCGATGTGATGCGTGCGCCGAAATCGGCCGTGATCTTGCGGTCAACGTCGATGACAGCGCGCTTATGATCGAAGCTTCCGACTTCCACAGTTGCTTCATCGTGTGTCGCGAAGTCAGCTTGCTTGGTAACGCGATTGAGGACTCCTCCGGCACCGCCGCGGCCGAAAGCCAGCGCCGCCGGACCCTTCAGCACTTCGAGCCGCTCGGTGTTGTACAGGTCGCGAAAAACCTGGGCGTCGTCGCGAACCCCGTTGACGAAGAAGTCCGCGGTCGAGGCGTTTTGACCGCGTATGGATATTTGGTCTCGATTGCCCTCGCCCTGGTGAACTTCGATGCCGGGCACGTATTTGACGACATCGCCGATGCTCTGACTGGCCTTGTCCTTGATTTCCTTGTCGGTGATGACCGAAATCGATTGCGGAATGTTGCGCAGCGGCGTGTCGGTTTTCGTTGAGCTGCTTGAACGCGTGGCTCTGTAGCCAATGTCGCCCTGCGCGTCGGGTAGAGGAATGCCGATGTCGCCGTCCGGATCAGCGTTGGCGCTAGCATTAGCGCCACCACCTTGCGCCGCTTCCGCGGGCGGCGCCTTCTTTGCCGTCGCTGCCGGCTTCGATGAATTGCTTTTGCTTTTTAGCTTTGGGGGCTTTTTTGTTCCCTTGCTCTGATCGCTGACATCGACTGTAACCGGCGGCAGCTCAACCTGCTTTGACCCGTCCTCGGCCAGTGCAGCTGAGTTAGTTAGGGCTGTAGCAAACGACGCTAGCGAAAAAAGCAGACCTGACGAAGAACGGCACATAAGCGCCGCACACGAACGCAACATTGAGTTTCCCCCCCGGAAAAAATTGATCGCGCGAAGCGACCCTTATGGGGGCATAGCGTAAGTGTACCGAAAAAGTAAACAATCAATATTCAAGTGCGGGAAGATGTCGCCGCCGTGCAGCGCTTACGTAAAACGACATCATTAACTTAGGACGGATGTCGGGTTCTTGCCTTTAGCGACGTCCATTTTGTCGTTTGACTACGGTCGCACGAAACCGCGCTCGAGCCCAGTGTCTGCGGAGCTCAGTCCGAAACGTCGAAAAAGCCCTCGGATGTCGACGGCGGGTCGGAAAGTCGGAGGCGGAACGTGTCGGTCACAGCGGCCTCGCCATTGCGAAACCAGCTTCGTGATCCGGGTCTGAGATTTTTTCACTCGTGTGGACTTCGCTTCTGCGAGTTTCGTGGCTAACGAAGGTGGGCCGCCAGATCGAACAGCTCCACCCTGTTAAGTACGAGCGCCTGCCATAGCCTCGGTACTTCACAGACGCATTTTTCGCTGGCGCTACTGGTTATTCCGTTGACCGCTTAAGTCCGCCAAGGCAGTCTGGCAGAGCTAGGTGGGTCAGGTTCTACGTATTCCGTTAGAAGCTACCTGGGAGAAGACCATGATCAAGTTGATTGGTGTCACTGCCATTGCTTTAGCCATCGGAGTGTCGGCACAAGCTATGCCACGGGCGCCTCTTCATCAGTCCGACGGCGTGACCACACAAGTCGCCTATGGATGCGGATTGGGTAGGACACGAGTTCGTGGTGTCTGCGTATCCAGAAGAACCATACGCGGCGTCCGCAGATGCGCGGTGTGGGGTGTGGGCCACGTTTGTCGTCGCTGGCGATGGTATTGAAACACGCAGGACGCGTTGAGGTCTGATTTAGCGATGCGTCCTGAAATCGGCCCGACATACT
The DNA here is from genome assembly GCF_035572195.1 of Hyphomicrobium sp. Classification (GTDB taxonomy): domain Bacteria; phylum Pseudomonadota; class Alphaproteobacteria; order Rhizobiales; family Hyphomicrobiaceae; genus Hyphomicrobium_B. Next base: position 60,244 of record NZ_DATNBA010000005.1, on the reverse strand, counting down.
CCGTCGATGACAATGGGGCGGGGTCGGGTGCCTCGCATGCGCTCTCATTCGGAATCGGTCAGGAAATTCTTGGCGGACTGTGTGATCGTTTGAGGCATCGACTCCGCCTCGTCCTTCAAGTGCACGCCAGAGATTTGCCGGCGACGCGCTTCGTTCATCAGGAACAAGAGTTTGTGTGCGGCAACGGCGTAACTCAGGCCCTCTTTGCGTACATTCGAGATGCAATTTCGGGCTTCGTCGGTAAGGCCGCTGCGAGGGTTGAGCGTCATGTAGATGCCGAGGCTATCGGGTGAACTGAGGCCCGGGCGCTCACCGATCAAGACGACGACCATCGACGCGCCGAGGAGTTCTCCGACTTCGTCGCCCACCGCCACCCGCGCTTCCTTTACGACAACTATCGGCGCCATGCGCCAGCCGCCACTTCGAAGGGCCGGTATCGTGGCCGCGAGAAACGGCGCCGCGTTTTGTTCGATTGCGAGCGCGGAGAGGCCGTCTCCGATGACAAAGGCGACATCATACGGCTCGCTTGGCTTCGGCAAGGCCGCAACGGCTTGGCGCGAAGCCTCGTCCAGCATTCGTCCTTTGTCGGGACGTTGCAGATAGACGGGGCGGCAGTCGGCAGCGCTGTGTGTCACGACGACCTCAAGTCCTTGCGCCTGAAGCTCGGCTCGCAAGGCCTCTATGTCGAGTTCGTGATGCACGGCTTTGCGGGCGCGCGCGTGAGCCAACTGAAATTCAAGATGCGGTTTCGTCGGCAAACTCGTGCCCGAACGGCCGAGTGCAATCCGCGCCGGCGTATATTGCCGAAGCTTCGCCCACGGGTTCGAAACGACCGTCGGACTTCGATCGTTGGCCATCAGGTGACCTCAGTGAAGATGCGCCAAGGCGCGTTGAAAGGCCGGCGCCAGGGCATCGGAAAGCCCGATCTGCTCGCCGGCGGTGAAAATTCCGGACTCCTGCAGCCAATCTTCGAATTCCGGCGCAGCCTTCAGGCCGAGCACGCGACGTGCATAGAGGGCGTCGTGGAACGACGTCGTCTGGTAGTTCAACATGACGTCGTCGGAGCCGGGGATGCCCATGATGAAGTTGACGCCCGCCACCGCGAGCATCGTCAACAGCACGTCCATGTCGTTCTGGTCGGCCTCGGCATGGTTTGTGTAGCAGATATCGCATCCCATCGGGACGCCGAGTAGCTTGCCGCAGAAATGGTCTTCGAGGCCGGCGCGGATAATCTGCTTGCCGTCGTAAAGATATTCGGGGCCGATGAAGCCGACGACGGTATTCACGATTAATGGCTTGAACTGACGCGCTACCCCATAAGCTCTTGCTTCAAGGGTCTGCTGATCGACGCCGTGATGCGCGTTGGCTGAGAGTGCGCTGCCCTGACCGGTCTCAAAATACATGACGTTGTTGCCGACCGTGCCGCGCTGCAGACTTAGCCCTGCCTCGCGGCCTTCGCGCAGAGTTTCGAGAGTGATGCCGAAGCTTCTATTCGCGGCTTCGGTTCCGGCAATCGACTGGAACACAAGATCGACAGGTGCGCCACGATTGATCGCCTCGATGCTGCTCGTGACATGTGTCAACACGCAGGACTGTGTCGGGATGTTGTAGCGTGCGATGATCTCGTTCAGCATCTTGAGCAGAGTGGTGACTGCTGAGATGCTGTCGGTCGCAGGATTGATGCCGATAACCGCGTCGCCGTTACCGTACATCAGCCCGTCGACGATACTGGCGGCAATGCCGGCACTATCGTCCGTCGGGTGGTTGGGTTGCAGGCGCGTCGATAGCCGCCCCTTGAGCCCAATGGTGTTGCGAAACTTGGTCACGACACGACATTTCTGCGCGATGAGTACGAGGTCCTGGTTGCGGCTGATCTTCGACACGGCAGCGACCATCTCAGGCGTTAAACCTGATGCCAGCGCGGCGAGCGATTTCTCCTGAGCGTTATCCGACAACAGCCAGTCGCGGAGTCCGCCGACGGTCAAATGCGATACCGCGGCGAAGGCCTTTGCATCGTGCTTATCGACGATGAGGCGCGTGACCTCGTCATCCTCATAGGGAACGACGTGTTCGGTGAGGAATGACTTCAGCGGTACGTCCGCTAACGCCATCTGTGCGGCCACGCGCTCTTCGTCATCTCCGGCGGCAGTGCCCGCGAGATAGTCTCCAGATCGGGCGGGGCTGGCTTTCGCCAGCAACACCTTGAGGTTTTCAAAGATGTATCGATGAACATCGACTGTCTGCACATAGCTCATCGCGTCCACCCGCAATTTGTCAGATATGAGCTTCTTCACCCGGAGCGGCGGCTACCAGATGATGGCGGCTGTAGAATGCAAAGTAAGCAATGAAGATCGCGTAGACAATGGCAACGCCAATGAGTACGCGCGGATCGACGAGGAAGCCTGCCACGACGGCAATGCACGCCAGGATCAGCGCTACCCCCGATGTTATCATGCCGCCGGGGGTCCGGTACGGCCGCGGAAGGTTCGGTTCGCGGATCCTGAGCGCGATGTGCGACGCCATCATCATCACGTAGGAAACCGTCGCACCGAACACGGCCACGAGGATCAGCAGATCGCCCTGCCCCGTGATCGACAGCAGGAACCCGATGATGCCGGGCACGATCAACGCCACGTACGGCGTCTGGCGCTTGTTGGTCAATGAGAGCACGCGGGGCAAATAACCGGCACGCGACATTGCAAAAACCAAACGTGAGTACCCGTAGATGATCGAGAAGAAGCTCGCGATAAGTCCTGCAAGCCCGACGAAATTCACGAACCGGCTGACGAGCGTCGGTCCGCCGAAGACATTCGGGGATTCCAAAGCCTCAACGAGGGGATTGCCGGAATTCTGCAACGCGGCCGATCCGGCGCCACCTGGGCCAAATATCAGGATCAAGGCGCACGATGCCAGCAGGACCAGCATTCCGCCAATCAAACCGCGGGGCAGATCGCGTTTGGGATCCTGGGTTTCTTCCGCCGCGAGGGGAACACCCTCGATCGCCAGGAAGAACCACATCGCATAGGGGATCGCAGCCCAAATACCGAGGTATCCGAAGGGAAGAAACGGGCTGGCGCCCGCGGCGTCGGTCTGCGCAATGTCAAACAATCTGTCAGCACTGAAATACGGGATCATCGAAACGATAAAGACGACGAGTGCGATAACGGCCAGCGCCGTAATCGCAAAAATGAGTCTCAGGGCTTCGCCGGCGCCGTAAACATGAATCCCGAGAAACACCACGTAAAACCCGAGGTAGACCATCCAGCCATCGATGCCGAACAGCGATTTGCAGTAGGCGCCTATGAAGACGGCGATGGCTGCCGGCGCGATGGCGTATTCGATCAGGATCGCGATGCCGCACAGAAAGCCGCCCCATGGCCCAAAAGCGCGGCGTGCAAAGCCGTATCCTCCACCGGCCGTCGGCGCGATCGTCGCCAGCTCCGCAAGGGCGAAACACATGCATGTGTACATCGTCGCCATGAGGAGAGACGCGAGAAAGAGACCGCCCCAACCGCCCTGCTTCAGGCCGAAATTCCAACCGGCAAAATCGCCGGAGACGACGTAAGCGACACCCAGGCCGACGAGCAGGAGCCAGCCGGCCGCGCCGCGTTTCAATTGCCGGTTTTCGAAATAGTCCTTCTCGACCTTTTCGTAGCCGATGCCACCTGACGCCGTTGGTTCCATGTTGGTCTCCCTGCCTTTTGGGGACGCCGCAGGCTGATTCAAAGTTTCGACTGCGGTCGAACTTGCGGTAACTAATCGGGTTTTCTGATCTGTCTACGAATTCAAGTCGGGCAATGACGAAAATATTCTTCTCAGAGGCAACTCTGACTATCCGTTTTCGGCAGCGTCGAGCCGTGTAGTTCATTGTACGCCCGATCTAACAGCGATCGGGGCACCCGCGCTATCCGTTTTCGGCACCTGCGGCTTTGGTTTGTTGCCGGAATAAGATTCAAAATGACCAATCACCGGGCTTTCAGCTCGCCCTACAGTATGACTACAATGGCTCATCGGAGTTGGGAGCGGGTCTTTCCCCAGAAACCTCGGGGGCAGCACCCGGAACACGATGGATATTGGCCAACGCCACGTGGGGGCAGTTTATCCGGCGGGCCTGTTCGCAGCCCTCAACTTTGCACAAACGCAAGATATCGATGAACAAGCGGCATTTCTGAAGGGCTGGAACCAGATCTACGCCCAGACATCGTCCGGGCGGTTCAGGGGCTCAATTTTTGAAGTGCAGCTCGATGATATCCATCTCTTCAAGGAAGAGACGGGCAGTTCGCTGTATCAACTCGGCGCGCTTCCCAACGATCTCTATGCCATCGGTGTGCCGCTGAAGTTGTCGGGCCTTGCCACGTTTTGTGGGGCGCATTGCGACGGTCAAAGCCTGCACGTCTTCTCGGGAAGCGACGGATTCGAATTCCTAACGCCCGGCGGCTTGATCATGTCCGGCGTCGTCATTACGAGGGCCGCGCTCGCGGATGCCTTGTCGGACGATGACAAGCAGGCGGTTTTGCCGAGCCTGCGCCGGGCGCATCTGAGGCGCGTACCGCCGGATCGCCTTCGGGGCTTTCGCGACGTGCTGGCGGGGATCTTCGAGCTTTTCCGGGTATCACCGGACCTCGCGAACGACGCCAATGTCGTCAATACGTTGCGCCGTTCGCTGATCTCGAACCTCTCTTGTGCGCTGATGGACCATAGCGAAATCGACCAGCCATTCGTTGCGCCGAGCCGTAGATGGCAGATCGTACGGGATGCCCTAGAACTTAGTACTCAAGAATTCGACAAGCCGCTCACCGTCGCGGAGTTGTGCCGCGCACTCAGGGTCAGCCGGCGGACGCTACAGTATTGCTTTCAAGAAGTGCTTGGCATCGGGCCGGCCGTTTTTCTTCGCGCCGTACGTCTCAGCGGAGCCCGGCGCGCCCTGAAGACGGCTTCCTCGGTCACCCAAGCCGCTTCGCTTTGGGGCTTTCTGCATTTCGGACGCTTCGCGCATGACTATAAGTTGATGTTCGGCGAAAAGCCGTCCGATACGTTTCAGCGCTTTCACGCTGCGGCGCGCGGTTTTTGAACGACGCCGCGAGAACTGAAAATGCCTGTTCAGTGATCGGCCACGACGCAATCGCGCGTAATGCTGCCAATCGTTTGTACGCCTGCGAGCGCCATTGTGACATCGAGTTCCTTGGCGATGATGTCGATCGCCTTACTCGCGCCCGCCTCTCCCGCCGCGCAGACCCCGTAGAGATAGGCGCGGCCCAGCAGGCAGGCCCGCGCCCCGAGCGCCAGTGCCCGAAACACGTCCTGACCGGAGCGAATACCGCTGTCGAATAGGATTTCGATATCGGACCCGACGGCATCGGCGATGCGCGGCAGCATCGAGATCGCAGACGGCGCGCCGTCGAGCTGGCGGCCGCCATGATTGGAAACGACGATGGCGCTGGCGCCAGTCTTGACGGCTTGGCGCGCGTCGTTGACGTCGAGGATACCTTTCAGGATCAGTTTGCCGGGCCATTGCTCGCGCACCCAGGCGACATCATCCCAATGGAGCGTCTGATCAAACTGGCTATGTATCCACTCCATGTAGGATCGCAGATGCTCCGTGCCGGCAATGCGACCGTGCAGATTGCCGAACGTCTTACGCTTGCCGAGCAAAACTCCCGCAATCCAGGCGGGTTTCGAAAGAAGATGTGCGATCGTTCCAAGACGAACGCGCGGCGGTACGAAAAGGCCGTTACGAACATCGCGGTGGCGCTGGCCGAGAACCTGCAGGTCGACGGTCAGAACCAGGGCGCTGCACTTGGCCGCGCGGGCACGGGTGATGAGGTCGGAGACGAAGCCGCGATCTTTCATGAAGTAAAGCTGGAACCAAAAGGGCTTCTCGACAGCCGCCGCCACATCCTCGATCGAACAGATCGACATGGTGCTGAGCGTGTATGGGATGCCGGCCCGTTCAGCGGCACGCGCAGCGGCGATTTCGCCATCACGATGCGCCATTCCCGTCATGCCGATCGGCCCCAATGCGAACGGGAGCGTGATTTTTTCGCCGAGAAGCGATTGAGAAAGTTCGCGGTTCGAGGCGCCAGCCAACACGTGTTGGCGAATTTTGATTTGCGCCAGATCGTGGCGATTGGAGGCGAGCGTCGCTTCGGAATAAGAACCGGACTCGTAATAGTCCATGAAGTCGCGCGGAACCTTGCGATGCGCGATCCGGCGCAGATCATCGATGCAGGCGACGGATTTAAGCGTCACACCTTAAGTCCAGGACGACTACCGAACTTCGCTTCAGCCATCGGCTTCATGGACGGAAATCGCAACGCCCGGATGTACCGACTTCAATTGCCGGACGTCGTCGAGGGCCTCGGCCCAGACGTTGCACGGGCCTGCGAGGCGGATCTCGCCGCGCGTGCGCGATAACGGCGTCGGTCCAAATCCGATGGCGATGGCGTCACCGTCGGGCCAGAAGACGATATCGCCGGCTTTGACGACGACGCGCGCATCGGGTTCGGCAGCAGACGTCACCGGCGCGTCGAAATAGATTTCCTCGCCCCACGTTCGGGCGGCCGCCTCGATGGGCAGAGCGGCCCAGATCCTTTCGGCGGTTGGAGTGTCCAATAGTCTGGCACGAATGGCCACAGCACCGGCCCGGATCACGATCTTTCGCATGCCGCCTCAATACCGCTGAATACCCACGACAAGCGCAGCGCCGCGGCCGCGAGGGACCAATGTCTCATCGTGTGGAGCCGGGTTCAAGGGTTTCGAAGCATCGTCGCGGAAGTAAATGCTTCGAAATTGCAGGATGGGGCCTAAAATCGTCGTTCTGGCCCGCGATGCCAACTTCATCAGAAGGTGCGACATGATCGCCGTACCGAAAACGCGACGAGATGCTCGCGAGGAGGCGTTGCCTTCAAAGGTCGACGGGCAACGATGTCAGGCTGGCGCAGGCCCGAAGATGAGCACGGCATTCAAGCCGCCAAACGCGAACGAGTTCGACATCGTGTAGGAGATGTTCTTGGCGCGTCCGACATTCGGTATGTAGTCGAGATCGCAGCCCTCGCCCGGTTCATCGAGCCCGATCGTCGGCGGCAACCAGCTCTCGTGCATGGCTTTGATACAGGCAACGGCTTCGATGCCGCCGCCGGCGCCAAGAGGGTGGCCGTGCATTGATTTCGTCGAGGAGATCGGAAGCTTGTAGGCGTGGTCCTTGAAGACGTTCTTGATCGCCTTGGTCTCGTTGATATCGTTGTCCGCGGTCGCCGTGCCGTGGGCATTGAGGTAGTCGATCTGTTCCGGTGCAAGGCCGGCCTCGTCGAGCGCCATCTGCATTGCGACGCTCGGGCCCTCGATCGTCGGCTTGACCATATCCTGACTGTCGGACGCCATGCCGTAGCCGCAGAGCTCGGCCAGTATCGTTGCGCCGCGTGCCTGCGCGTGCTCGAGGCTCTCGAGCACCAGGATGCCGGCGCCTTCGCCGAGTACCGTGCCGTTGCGCTTCTTTGCGAACGGGAAGCAGCCTTCCGGCGACAGCACGTGCAGCGCCTGCCAGGCTTTCATCGTTCCATACGTAATGACGGACTCGGAAGCGCCGGCAATCGCGACATCGACAATGCCGTCGCGGATATAATCACGAGAAATGCCGATGGCGTGGGTCGCTGTCGAACACGCCGAACAGGTGGCGAACGTCGGACCTTTGATACCGAACTCGATGCCGACGTGAGCCGCCGCCGACGAGCCGATGATGCGCAGCAGCGTCAGCGGGTGCGTGGCGCGCTTTTGGAGGATGAAGAGATCGCGGTAGGCCGTTTCAAATGTGACGAGACCGCCGGCTCCGGAACCGATGATGCAGGCCGACCGGTAAGGGTCCTCGAGCGGCATCTCGAGGCCGGCCATGCGAACTGCTTCGTCGGCTGCAGCAGCTGCAAACCATGAGTACCGGTCAGCGAGGGTAATGATGCGATCGCGCTTGAAATGCTTGAGGCGCTGTTTCGGATCGAAATCCTTGACCTGCGCCGCAATAAGAATCTTCAGGTCGTCGAGCGGAAAGCCGCCGAGCGGGCTGACGCCGGACTTCCCGGTTTTCAATCCGCCCCAGAATTCGTCGACATTCGTTCCAATCGGGGTCACGACTCCGAGGCCAGTGACGACGACACGGCGTCCTGGCTTACTCTTCGACATCAGCAACGATCTTTCTTGTCTCGTGAGAGCACGGCAAACCTTTGATGGCGCCGACGTTCACTTCAACTATTCTTGGATGGTCCGATGCGCCGGCTCAAGCCTTGGCGGCGGACGCCTGTTTGGCAGCAATCAGTGACTTCACCCGATCGACAACCGAGCCGACCGTCTTGAAAGCTTCGACTTCTTCGTTGGCGTTGTAAGGGATCTCGATCCCGAAGCCATCTTCGATGTCGAACACGATCATCGCAAGATCAAGTGACTCGATCTTGAGATCAGTCAGAGCCGTATCGAGCGCTATGTCGTCGCGCGGCTCCTTCATATGCTTCTTAAGGATATCAACAACCTTAGTCGCGACTTCGTCCATTGGCCTCTCCCACCCTCGCGGAACATCGCGATGGGCCAGTTTTTCTTGGCTTCTACCTAGATCAAGACAACTTTATCAGCAAGCGGGGGGGTCACTTATCCTTAAACGAACAGCAAGTCCAGGTGCGGACCGTCGCGGACGGAGCGTCGAGCTCGGCGACATCGATGAAGCGGGACCCTCAGTCCGCTACGGAGGCCGATCAAATGCTAGCCATCTGCGGCGAAAAGTTGTTCAATCTGACGTGTAATGCGTCCCCTGGAGACCGGCCCCGTGAGTTGCAGACGCTTCGCTGGGCCCAAAGTGATCGAGCCGGCCAGCCATGACGCCCGAAGCCGTACTATCGCCTGCGTCAACTTCGCTGCCCTGGGCTGCCGCTTATCCTGCATCGGTCGATTGGCATATGCCGATCCCGACAGGCCCGGTCCCGGACCTTCTGGACAGAGCAGCTCGGCAATTTCCCGATAATCCGGCGATCAGTTTTTTCGGCCGCGTCACGCGCTATGCCGACCTCGCTGCTGAGGTGGATCGGGTCGCGGCTGGCCTGCAGAAGATTGGCGTAAAACGTGGGAGCAAAATTGGCATTTTCCTGCCGAACACACCGACATTCATCGTTTATTACTTCGCAATACTCAAGGCTGGCGGCACCGTCGTCAATTTTAACCCGCTATATACTTTGGAGGAGCTGGCCTTTCAGGCGAGAGATAGCGAGACCGAGATCATGGTCACGCATGATCTCGCGGCGCTCTTTTCCAAGATCGAAGATCTGATGGACCGCGGCGTCATCGCCCGCGCCATCGTTGTGCCCTTCGCGCCGTTGCTGCCGCCTGTCAAGTCGGTCCTGTTCCGCGTTTTCAAGAGGCGCGACATTGCCCCCGTATCATCGTCACGCGTCGCGCAGAAAATCATCAGCGGCGCGGCGCTAGCGGCGACCGCCGAGCGGATGAAGCCTGTCGCGATCGATCCAGCCGAGGACGTTGCCGTCCTGCAGTACACCGGCGGGACTACTGGCACGCCGAAGGGCGCGATGCTGACGCACGCGAACCTGACCGCCAACACGGCGCAGATCAGGGCGTGGGCGGTCGACCTGGAGCCCGGCAAGGAAACGATTTTGGGTGCCCTGCCGCTCTTTCACGTCTTCGCCTTGACGGTGGTGATGAACATCGGCGTCGACATGGCGTCAAAAATCATTCTGATGCCGCGTTTCCAACTTCTCGAGGCGCTGAAATTGATTCACCGCGAGAGGCCGACAATGATGCCGGCCGTGCCGACGATTTTCACCGCCATGCTGAACTGTCCAAATATCAAATCCTACGATCTTTCCTCACTGCGCTTTTGCATCTCTGGCGGTGCGCCGCTGCCGGTGGAAATCAAGCTGAAGTTCGAAACCGTGTCCGGCTCGAAGGTCGTCGAGGGCTACGGCCTGTCGGAAGCCTCGCCCGTCCTGACGTGCAATCCGATTACCGGCGAGCCGGTTCCGGGCTCCATCGGGCCGCCGGTTCCTGGCACGATCATTTCGCTTCGCGATATCGACGATCCGACGCGGGAAGTTCCGCAGGGCGAGCGCGGCGAACTTTGCGCCAAAGGTCCGCAGATCATGAAGGGCTATTGGAAAAAACCGGCAGAGACCGAGAAGCAATTCGTTGGCGACTTCCTGCGCACCGGCGATGTCGCGATCATGGATGAACGCGGCTTCTTCTCGATCGTCGACCGCATCAAGGACCTGATCATCTGCTCGGGCTACAACGTCTATCCGCGCCGCATTGAAGAAGCGATCTATGAGCATCCCGCCGTCGAGGAAGTAACCGTCATTGGAATTCCCGACGCCTATCGCGGTGAAGCGCCGAAGGCCTTTATCAAGCTGAAGACCGGCATGACGGCGACGGCAGCCGGGATCTTGAAGCATCTCGAGTTAAAGATTTCGAAGATCGAATTGCCGGCCGAAATCGAGTTTCGCGACAGCTTGCCGAAGACGTTGATCGGCAAGTTGTCGAAAAAGGAACTCGCGGCTGAAGAGGCCAAGCGCGGCAAGCGCGCAAAGACCTGAAGGCGAGGATGCAGCTTCGATCACCGATAGAGATCGGCGCGCGTCGGCGGCAGCACCGGCGTTCGCTTTGCGGATTTTGACGCCAAAGTCTGAAACAGTCTGAGCGTTCCGCGTGAGAAGGCGAGACTAACGCCCGCGAGATAAGCGACCCAGATGCGATATTTTTCTTCGCCGACGTGACGGATCGCTTCGTCCTTGTTGGCGGTCAGCCGTTCGCACCAGAGCTGGCAGGTGCGAGCGTAATGCAGGCGCCAGCCTTCGACGTCTTGCACTTCGAAACCGGCGCGCTCCATCGCCGCAATGGAGTGCCCGATATCGTCGAGTTCGCCGCCCGGAAAGATGTACTTGGCGATAGCCTTCTTCTCGGGCCGCATCGGGCGCTTGAGCCATGTCTGATGCTTCGAGGCGCGCCTCGAGATGGCGTGATTGAGGAACAAGCCATCGTCGCTTAGCAGCGAGCGTACCTTACTCATGTAAATCGGAATGTTCTTGATGCCGATGTGCTCGTACATGCCGATCGAGGCGATCTTGTCGTACGTGCCCGTCACCTTCGAATAGTCGGCAAGCGCAAACGTCACGCGGTCGTCGAGCCCGAGACGTTTAGCCTTGTCCTGCGCGAATGAAAGTTGCTCTTGCGACAGCGTGATGCCGTGTGCCGTCACGCCGTAGTTCTTGGCCGCATGGCAGAGAAGCCCGCCCCATCCCGCGCCGATGTCGAGCATACGATCGCCCGGCTTCAGGCGGAGTTTGCGGCAGATCATTTCGAGTTTGTCGCGTTGTGCCTGCTCGACGCCGTTCGACCAATCCGTGTAGTAGGCGCATGAGTAGACCATCTCGGGATCGAGAAAGAGCGCGTAGAATTCGTTCGACAGATCGTAGTGAAATTGGATGTAGGCCTTGTTGTCTTCTACCTTGCGATGTTCACCCGTAATGTCGCCGCGAAATCCGTACGCATCGCGCGTCTCATGCTTTTTCTGGAAGAGAAACGGCGTGAGTTTCAGCCCGATGGTCGCGATGTCGCGCGGCTTGAGTTTTAAAGACGTCTTGCCCTTTTGAAGTCCGCTGCCGAAGTCGACGAGCGTGCCGCCCGAAAAATCGATGCCCTTTTCGACGTATTGACGGATGATCGTATCGAGCCGCGGGCTTCGAAGGATAGCGCCGATCACGCCCGGATCGCTGATGGCGATTTCGAAATTCGATGTTGGGGCCTTGCCGAGCGGCAGCCGCGTGCCGTCCCAAAGCCGGGCCCATGCGTTGAGATCGAGCCGATCGGCGAGATCGCGAATGAGCGACCGCGCTGCCTCGAGTTGCTTATCGTCTCTCGCGCCCATGCGTCTTTCCCCGGCTGGCTTTGACCGCAAGGTGCATAGCGCATCCGATCGCCGCCGTCTCGGGTAGAGGGCTCGGGTGGCGCAGGTCTGGGTCGAGGTAACTCAGGCCGCAGCGCGGACGTCGATCGACTTCGGTGCCTCCATAATGGCGGCGACGCCCATGCCCCCGGCGGTGCAGACCGAGATCAGGCCACGGCCGCCGTTGACCGAGAGAAGCTTTGCCATCTTCGCGACGATGCGCGCACCCGTCGCAGCAAAGGGGTGTCCAAAGGCGAGGGAAGATCCCTTGACGTTGAGTTTTGCCCGGTCGATCGAACCGAGGGGAGCATCCTTCCCCAAGGTCTTCTTGCAGTAATCGGCATCTTCCCAGGCTTTGAGCGTGCACAGCACTTGCGCTGCAAACGCCTCGTGGATTTCATAGAAATCGAAATCCTGCAGCGTCAGGCCGGCGCGATCGAGCATCTTCGATACGGCAATCGTCGGCGCCATCAGCAAGCCGTCGCCGCCGACGAAGTTATTGCCGATGTGCTGGCCGTGCGTGAGATAAGCGAGCACCGGAAGATTGTGTTTCGCGGCCCAATCTTCAGAAGCGATCAGCGCGGTGGCGGCGCCGTCGGTCAGTGGCGTCGAATTGCCCGCTGTCAGCGTGCCGCGTTCGGATTTCTCGAACGCGGGTTTTAGCGTCGCAAGCTTTTCCAGCGTGATGTCGGCGCGCAAATTATTGTCGCGAAAGACGCCCGCGCACGGCACGATCAAATCGTCCATGTAGCCTGAATCATAAGCGGCGGCCGCCTTCTTGTGGCTCTCATACGCGAACTTGTCCTGCTCGGCGCGCGGAATTTTCCATTCCTGCGCCATCAGCTCGCAATGTTGACCCATTGTAAGACCAGTGCGCGGCTCGGCAACGCTTGGCGGTTGCGGCGCCAGTTCAGCGGGCGAAAGTCCCTTGAACACCTTGAGCTTGTCGAGCGCCCCTTTTTGCTGGCCCAGCTCGACGAGACGCTTTGAAAATTTCTTCGTGAACACGATCGGTGCGTCGGAGGTAGTGTCGGAGCCGAGGGAGATCGCACTTTCGATCTCGCCGCTCGCGATCTTGCCCGCCGACATCAGCGCCGCTTGCAGGGATGTGCCACAGGCTTGGATCAGCGTGACGCCGGGCGTCGAGGGCGCGAGCTGTGATGACAGAACGGCTTCGCGCGCCAGATTGAAATCCTTCGAATGGGTCACGACGGCGCCGCCGACGACCTCATCGATGTGCTCTCCCTTGAGGCCGAAGCGATCGACGAGACCATTCAACGCCGCCGTCGCCATGTCGAGGTTCGAAAGGTCCGCATAGAACGTGTTCGAGCGGCAGAATGGGATGCGCATACCGCCAAGCACCGCAACGCGCCGAAGTTCTCGTGTCATCTCGATCTCCGATGTCCTCTTCCCGTAAAAAGCGGGGAGAAGGAATTAGAATTACTCGGCTGCGTTGCGCTGCTCGGCGGCAGCACTCGGGTGCGTCTTCTTGTAATGCAACGGGCCGCCACGGAACGGCGCGAATCCGGTCCCGAAAATCATGCCGGCATCGACGAGATCGGCGGACTCGACGACGCCCTCATCGAGCGCACTCTGCGCTTCCGCGATCATCGGCTCGATGAGTTCACGCCCGAGCTGTTCGAGGCTCGCTTTCGAGAACTGAGCGCCCGACTTGACCGGCTTTCCGTCTTTCCAGACATAAAACCCTTCACCCGTTTTCTTGCCGAGACGGCCGGAAGCGACCAGTCTCTCAAGACGCGATCCTTCGCTCGACTGGCCGAGAATTTTCGAAACGTGCGCGCAAACGTCGAGGCCGACATTATCGGCAAGCTCGATCGGCCCCATCGGCATTCCAAAGGCGCGGACGGCCTCGTCGATCTTTTCTTTGTCCTCGCCCTGCTCCAGCTTCTGCATGGCGGCGAACATGTAGGGTGTCAGCACCTTATTGACGAGGAAGCCCGGCACGTCCTTCGTGATCAGCGGGAATTTGCCGATCGCCGTCACGAACGCGGCGCCCTTCCTCACTTCTTCGTCGCGTGTCGTTGTTCCTCGCACAACCTCGACAAGCGGCATCTGCGGCACCGGCGAAAAGAAATGCAGGCCAATGAGGCGGCCCGGGTCGCGCATCGGCGCGGAGATATCTTCAAGCTTCAGCGACGAGGTATTCGTTGCCAGAACGGCGCCCGGCTTGACCTTGTTTTCGATATCGGAAAAGAGCTTCTGCTTGATATCGAGTCTCTCCACGATGGCCTCGATAATGACGTCGGCGCGGCCGATGCCCTTACCTTCGGGGTCGGCGATCAGGCGGGCCTTGGCAGCATCCTTGGTCGCCTTGGTCTTGAACTTACGCGCGAAGAGCTTCGTCTGAGATTTGATGGCTTTCTCAAGCTGATCCGGTGAAATATCCTGCAGCGTCACTTCCATTCCAGACGCAACGCAAACGCCGGCGATGTCAGCGCCCATCGTGCCGGCACCGATGACGTGAACGCGGCCCGGCCGCCATTTCATGCCCTTCGGTGCCTGGTTCTTCAAAAGCTCCGTCAGGTGAAAGACGCGGCGGAGATTTCGCGACGTGTCTGAGACCATCAGCGGCGCAAAGGCCTTCGTCTCGGCAGTCTTCATGGCATTGAGGTCGCCGCCATGTTCTTCGAAGAGATCGATCAGGCGGAAGGGTGCGGGATAGTGGTCTTCGCGAACCTTCTTCGCCGTCTCCTGGCGTATCTTAGCAGCCAGCAGACCGCGCACCGGCCATTTCGTCAGCAGCATTTTGACGGCGCCTGCTCCGGCTGAGCGGCGCTTCTGCAATACAGCCTTGCGCGCCGCCCAGTGAAGTTCGCCAGGGCTTGCGACGAGCTGGTCGATGAAACCCAAGCCTTTGGCGGCCGAGGCGCGGATCATGCCGCCGGTCAGCATCGCCTGCATGGCCGCCATCGGGCCAACTTGACGGATCGAGCGCACGGTGCCGTTGAAGCCGGGGAAAATTCCCAGCTTCACCTCGGGAAATCCGATGCGCGTCGACTCGTCCCGCGTCGCAATCCGGTAGTGGCAGGCGAGGATCAGTTCCAGGCCGCCGCCGACGCAGACACCGTGGATCGCCGCCACGACGGGCACAGGCAGCTTCTCGATCCGCTCGAGCAACGCATTGACCGGCTTCAGGCTGTCGATCACCTGTTGCTCGGTTTCGAAGCTTTCGAATTCGCGGATATCGGCGCCGACGATGAAGCCGCGCTCCTTGCCCGACATGATGACGAGGCCGCGCACATTGTTGGCGTGAACTTCGGCTTCGACCCGCTCGATGATCGCGTTCAGCTCTTCGATCGGGCGGCGGCCGAGTGCGTTGGCACTCTCCCCTTCCCTGTCGAAGATCGCCCACGCGATGCCTTCGCCGTCGATCGAAAAGCGCCAGTCCTTCAATTGAGCTGTCACTTCAGTCATTACTTACCTCAAACAATTTGCCGGACATCCCGCCGCCGAAGTCACCGCACTTACTCAGCGGCCAAGGCCTCGTTACCACGCAGGTTATGGCCGAGCGTCACGTAGTTCGGTTTCAGTTCTGCTGGATCGAAGTGATCGACCGCAATGACGCGTGCGACGAGGCTCTCGACCTCGCGAAGCTGCTCTACATCGGCCGCCGTGATGACGCCTTTGGCTTCGGCGTCGGCAAACCAATCGATGCCGTGATAGCGGCGTACGATCCCATCGCGGATTGCCTTTTCGAGTTTCTTCTCGGCCGGCTCGGCGGCGATCACTTTCTCGAGCGTGACTTCCAGGATGCCGGTCGGGTCGTTGACGTCTTTCGAAATGAAAATGTGCCGCGTCAGCCGGTCCCGTGCCTCACCCGGCTGCAGAACATGCTTGGCGACCTTGTGGCCCAACGCGTCGGACGCCGGCTTGAACCGCCGCCCGAGCGGGAAGACGACGGCGCGC
Organism: Hyphomicrobium sp.; assembly: GCF_035572195.1. Taxonomy (GTDB): domain Bacteria; phylum Pseudomonadota; class Alphaproteobacteria; order Rhizobiales; family Hyphomicrobiaceae; genus Hyphomicrobium_B. Next base: position 44,388 of record NZ_DATNBA010000005.1, on the reverse strand, counting down.
ATCAGCGGCCGTGCCCAGTGCGCAGGGAAATTATCGATCGTACCGCCGATGGCTTCCTGGAAGCGGTGAAGAGCATTCTTAGCCGCGAGCGTCACGATGTGATCATCGCCTGCCGGACGCCCATCGTCGTCGTAGCGCTTCAGCGTGGCGGCGAGCATGTAAAGCTCAGACAGAGCGTCGGCCATGCGGCCGGTGATCTTCTGTTTGGTCTTGAGGCCGCCGCCGAGCAGCGCGACAGTCAAGTCGGCGACGAAGGCATATGACCGGCTGGCTCGCGCGAGCTGGCGGTACCAGTGGCCCATGCGCTGCGCGTGATCGGGCGCCGAGACGAGCGCTCCGCCGGTCACGTTGTGGACGAAGGCGCCGGTCGCATTCGAAAGCGAAAATGCGATGTGGTTGTCGAAGGCATCTTCGAACGCGTCGAGACCGCGTGCGCGGTCGGGGTTCTGCGCCGCCTGCACTTCCTTATAGAGATAGGGATGCGAACGCAGTGCTCCCTGCGCGAACGTGATCAGCGTCCGCGTCAGGATGTTGGCGCCTTCGACCGTGATGCCGACCGGGACCATCTGATAGGCCGATTGCAGGTAATTCGACGGGCCGTCGCAAATGGCGCGGCCACCGTGAATATCCATCGCGTCATTGACGGCACGGCGCATTTTTTCGGTCGTCTGGTATTTCATCAGCGCCGAGATGACCGAGGGCCTTTCGCCGCGTGAAACCATCGCCGCCGTCATGGCGCGGGCGGCTTCGTTGACGTAGGCCGTCTCGATGATGCGCACGAGGGGTTCTTCGACGCCTTCCATGCGCGACACGGGCAGTCCGAACTGCTTCCTGACGCGCGCATATGCCGACGTCACGCGCAGCATCATTTTCACGCCGGCGGTGGCCGACGACGGCAACGAGATGGCGCGGCCCGCCGATAGACATTCCATCAGCATGCGCCAGCCGTTGCCGGCCATCTTCTCGCCGCCGATGATCCAATCGATCGGAATGAAAACGTCGCTGCCCCAGTTCGGGCCGTTCGGGAAAGCGGCGCCGGAAGGCAAATGCCGGCGGCCGATGTTGACGCCCGGATGATCGGCCGGGATGAGCGCCAGTGTGATGCCGACGTCCTCGCCCTTGCCGAGCAGGTTGTCCTTGTCGAAGAGGCGAAACGCCAGACCGACGAGGGTCGCCTTCGGGCCGAGCGTAATGTACCGCTTCTCCCACGACAGGCGGACGCCGAGCGTCTCGTTGCCTTGATATGTGCCGCGCGTCACATAACCGATGTCGCGCATCGTGGCGGCGTCAGAACCTGACGTCGGACCGGTCAGCGAAAAGCACGGCACTTCCTCGCCCTTCGCCAGTCGCGGCAAGTAATGATGCTTCTGTGCGTCGGTGCCGTACTTCTCGATCAGCTCGCCCGGGCCGAGCGAATTCGGGACCATCACGATGGTTACGATATCGGGTGACCGTGAGGCAATCTTGCCGAGGATCAGCGACTGCGCCTGCGGGGAAAAGCCGAGGCCGCCGTGCTCCTTCGAAATCAGCATGCCGAGGAAGCCGTTCTTCTTGACGAAATCCCAGATATCCTCGGGGATCTCGCGCAGGCTATGGCGCACCTGCCAGTCGTTGATCATCGCGCAGAGCTGATGCGTCGGGCCGTCGAGGAAGGCTTGTTCCTCGGCCGAGAGCTGGATCGGCGGTATCGACTGCAGCTTGTTCCAATCCGGAGTTCCGGAAAAAATTTCGGCATCGAAGCCAACCGTGCCGGCCTCCAGCGCCTGCGCTTCGGTATCGGAAACCTTCGGGAGGATTGTCCGGACCTTGTCGAATACCGGCGCCACGATCAGGCTGCGCCGCAGCGACGGGATCGAAAGCAGCGACAGCGCGACGAACGGCAGCCACGCAAACCACGACAAAATGCCGTGCCCCGCGGCTTCGGCACCATCCAGTGCTCCGGACTGTCCGAGAAGCGTCAGCAGGCCAACTGCGACGGCCCAGGCCCACATCGGCGCTCGCGCCATGCCGAGGGCCAGAAATGCGCCGACAACCAACAACAGAAGAACTACGGTCGCCATTTCCGAGCCTCCTTTGGGGGACCGCGCTCTAACGCAAGATAATCCCCGATCGGCGCCCGGGATTATCATTGCCCCACGTATACGCCAGCTTAACGCCGCTACGTCGGTCAGGTGATCGGGTCCGGGGGTACCCGCAACGTATTTAAACACGTTTGTAAGGCGTCGCTAATCCCGAAATGCGCGGCGCATATATGGCACCTAGGGCAGGATAGAACCTAGTGGCCGGCCTTCTGCGGTTCCTCGCCGAAGAGGTCCGCGACGGCCGTTCGATACCAGTCGGCGCTCTCCTGATACGTCTGGCGACGGATGTCGGGGCTATCGTCCGGCTTTGAAATGAATTCGTCCTTGGCTTCCAGAATTTCCTTACCGTCCTTTTTGCCGGGAAAATAATCGCCGCCGATCTTGGCGCTATTGTCGGGCGCCAGCATCGACCAGCACGTATTGCGGTACTTGCCGGGCGGTCTGGGCTTGCCTGAGAGGTCCGCAATGATGTCGGCTGCCACGACGTTGGCCTGGCTCATCGCCGAATATGCGGATTTCGGCATCGGGTTGGCGATGGCGGCGTCGCCCAGGACATAGACGTCCTTCACCTTCGTGGAGGTGAAGTTATCGGGATTGACGGGACACCAGTCGCCTTCCGTCAGTCCCATCTTCGCCGCGATGGAACCGGCCTTCTGCGCCGGGATGATATTGGCAAGCGCGGCGCGCTCGGTGCGGCCGGACTTCGTCGTCACTTCGCCCGTCGCGGCGTTGACCTTGACGACCGTGTAGTCGTCGATCTCGTTGGTAAGATTGAGCTCGATAATGTCCCTGTAATATTCGTTGAAGGCCTGCTCGAAAACGGCCTCCTTCGAAAACGTCCTCTTCGCATCGAAGATGATGAGCTTGGCCTTCGGTTTCCTGGTTTTGATGAAATGCCCGATCATGCACGCTCGCTCGTAAGGGCCCGGGGGGCAACGGTAGGGGTTCGGCGGCGAGGCCATGACGATGAGGCCGCCATCGGGAAGCGCCAGCAGCTTCTCCTTCAAGAGCCAAGTCTGTTCGCCGCCCTGCCAGGCATGCGGCATGATTTTCGCGGCGTCGGGCGAATAGCCTTCGATCGTTTCGAATTTCAGATCGATGCCCGGCGCAACGACGAGCCGGTCGAAGCTAAGGGGCGATGAACCACGCGCCAAAGTCACGGTCTTCGCTGTCGTGTCGACTGCCGTCGCTGTATCCGTGACGACGGTGATGCCGCGTTTCTTCACGCCCTCATAATCGTGCGTGATCGATCTGAACGAACGGAAGCCGCCGAGATAAAGATTGGAATAGAAGCAGGTCGTATATTTGTCTTTCGGCTCGATTAGCGTCACGTCGAGCGCCGCGTCCGCAGATTTGAGCCGGTTTGCGACCGCCGCGCCGCCGGGTCCGCCGCCGATGATGACAACCCTAGCGGAACCAGCCGCGTAAGCCGGACGCGCAAATTCCAAATGCGATGCGACAGCCCCCGCGCCCGCCGCCAACAAAGCGAATTCGCGACGTGTGATCTTGGACATATCGCCCCCTCATCCCCCGGCACACTCACCACGCCGGCACTCAATTTTTTTTACAAGCTGCCTCGTTTGTGGGACGTTTGCCACAAGGACATCATTCTGTCAGGAAATAAATCCCTTGTAACTAGAAGTGCAGCAAATTGGCATTGTATATAGCGGCGTAGCGGAAGATCCGCTTCGGGCAATTAGAATGCGGGAAAAAGCCGGAATTGCGATTATCAGCCGCCGTACGTTCGTGGTCTCGGCAATTGCTGCTGCCGGGCTGACGCCGCTGCTCGTCTACGCCCAGAATTCGGGCTCCATGACCCTCGAGCGCAGCCAAAAGTTTCAGGATGAATTCGCCAAGCTCTTAGGCGGTGCAACGCCGGTGAAGGACAAGATAACTGTCGACCTCCCGGAACTTGCAGAAAACGGCAATTTTGTTCCAATCACGATCTCCGTCGACAGCCCGATGACGGACGCGGACCACGTGACGGCGATCCACATCCTGGCGACCGCCAATCCCGTGGCTCTCATCGCGACATTCCACCTGTCGCCGATCAACGGCGTTGCGCGCGTGCAAAGCCGCATCCGTCTCGCAAAGACGGAGGACGTCGTGACCCTGGCAAAGCTTTCGAGCGGCGCGATGCTGATCGCAACGACGCCCGTCAAAGTCACCATCGGCGGTTGCGGAATCTAAGAGGACCCAGTCATGGCCAGCAATCCGCGCATCAAGCTTCCCGAGCACGCTAAGACCGGCGAAGTCATCGAGGTAAAGACGCTGATCAGGCATGTCATGGAGACCGGCAACCGCAAGGACAAGTACGGGAAACAAATCCCGCGCGACATCATCAATACGTTCGTCGCGAAGTTCGGTGACAAGGAAGTGTTCCGCGCCGAGTTCGGGCCGGGGATTTCCGCCAATCCCTACATTTCGTTTCAGATGCGCGTGCCGGGGCCGGGTGTTTTCGAATTTGCCTGGACCGACGACCAGGGCGCCACGACTGTTGCTACGACGCGGTTGAACGTCGCTTGATCCGTCAGCCGGCCGTCGCGGCGACCGCGTTCTCTTTCAGCAGCTTGTAATTGATGCTGTCGAGCAGCGCCTCGAAACTCGCATCAATGATATTCGGCGATACGCCGACCGTGGTCCAGCGATCGCCGGTCTCGGTATCGCGACTTTCGACGAGCACACGCGTTACGGCGCCAGTACCGCCGTTCTGCGCCTGCGTCAGGATGCGAACCTTGTAATCGACCAGTTTGACGTTCTCGATGTGCTTCTGATAGCGGCCGAGGTCGCTGCGCAACGCCTTGTCGAGCGCGTTCACCGGGCCGTTTCCTTCTCCGACGGACACCAGCGGCTCAGCCTCACCCGCGATCGAGACGGAGACGACGGCGTGTGACTGTGTCGAGAAGTTGGTCGGACCGCGTTGCGTGTCGCCCTGACGTTCGACGGTCACGCGGAAGCTGTCGACGGAAAAATAGCGGGGAACGCTCGAAAGCGACCGGCGCGCCAATAGCTCGAATGAGGCTTCCGCCGCCTCATAGGAATATCCCTGATCCTCACGTGTCTTGACCTCGTCGAGCAAGGTTTGAACGCGCGGATCGTTCTTGTCCGCCGGCAGGCCGAGACGCTCCAGCGCCACAGTCAGCGACGACCGCCCGCCCTGCTTCGACACCAGGATGCGGCGCTCGTTGCCAACGCTTTCCGGCGGAACGTGCTCGTATGTTTCCGGCTCCTTGATCAGCGCCGAAGCATGGATGCCGGCTTTGGTCGCGAAGGCGCTTTCGCCGACGTAGGGCGCGTGCCGGTCCGGCGCTTCGTTCAACAATTCATCGAGAACACGGCTAGCGTGCGTCAACGTCCGGAGCCGGTCGGGCGTAACACCGGTTGTAAAGGCATCGGCGAATTCGCTCTTCAAAAGCAGCGTCGGGATGATCGACGTCAGATTGGCGTTACCGCAGCGTTCGCCAAGGCCGTTCAGCGTGCCCTGGATTTGCCGGCAGCCGGCCCGCACCGCCATCAACGTGTTGGCAACCGCGTTCTCGGTGTCGTTGTGGGTATGAATGCCGAGATGCGTGCTCTTCACGTGCTTGGCGACATCGGCGACAATACGTTCGACTTCATGCGGCAGCGTTCCGCCGTTGGTATCGCAGAGCACGATCCAGCGCGCACCGGCGTCGTACGCGGTCCTGGCAACGCTCAGAGCGTAGTCGCGATTGCTTTTATAGCCGTCAAAGAAGTGCTCGCAGTCGATCATCGCCTCGCGCTGCGTCTCGACGATGGCGCGCACCGATTGGTCGACGCACTCGAGGTTCTCTTCGTTCGAAATTCCGAGCGCGACGCGCACCTGATAGTCCGAAGACTTCGCCACCAGGCAGATGCTGTCGGCGGAAGATTGCAGGATGGCCTGCAGACCGGGATCGTTCGACACTGACCGGCCAGCACGCTTGGTCATGCCGAATGCCGTGAAGCGGGCCGATTTGAGGTTCGGGCGCGACGTGAAAAGTTCGGTATCAATGGCGTTGGCGCCAGGATAGCCGCCTTCGATATAGTCGACCCCAAGCTCGTCGAGCACGCTCATCAACCGCCGCTTGTCCTCAAGCGAAAAGTCGACGCCGGTCGTCTGCATGCCGTCGCGCAGCGTCGTGTCGAAGAGGTAAAGGCGTTCTTTGTTCATGAGGGTTTCACCGGCGAAGCCGGTTTGTCTTTGCTTGGGGTGAGCCGCTTCGTCATGGTCGTATTGGAAAGCCACTGCTCGGCGACCGGCACAGAATTTCGGCTGGTCTGTACGTAACCGAGGCGTTCGAAGAATGTCACCGCGGCGTCGCTGGCGTCCGTCGTCAGCGTCTCGGTGCCGCGAGCCGCCGCGATTTTCTCCAGCGCATCGACGAGGGCCGTGCCGATACCTTCGCCAGCGTAGTCGGGATGAACATAAAGCATGTCGATCGTCTTGTTGTCCTTCAGCGAAGTAAAGCCCAGGTAAATTCCGTCGAGCTGAACCACGAGGGTCAGCATGCTGCCTAGCCGCTTGGCGAACGCGTCGGCGTCCTCGGCAGTCGAAATCCAGGCGAGGCGCTGGTCCTCGTCGTAGTCTTCAGCCGTCAGCTCCTCGATGCTCTGCGCAAAGAGGTCGCGCAGCGCCATCGTGTCGGCAGGGAGGAACGGGCGCAGCGGAAAATCGTCGGACATCTCGTTCTTTGGGCCAGATAGCGGCGTTATTGTGGGAACTATCGGTCAGGACCTAGCGCCGCGACCCCTTCCGCGCAAGGCCGCCGATGGACGCCGTGGTCTCCCTGCCTTTCGCGAGGCGGCGATCCAGGGCGTACGGCGAGAGCGCTCTTTCTGCCCTGGATGGCCGGGTCAAGCCCGGCCATGACGTGGAAAAAAAACTCTAGCGCGTGACTTCCCACGTCGTTTCGATTTCGCCAGTTTCCTTGTTCTTCGTGTCCTTCAACGAGATGCCCATTTTGGCAAGCTCGTCGCGGATGCGGTCGGCCTCTTTAAAGTCTTTATGTTTCCGAGCGGAGTTGCGAGCCTCGATCAGCGGTCTGACCTCCATGTCAGACGGGCCTTGATCAATATCTTGAGCCAATAACGTGAGTGAGGGTTGGATTTCATAAAGCCCCAGAAAGTCTAACCCTTGCCTCAGGCGTGAAGCAGCTGCTGTCATCTCTGCTCCAGACTTCGCGGAGCGCACATTTCGGGCAAGTCCATGAACAGCAGAAATTGCGAGGGGCGTATTGAGATCGTCGCCAAGTGGATCGGTAATGGGCTCGATATTCAATTGGACGTCCGTGGGCGCGTCAAAGCATAGCTTATTCCATTCGAAAAGACTTTCGCGGGCCTCGAACAGCCTGTCTACGGACCAATCGATCGGTTGGCGATAATGCGTCATTAGCATCGCGAGCCGAATTACGCGGCCGTGCCAATTTTGGTTGCCAAACTTATGACCCGTCAGCAGCTCATTGAGCGTCACGAAGTTGCCGAGGCTTTTCGACATCTTCTCGCCTTCGACCTGCAGGAAGCCGTTGTGCATCCAGACGTTCGCCATTACCGGCGTGCCGTGGGCGCAACGGGACTGCGCGATCTCGTTCTCGTGGTGCGGAAACGTCAAATCGATGCCGCCGCCGTGGATGTCGAAGACGTCGCCAAGCAACGCGCCCGCCATCGCCGAGCATTCGATGTGCCAGCCGGGGCGGCCCGGGGTTGCAATTCCGCATGGGCTCGGCCAGGCCGGTTCGCCGGGCTTCGACGGCTTCCACAATACGAAATCCATCGGGCCTTTTTTGTAGGGCGCGACCTCGACGCGGGCGCCTGCCTCCATCTCATCGAGCGAACGGTTCGAAAGCTTGCCGTAGTCCGGCATCGAGGCGACGTCGAACAGGACATGATCGGAGGCGACGTAGGCATTGCCGAGTTTCACCAGCGCTTCGATCAGCGAAACCATGTCGTCGCGGCCGTCGTCGCGGCGGATGTATTCGGTGGCGCGCGGCTCGAACGTCGGCGGCAGAACTCCAAGTGCTGCAATATCGTCGTGGAATTGCTTCTCGGTCGCCGTCGTGACCTTGCGGATCGCCTCGTTCAGCGGCAGATCGGGAAAATCCCGCGCCGCCCGCGCGTTGATCTTGTCGTCGACGTCGGTGATGTTGCGGACGTACGTGACATGCTCCGGCCCGTAGATGTGGCGCAGCAGGCGGAACAGCACGTCGAACACGATCACGGGGCGGGCGTTGCCGATGTGGGCGAAGTCGTAGACGGTCGGCCCGCACACGTACATGCGGACGTTGTTCGGATCGATCGGCGTGAACTCGGCCTTCTGCCGCGTCAGGGTGTTATAAAGTTTCAGCGCCAATCGGAACCTCGTCAGTTGATCGCTCGGCACCCGTGCCGGGGCGCGTTCGCGTCGAAAAAGTATGCCATAGCCCGAAGTCGCGGGGACAAGTTCTCCCGAGCCCTTAGCCGGGTGATTTCCTGTCCGTCAAGCTGCTGAATGGCTTTGCAAAAACGGTGCGGTCGCAATTGCTCCGCATTGACCCGCTAGCAAATCGCTGTTTAGGCTTCCCGACGCGCGTCGCTTCGGGCGCTTTTCGCTGTGCGCAGATTCGATGACAGGCTTCGAGGAGCCGGTGTGAGCCAAACAAGAAAAACAAAAGGTACCGCGCGCTGGCTTCTGCTTGCCTTGGCGGCGGCCGCCGTCGTCCTGGTTTTCGTGCCGGAGGTTGCCTCGGCGCAGAGCTGGTGGCCTTTCGGCGGCGGCGATGAGGAAGAGAGGCCGCCCCCGGTTCCGCGCGAACCGGTCTACCGGCAGCCATCCGACATACCTGCGCCCGCCCCACAGCAGTCGCCGCCCGATGCCCCCGGCGTTCCACGATCGCCCGGCGCACCCGGAGCACCGGCCGCACCTGCGACGGCCAACTACTCGACGAAAAATCCGATCTGCTACCAGCTCGAGCAGCGCCTCGTGCAGGAGGGGGCGAAAGGCACCCAGTCGCGAGATGAGCTGCCGCGCATCGAAGATGAAATCCGCGTCGTCGATCGCGCCTTCAACTCAGGCCAGTCGCAGCTCGACAGAGGCTGCTACGACCAGTTCCTGTTCACGAAAACGTTCCGCAACACGCCACAGTGCAAGGATCTGGCTCGCCAGGTCGATGTCTCGAAGCGGCGGCTGTCGGATCTGGAGGCGCGCCGTCAGGACATCATCGGTTCGTCCGGCCGATCGTATCAGGACGACATTATCCGCGAGCTGGCCCGCAACAATTGCGGCGCCAATTACGTCGACATGGCGCGCCGCCGCAGTGACGGAATGTGGGAAGATGAGGCATCGGGCAGCGGCAATATCTGGTCGCCAAGAGCCACGAACGGCGCACAGACCTACCGCACGCTCTGCGTTCGTCTTTGCGACGGCTTTTATTTTCCCGTGAGCTTCTCGACCTTGCCGAGCCATTTCCCGCAGGATGCCGACGTGTGCTCGTCGAAATGCGCCGCGCCGACCGAGCTGTTCTATTACCCAAACCCGGGCGGAACCGTCGAGCAGGCCGTCGCCCTCAAGGACCAGGAAGCCTACACGAAGCTTAAGTACGCATTCCGCTACCGGAAGGAATACGTCAACGGCTGCTCGTGCAAGACTGCCGAGTATGTGCCTGCGGATGGGGTTGTCGGCAAGAAGGCGGAAAATTCACCGCCGGGATCGTTGGTGCCGCAAACGCATAGTGCCAATGCCGCCGCCTCGCCGCAACTGGCGACCGGAGGCAATGCAGTTCAACCTGTTCAGCCTGCCGCCGACACCGGCGGCTGGCAGACGCAGTCCCAGCCGCAATAATCGAGCAAAAGACGCCCGGCTAGGCGCGTTTGCCTTCAAGCCGGGCAAGCACGCGCTTGCGGCCCATCAGCGGCAGCAACGCCTTCAGTTCGGGACCCGACTCCCGCGCCGTCAATGCCAGCCGAAGCGGATGAAAGAGCCCCCGGCCCTTGGCCCCGGTCGCCGATTTAATCGCCGCCGTCCAAATCGCCCAGGTATCATCGCCCCACGGCTCTTCGGGGAGGGTAGTAGCGCCCGCAGCGGCGACTTTGGCGTCCTCTATGACCGGCTCGATGTCGTGCGCGACGATATCCCACCAGAGCTTGGCATCACCGAGCACGTCGAGATTGCCGCGTACAGCCATCCAGAAATCTTCCCCGCCTCCAACGCCAAAAGCAGCGAGGCGGTCGGCGACATCGGCGTAGTCGAGCATATGCAGGAGCTTGCCGTTGAGGCTTTTGAGATCGGCAACGTCGAAGCGGCCCGGCGCCATCGAAATCTTGGCGAAGTCGAGTTTCGCGGCAAGTTCGTCGCGCGACGTCAATGGTTCGATCGCGTCCGACGTTCCGACGAGCGCCGCATGGCAGAGCACGGCCATCGGCTCGAGCCCTTCGTCGCGGAAACTCTGCACCGACAAGGCACCCAAGCGTTTCGACAGCGCATGGCCATCGGCGCCGACCAACAACGAATGGTGGCCGAATGCGGGCGGCGTTGCGCCGAGAGCTTCGAAGATCGCCATTTGCACGCCGGTGTTGGTGACGTGATCTTCGCCGCGGACGATATGCGTGATGGCGAAGTCGACGTCGTCGACGACACTGGTGAACGTGTAGAGGAACGTCCCATCCTCGCGGATCAGCACTGGGTCGGAGAGTGATCCGAGATCGACGGACTGGTCGCCGCGGACGAGATCGTTCCAGGAGATGAGTGTCGGCTCGGGCGCAAGGCTACCTTTGCCTGAAGTATTCGGCAGGCGGAACCTCCAGTGAGGCGTCTCGCCCGCCGCCAGTTTCGCGCCGATATCGGCCTGCGAAAGTTTGAGTGCGGCGCGGTCGTAGATTGGCGGCCGGTGCATCGCGAGCTGGCGTTTGCGGCGACGATCGAGTTCGCCCTCCGTTTCAAAGCACGGATAGAGCACGCCGGCCGTCTTCAGGGCCTCGGCTACTTCGCTGTAGCGGGCGGTGCGGTCCTGCTGACGCGCCTCCTCGTCCCACGTGAGGCCGAGCCATGTCAGATCATCGCGGATCGCCTGGGCGAATTCCTCCGTCGACCGGGCAAGGTCGGTGTCATCGAGCCGGAGCAGAAACGTGCCCATGTGCTTGCGCGCAAAGAGCCAGTTGAGGGCTGCGGTTCGGATGTTGCCGATGTGGAGGCGCCCGGTAGGGCTCGGGGCGAAGCGGACGCGCGGAATCATCATCGTTCTTTTCACGGGTTGGGACGCGCCGCACCGTACCCGGCATCGCGGCGATGGCAAGGCTTGTATCTAGTCCTCGTCTTTTCGGTAGGTGGACGAGAAAGCGGCGCTCTTGGTTTTGTCCAGCGGCGACGCGCTGCTGGCGATGTCTTCGCGAAAGCGATTGGTGATCGGATAACGCCGGTCGCGTCCGAAATTGCGCGCCGAAATCTTGACGCCGGGGGCCGCCTGCCGCCGCTTGTACTCGGCGAGATATAGCAGCCGCTCGACCTTCTTCACAGTTTCCGCCGCATGCCCGCGTGCGATGACGGCGGCGAGCGGCAGTTCGTTCTCGACTAAGCTTCGCAGGATATCATCCAACTCGTCATAGGGCGGCAGCGAGTCCTGGTCCGTTTGATTGGCACGAAGTTCCGCCGTCGGCGCCTTCGTCAAGATGCGTTGCGGAATAACGTCGCCACGAGGTCCGAGCCCACCTTCCGCGACGTTGGCGTTGCGCCAGCGGGCCAGCGCGTAGACCTCCGTCTTGTAGAGATCCTTGATCGGATTGAAGCCGCCGTTCATGTCACCGTAGAGCGTCGCATAGCCGACCGACATCTCGCTTTTGTTGCCGGTCGTCACGACCAAGCCGCCGAACTTATTCGAGATCGCCATCAGCATCGTGCCGCGCACGCGGCTTTGCAGGTTTTCCTCGGTGATGTCGGCGTTGGTTCCGGCGAAGAGATCCTTGAGGCCCCAGGTGAAACCGGCGACCGCCGGCTCGATCGAGATTTTGTCGTAGCGAATCCCGAGCCTCTTGGTGCAATCGGCTGCATCGAGCAGGCTGTCGTCGGAGGTGAATTTCGACGGCAACATAACCGCGTGTACGCGCTCGGGTCCCAATGCGTCGACGGCAATTGCAGCGACGAGCGCGGAATCGATGCCGCCAGAGAGACCGAGCACCACACCGGGAAAACCGTTTTTCGTCACGTAATCCCGGAGTCCGAGGACGCAGGCGTGATAGGCGGCGGCCGGACCTTCGGCAACCTTCGCGGACTCGCCGCTGACACAACGCCAGCCGCTTTCGGTCCGGTTCCAATCGGTCACGACAACCGCTTCGCGCCACGCCGGTAGTTGGACGGCAAGACTGCGATCGGCATTCAAAACGAACGATGCTCCGTCGAAGACCAGCTCGTCTTGACCGCCGACCTGATTGACATAAACCAGCGGCAAGCCACTCTCCGTGACGCGAGCGACAGCAACGTTGATGCGGCTGTCGGGCTTTGGCCAATCGAACGGCGACCCGTTCGGCGAAACGATAATTTCGGCGCCTGTCTCCGCAAGTGTTTCGACGACCTCGGCGGCCCAGATGTCTTCACAGATCGCGACGCCCAGTCGCACGCCGCGCACGTTCAGCGGACCTGGCATCGGCCCGACGGCGAAGACGCGCTTTTCGTCGAAGACGCCGTAGTTCGGCAATTCCGACTTGAAGGTGACGGCCTCGATGCGGCCGCGGTCGAGCAGGGCTACGGCATTGAAGACTTTTCCCGCGTCGCGCCAGATCGTGCCGATCAGGACGGCGGGGCCTTCGGCGCAGGCAGCGGCAAGGCGCTCCAGTTCGGCGCGCGTTGCGTCCTGGAACGCCGGCTTCAGGACCAGATCTTCCGGCGGATAACCGTTGAGGAAGAGTTCGGAGAAGACAATGACGTCGGCACCCGCCGCGCGCGCGCGAGCATGGGCGTCCACTGCTCTCTTGGCGTTGCCACCAAGATCTCCGACCGTGGGGTTGAGTTGGGCAAGTGCAATGCGCATGCGGCGGCTGGCGTCCTCGAGAAGCAGCCGGCGCGCTCCTTGTCAGACGAGCGCACCGATGACCGTCTTATGCAGCTTCAATCCAGCCGTTGTCACCCTTTAACGCGCGACGATGACTGTGCAGTGGGCTTTGCCGGCGATGTCTGCCGCGACAGAGCCGAGGACGAGGCGCGACAGTCCGTGCTTGTCTCCCGTTCCGGTTACGATGATGTCGCAATCATCCTGCTCAGCGTAGGTCACGACGCCGGCGGCCGCCTCCCGGCTACGCAGGGGAGTCGTGTGAACATTCTTGACACCGGAGTCAGCGGCAATCCTTGCGGCCGCTTCCAGTACGTTCTGCACTTGGCTGTCCTCCAAGGAGTAAATCGCCCCGGAGCGCGCACCGCCAATCATTACGTTGACGGTGGCGATCGTTAATGCAGAGCCAAGCTTGTTCGCCAACTCCGCTGCAAACTGTACGGCCTTGTCGGAATGCTTGGTGCCATCAACGGCACAGAGTATTTTGTGAACCATGATTTCCTCACAGGCAGGACCAAATGAGAACGATACGGAACCGGCAACCGACGCGGTGCTGATCAACGCGCGATACGCCACACTATTCGCGCACAGCGAACTTTACCACCAATTGTATCAGTACGAAGCTTCAGCCTACGGCGTATCGCGTCCATCCAAGGTCGAGGGCGCCTGAGGAGATCCGGGGCGCTCGGGACAGCTAGTTTGGCTCTAGTCATCGTCATCGTCGCAGGGCACCGGAAATTCGACATCCGGCACCCAACAGACGGTCGGCTCCTGAATGCGCTGACTGATTAACGTCTTGGCGGCTATCGCGGTCGAGGCCGACATCTCAATCATGGCAACGAGCAGCAAGACAAAGCAATTATTCATGTCCGATACCCCACGGGACGAGCCGTCCGTGTCGATTACCGAGCCAATGCCGCATCCTGACCGATCAGGCTGCGGGAATAATATCTAGGCTATCAGCGTTCTCGGCTCGGCGCGCGCGTCGGCCGCCCGCTCCTTCTTCAATTGTTCGGCAACAAGGAAAGCCAGTTCCAGGGCCTGATCGGCGTTGAGCCGTGGATCGCAATGCGTGTGGTAGCGGCTGGAAAGATCCTGCTCGGAAATGGCCGTGGCGCCGCCCGTGCACTCGGTCACGTTCTGGCCGGTCATTTCGACATGGATGCCGCCCGCATGCGTGCCCTCGGCCCGATGCACCTCGAAGAAGGCCAGGCTTTCTTTCAGGATGCGGTCAAATGGCCGGGTCTTGTAGCCGTTGACGGCCGAAATCGTGTTGCCATGCATCGGATCGCATGACCAGAGCACCGTCCGCCCGGCCTTTTTTACCGCGCGGATCAACTTCGGAAGATGCGTTTCGACCTTGTCGTAGCCGAACCGGCAAATGAGCGTCAGCCGTCCCGCTTCGTCCTTCGGATTGAGCAGGTCGATCAGTCTCAGCAATCCGTCGGCGTCGAGCGAGGGTCCGCACTTCAAGCCGATCGGGTTTTTGATGCCGCGGCAGAACTCGATGTGCGCATGGTCGGGCTGGCGCGTGCGATCGCCGACCCAGATCATGTGCCCGCTCGTCGCGTACCAATCGCCGCTCGTCGAGTCCTTGCGCGTCAACGCCTCTTCGTAGCCGAGGAGCAGCGCCTCGTGACTCGTGTAGAAATTCGTCGAGCGAAGCTGCGCGGTATTCTCGGACGTAATTCCGCAGGCGCGCATGAATTGCAGCGTCTCGGCAATACGGTCGGCGATTTCCTGATAGCGATGGCCTTGCGGGCTGTCCTGGACGAAGCCCATGTTCCATTGATGGACGCGCTCGAGGTCGGCGTAACCGCCGGTCGCGAAAGCGCGAATGAGATTGAGCGTTGCCGCCGATTGGCGGTAGGCCTCGATCTGCCGATGCGGATCGGGAATGCGAGCCTCAGCCGTGAACTCCGGCCCATTGACGATGTCACCGCGATAGCTCGGCAGCTCCTGACCGCCCTTCTTCTCGGTCGGTGATGAGCGCGGCTTCGCGAATTGCCCGGCGATGCGGCCAACTTTAACGACCGGCTGGCCACCGGCGTAGGTCAGCACCACAGCCATCTGCAGGAAGACGCGGAAGAAATCTCGGATGTTGTCGGCACGGTGCTCGACGAAGCTTTCCGCACAGTCGCCGCCCTGGAGCAGAAAACCGCTCCCCGACGCGATCGTGGCAAGCTGCCGTTTCAAGTCGCGCGCTTCACCGGCAAAAACGAGCGGCGGGAAGGTCGCGAGCTTGGCTTCGACGCAGTGCAGCGCCGCGGCGTCCGGATACTCCGGCACCTGCAGAATGGGTTTCGCGCGCCAGCTTTCGGGCGACCATTTATCGGCTTGTGGAACGGACGCCATCGTCAACTCCTGAGAGCAGCATCAATCGCGCCTTTCGGCACGACTTTCAAGCCTGCTCGGTATTGGGTTAGTTCGGGCTTATAGGAGGAAACCGCGGCTGGCGCCAGCCGCCCCGGCAGGATGCCGAGGCCCTTAAAGACCGGCGGCCATGCCGCCGTCGACGGCCAACTCCGATCCGGTGCAATATAGGCTGTCGTCGGAAGCAAAGAAGACCGCGGCACCGGTCAAATCTTCCGGCTGCCCTAGCCGTCCCATCGGCGTCTTGTCGATCAGCGCCTGTTTAACAGGCGGCAGCCTCAAGAGCCGGTCGGTAATTGCGGTTTCGACATAACCCGGCGCGATCGAATTCACACGAACGTTGAACGGTGCGTATTCGACTGCAAGGCCTTTCGTCAGCGCGGTGACGGCACCTTTTGTTGCGGTGTAAGCACCGAGCGGACGCAGACCACGATGCGCCATGATCGATGAAATATTGATCAGCGAACCGTTTTTCGATTTGCGCAGCAACGGCAGCGCGTCGCGCGACAGCCGCAACACCGCATCGAGATTGACTTCACGCAACCTCGTCCAATCGGAATCCGACAGCTGGCGCACCTCGCCGCGCACCAGAATGCCGGCGTTGTTGACGAGGACGTCGGCACGTCCGTGCGCCGCATCGACCTTGCGAACGAGCGACGTCAGATCCTGGCCCTTCGAAACATCGACGACCAACGCGGTCGCGGCGCCACCCGCCGCCTTGATGCCGCGAACGGTCTCTTCGGCCGTCTCGCCATTGATGTCGGTGACCCAGACGTGCGCGCCTTCAAGCGCGAAACGCTGCGCGATGGCCTGGCCGATGCCGCCGCCCGCCCCCGTCACGATCGCAATTTTTCCGCTGAGCCGCGTCATGTCACCCTCACCCCACTTACGACGGGTCACCCATAGATTGCAGATCGCCGGCAATCAACCGGCAGCCTCCCCTGGTGCAATCCATTTTTCGCGCAACGTCACCAGTTCCTCCGCCGCCGACGGATGCAGCGCCATGGTCTGATCGAAGTCCGACTTTTTGGCGCCCATACGGATGGCGACCGCGGCCATCTGAACGATTTCGGCGGCGTCGGGGCCCAGGATATGGACGCCGACGACCCGATCACTGGCGCGCTCGACGACGAGCTTCATCAACATCCGCTCATCCCGGCCGGCGAGGATCGCCTTCATCGGCCGGAAGCTGGCCTTGTAAATATCGATGTCGCCGTATTGCGCGCGGGCTTCGTGCTCAGAAAAACCCACCGTGCCGATTTCCGGCGTGGCAAAGACGGCGGTAGGGATCGCTTTGTAGTCGACGGTCCAGGCTTTATTGCCGAAAACGGTATCGGCGAACGCGTGGCCTTCGCGAATGGCAACCGGCGTCAGGTTAACGCGATCGGTGACATCGCCGACGGCGTAAATCGAAGGGACCGAAGTTTGCCACGTTCCTTCAACCGCGACGGCACCGTTGCCGCTAAGTTTCACGCCCACGCCTTCAAGACCGAGCCCTGCCGTGTTGGGCGATCGGCCAATTGCGAACATGATCTGGTCGGCCTCGACGACTTCGCCGCCGGTAATGTGACCGGCGAGACCGGTTTGCGTTTTCTCGATCCGCGTAAAAATATGACCTGCAATGATGTGGATGCCCCGGCTGGTCATTGCCGTAGTCAGCGCGTTGCGCAAATCCTCGTCGAAGCCGCGCAGAATTTTATCCCGCCGGTAAATTAGCGTCACGTCCGCACCGAGCCCCTTGAAGATCGATGCAAACTCGACGGCGATGTAGCCGCCGCCAGCAATGACGACGCGCCGCGGCATTTCCTTGAGGTGAAATGCCTCGTTCGAGGTGATGACGTGTTCAATACCCGGCAGATTTTCGTCGAGGTTCGGCCGGCCACCGGTGGCAATCAATATGGCTTTCGCGGAAACGGTACGGCCCGATTGCGTCAACTTAACCCCATGTGGGGCGGCCACCGTCGCGCGTTCAGCGAACAGTTCGACGTTGAATTTGGCGAGCGTCGCGCCATAAACCGCTTCGAGCCGGGCGATTTCGTTGTCTTTCGCCGCGATCAGCGATTGCCAGTCGAACCGAGCGCCTTCTAATGACCAGCCAAAACCTTCCGCATCCTCGAATTCGTCGGTGAATCGGCTGGCATAGACGAGAAGCTTCTTCGGCACGCAGCCGCGGATCACGCACGTGCCGCCGATCCGATACTCTTCCGCTATCGCGACGCGCGCGCCATGACTTGCGGCGATGCGTGCAGCCCGGACGCCGCCGGAGCCTGCGCCAATTACAAAAAGATCATAATCAAATTCCAACATGCTTCAGCCCGACTGCTGCGCAAACATTATTTCGGCTCGGCGGGAGCCGGACTCGGAGCTGGACTGGGGGCCGGCGCTTCGGGTTGCATCGCCTTGGCGATCTTCTCGCTGTACTTCACGCCGATCGCGGCTCCCTTCTGCATCAACTCCGGCGTCTTGGCGATGAATTTGGCACCGGCGCCCGAGCGATAGAAATCGGCAACGGCCTTCATTTCCTCTGCCGTGAATGTCTGAGCGTAGAGGTCGGCAAAATCAGTAATCATCTGATCTTTGTATTCGAGCAGCTTCTTCATGCTGGCGTCGAACTGGGCGGAAAGTTTCTTGCCCGCTTCGGACGTGTCGGCGTTGGCGCCCTTGGCAAAGTCGCGCTTCATCGCGTCGACCATGCCGTCCATCTGCTTGGTGACGCCTGTGACTTCCATCAGATCGTGGGCCGCGGCCACACGCGCCGGATCGATGGCCGGTGCAGCTTCCTCCGCAAGCAGCGGCCCGGCGCAGCATCCAATCGCAAAACAAAACGCAAGCATTCGAATTTTGGAATGCATCCTCAAATCTCCTCGTCAAAATCGGACTCGATCCCCGTAAGCACCTCGATGCCTTTCGGCCCGGCGATGATGCCGACGTCGGCAATACCGAGAAAGAGACCGCTTTCAACGACGCCCGGCACGAGCTTCAGAGCGTCGTCAAGAGCTTCGGGATCGTCGATCACGCCAAAGGCACAATCGAGAATATGGTTGCCGTTATCGGTCATGAAAGGCGCGCCATCTGCGCCCACGCGCACCTTGACCTCGCCTTCGCAGCCGCAGTCGCCGGCGAGCGCGGCGACGAGCCTGCGCGTCGCGGAAAGTCCAAACGGCACGACCTCCAATGGCAATGGAAAGCGGCCCAGGACATCGACGCGCTTGCTGATGTCGGCAATAATGACGACGCGCTCCGAGGCGACCGCCACGATCTTTTCGCGCAGCAATGCCCCGCCACCGCCTTTGATGAGACGCAGCTCCTCGTCGACCTCGTCGGCGCCATCGATCGTCAGATCGAGTGACCCATATTGATCGAGCGTCGCGAGCGGAATGTTGAGACTGGCCGCATGAAGGCGGGTTGTTTCGGACGTTGGAACACAGACGACTTTCAGTCCGTCTCTCACTTTGCCGCCGAGCAGATCGACAAACTTGGCGGCGGTCGATCCGGTACCGAGGCCGAGTCGCATGCCATCTTTGACGTAGTTCAAGGCATGCTCGGCTGCCTGCCGTTTCCAGTCGTCGCTGCTCATCACTGCCCCTCTTGAGAACACCTCGTGCCGGCGCGGTTATACACAGCCGCATGCCCTCTCTAGGCCGTGCCTCCGGCCCTTTCAAGCTGGCGATCAATAGGCAAGCCGTTGTGCCACCGTGACACTGCCCGGCAGCGCCGATACGCTGCGTGACGATTAGAGGAGAGTTCATGAAGGGTTTTACAGTCGTCTTTGATCTCGACGGCACGCTCGTCGACACCGCGCCTGACCTCGCCGAGGCCACAAACCACGTTCTGGGAACGCTCGGCCTTGAGCGCGTAAGCGAGCTCGAGATCCGCCCCTTCGTCGGCCACGGCGCCCTGGCCATGATCGAGGCCGCCGTTACGTCGCACGGCCGCAAATTGACCGAGCGCGAGCTTCACGATCTCTTCCAAATCTTTTTCGACTATTACAGCGCCAATATCGCGGTTCGCAGCACGCCCTACGCGAATATGGTGACGGCGCTAGAAGCATTGCGCAGCGAAGGCGCGACGCTGGCGGTTTGTACGAACAAGATCGAGATACAGGCCCGCCAGGTTCTGAAAGCCTTGAAACTGGACGGCTACTTTTCGGCCCTCACCGGGCGCGATAGCTTGGGCGTTTTCAAGCCGGACCCGAAACACTTGACCGGCACGATCGCCCTCGCCGGCGGCCGGCCAGACGCCTCGATCATGATTGGCGACAGCGAAACCGACATCAAGACGGCGAAGGCGGCGCACGTACCGATCGTCGCGGTCAGCTTCGGTTACAGCGTCGATCCGGTCGCATCATTCGGACCAGACGCGATCATCGACGACTATCGCGATTTGCAGGCCGCAGTAAAAAAGCTTACCGGCATGCCGGTCAGTAGGTGAGTACCTTGCACTCGCTCGACATGATCTCTTCGATGAAATGCGCCGCGCCGACGACACCGCTGCACTCAGGGATCAAATCCTCCTTGCGCATGTCGAACAGATCGAGTTCCGGCGCACAGCAGAAAAACTTGACGCCGGCCGCATGTGCTTCCTTGATGAAGTCGTGCATCGAGCGCGGTTCGCTAGGTTTCAAATGAAGCTTTGCGGCGACGCCATTTTTTAGAAGTTTCGCAGCCGTGCCGGTGCAAATGACTTCGACGTTATAAGACATCGCGGCCGCAACCGTGGCCTGGATGATCGGCGCCCCGAGCTCCTCGCAATTGCGCGGGTCGGTGTTGGCCAAGATGATGATCAGCTTCTGGGTCACCGCCGCCTCTTGCTGCCGTTCATTCGGCCGCGAGACTAGCGCGGCCCCGCTCGGTGCCGCAATGCCGGCATGTTAGGTGTGGCGGCTGATATAACGTCGATAAACAAGGATGGTTGCCGGCAGAAAAACGAGATCGGCGATCAGCGACGCGAGCAGCGTCACGCCGCAAACCATGCCAAATGTCCTGAGCGACGGCAACTCCGAGAAGATCGTCACGCCGAGACCGAAGGCAAGCACCATCGTCGTCAAGATGATCGCGGGTCCGACAAGCACGCGGGCCCGGCGGATGGCAAGTTCGGGGGACACGCCCGGCTGCTCCTCGAGTCGCAGCCGGTTCAGGAAGTGGATCAGCGCATCGACGCCGAGACCAAAAACCACGAGCAGCGCCACGACGGACGCAAATTCAAGTCCATCACCAAGATACCAAAGCAGCGCCCCGGACGTCACAACCGGGAAGAGCCCCGGCAGGATACTTATGAATCCAACAAAGACGGAGCGGAAAGCGACCGCCAGCAGGATTGCGGCAACGAGCACGCAAAGCGGGATGCTTTCATCCAACTGCGAAATCATGCGGTAACTGTTGCGGGCTGCGAGTGCCGGCAGACCGGTCACCGAGATTTCGTAATTCGGATAGGCCTTGCGCACTGGATCGAGCGCGTGGTCGACCTTTTCGACGACCGGCAGAATCTGACTCGCGTCGATGTCGGGCAGCCGGCCGGTAACGAGAACAGCGTCCTGTTCCTTGGCGATGAAGCGGCGAACGAGATTTTCAGGCAGAAGCTTGACGTATTTTTTGACCGTCTCGATGTTGTCGTCGCCATTCTCGCGCAGCCAGCGCCTCAGGCTTTCGAGTGACCAGACGTTGCCGAGGCCGGCCGCCTTCTCCAACGCCTCGTGGGTTTCCTTGATGACATTGAGGGTCGCCGGATCGTAGAGGCTGGCGCCGTTATGCCAGCGGATCATCACATGGAACGGGTTGGCACCGGTGAGCTTGGTATCGATGCGGCCCGAAGCGTCTAGCGCCTGTTCCCGGTCGGGAACCTGATCGGCAAGCCGATAGCGTGGCTCAAGCTGCAGGTGCAGCGAAGCAAAGTATGCGAAGAGCGCAAATGCGATCAACGTGTAGATGACGGCGTGCTGGACGACACGATCGACGACGGCGCCGACAAAGTTGCCGAGTGCGTCCATCATTCCGTCGGCGGGGGTATGGTCACGCGCCAGCGTCTTTTCATTGCGAATGAACAGCAGCGCCAAGAGCGGCAGCACGACGATCACCGCGACAAACGAAATGCAGACCGCCATGGCGCCTGCCTCGCCGAAGGTGCGAATGAGGCCCGATTCCGAAAATAGCAACGCCAGGAAAGACAGAAGAGCCGCGGCATGTGCCAGCACGCAGGCCGGGCCGACGATATTGATGGCAAATTTCACGGCCTCAAGCTTGGTGTCTCCTTCACGGAGGCGGATGCGAATGGACGAAACCATCTGCATGCTGTCGGCGAACCCCATCACCATGATCAGCGGCGTCATGACGTTCAGGAAGAGATTGAGCTTGAAGCCGAGCCAGCCAAGAAGGCCGAGTGCCCACACGACCGCGATAACGGGCGGGAGTGCGGCGACCAGCATCAGCGACACGCGCCGGAAGAAAATGGCGGCGATGGCCGCGCCGAAAAACAAGCCGAGCCCGTTGTAAAGTATCTGATCGCGCTCGACGGCATTACGAATTTCGAGTTGCATCACCGGCGCCCCGGCGAGTTTCACCGTAAGTCCAGCGGGTGCGAGATCCTGTTTCGCGACCTCTTCGATTCCGCCGATGACGACCTTTGCGGATTTTTCCGCGACGACTTCGCGATTGAGCGATAGGACCGCCAGCGCCAGCTGACCGTCGTTGGACAGAAACTTGCCCTTGACGATGTCATTGCTCTTGAGAGCCGTCAGCATGGCGTCGAAGGCTGCACCTTCGGGCAACTCGTCGGGCACGATTGGCGGAGCGTATCCTGACGCATCGGGCCGGCCGCGCGCCGAAAGCATCGACACGATACCGTCGACCCCATCGGCGAGCTGCAAATCGCTCGCGGCGTTGGCAAAGGCGGTGAGCCCCTCGCGCGTCAGAAGATTCTTGCCCTCGACGACCACCAGAACATCGTACTCGCTCGAGGGGAATCGGCGGTCGATCTCCTCGTAGGTCCTGAATTCCTTGGTATTCGTGCGAAAGAGTTCAGATAAACTGTCGTCGACCTTAAGGCGCATCAGGCCTTGCGCGGCAATGCCGGTCAGCAACAGAATGATGAGCGCCGACAACAGCGGCGCCTTCAATCCCAATAGACCGAGTTTGTTGAGACCCAGAGATAGCGGAAACGGGTTTCGCGGCGCCGTAGACTCCAAACTTCCCTCCAGAAGCGACCCTTACATTAAGAAGTCGCTGTAGCGCCTTCCGGAATCGCACGTCATCGGCGGCAGACATCGCATTTTGCAGGACCTGAGCGCAAGGTGCCGTGTCCTTCCGATCACGGTCAACTGCCGGCTTGACGCATTCGCATTGAGGCTGGCGATCCTTTTGACTACACGATCGCCCCAGGCGGTCTACGATACGGTCCCTCCTTACGTAAGAAATCTAAGCCGGGTTGCTACCCGGAGGAAGAATCCTCGATATGCTCCCAGCCCTTTGGCGAATGGTCGCCGTCATTGCCCTGGTCGTGCTTTCAACCGCCACCGCATCCAGTGCCTTTGCGACAAAGAAGGCCGTCGCGGGCGCCGTTACCTTCGATGTTCCTGACGATTTCACGGCCGCCGCGGGGCCGCCTGCCTCGCTGCACGAAGACGCAACCGGCATAACAATCGAAGTTTCAGAGCTGCCGCTTCAGGCGCTGCATGAATTCAAGGGGACGGCGTTTCTCGAGTTTCTGGCGAGTCGCGGATATACGAACGCGGCCTACGCCGGGGGGGCGCTGAAGCGAACCGACGCGTACACTTACGTGTTGGCCGACGCCAAAGGCAAACAAGGGCCGGAGTCGCGCTTTCTGTTGGTGCTCGGGGGCTCTGGCCGCGCGGCGATCGTCACGGCGTACGCGCCCAAGAGCCAGATTGACGCCGGTCGCGCCAGCCGGGGCGCCATCGAGACGGTCCTCTCGAGTGCTTCCATTGTACCCGCCCCTGCGACGAAGCCCTGAAGCAAGCGCCGGTTTGGACGGAACACGCGCCGTCAGCTTGACAGCCTCGGCCGCTGCCTCGCATAAGGTCCGTCTTCGAAAAGGGCGGTTAGCTCAGCGGTAGAGCACACGCTTCACACGCGTGGGGTCACAGGTTCAATCCCTGTACCGCCCACCATTTACTCGCATCGCGCTTTGCTAACGCGCCAATTCACTTGGCCTTCGTTCTCGCCGGGGCGCGGGTGTGCTCAAGGAAAAACCGAATCATCTCTTTCGTTGCGTCAGGCCCCTTCTGGTCGGTGAACGACCCAGAAGGGCTTCCTCCGGACCAGGCATGTCCGGCGCCGTGGATGACCCATTGCTCGAGAAGGCCGCGGCCTTTTGCATCGCGCAGGATGGAACGGGTGTAGGAATGCCCGGCGGCATTGCCATTCTCCACCACCGTCTGGAATTCGCCACCCGCTCGAGCACGGTCGATGACCTCGCCGCCATTGCGCGGATGTACCGTCGAATCGCGATCGCCATGAAAGACGATAGTCGGGATCCGATTGGGTAGACCT
Organism: Hyphomicrobium sp.; assembly: GCF_035572195.1. GTDB lineage: Bacteria > Pseudomonadota > Alphaproteobacteria > Rhizobiales > Hyphomicrobiaceae > Hyphomicrobium_B. The sequence continues at coordinate 20,421 of NZ_DATNBA010000005.1, read as the reverse complement.
GTCTGCCGGCTGCTCTTGTGGTCCGGAGCCGGATGGCGTCCCTGCATCGCCGCAAATGCCGAGGGCATGTCGTGAGCGACACCACAGGCCAAGCCCGAATGAACGCCGACCGCCGCGTATAGATCCGGGTATGCTTCCCCGGCGATGGCCGCGGCGGCACCGCCGGCGGATAGTCCCGCGACGTAAATGCGTTTCGGATCGATTTTGTAATCCGCCAGCACCTGGCGCGTGATTCCGGCGATGATGTCCGGCTCGCCCTGTCCTCGCTTCTGATCACCGGTCTTGAACCAATTCCAGCATTTCGACGCGTTCGCAGCTGAGCTTTGTTCCGGATAGACGACAAAGCAGGCGTGTTCTTCCGCGACGAAGTTCATGCGGGTGCCGGCGGCAAAATCGTCGGGCGATTGAGTGCACCCATGCAGCATGACGATCAGCGGTCGAAGTCCCTTGCCGTGGCCGCTTGGAATGTAAAGTTTGTAGGCGCGGCTTCCCGCTTCGTTGCTGAAGGATTTGGAAACGAAACGCCCAACGCCTGGTACAATTTCGGATGCGGGCGGCGATGGCTTGCGTAAGCCGAGACTTTGCAGGCGTTGGAAAACACCGCGCAATGGTCCCGATGCCCTCGCCGTCGCACTATCTTTTGAACCGTTTAGGTTGGGGCTCGATGAGGCTGTCCCGCTACCATTCAAATCCGTCTGTCGCTGCCCCACGCCATTAATGGTCGAAGGCTCGATGCCTGACTTGGCCGCACGACCTTCTGGCGGCGACGAACGTGGCGGTGGTGTCACACCTAACATTCTTTGCAGCAGCGCTGTCGCCTCGTCGAGGCGCCCGGCTTGGGTCAAGCGTGTTGCCTTCATCATGTCGTCGAGCGGGTCGCTCATTTCGATTTTCCTGTGGTCGGGATCAATTAAAGGCATCCGATCGGGCGCCAATTAGGTGAGTGTGCTTTCCAATACCGGCTACTGCATTCGGTCGACCAGGGCTGCCTTGACCTCGGGACTCGCATGGAGTGCTCCGAGGACGGACAGAGAGGAGATGGTCGTGCGGGCGAGTTCTGCCGGCACGTCGGGAGCGATGCTGACGAGACCGAGGACGTTGAGATCGAGAGTTTTACCGGAGGCCCGTAACGCCTCCAAATCGTCACGACTGTAATGACGCAAGCCAAGTTCCAGCGTCTTGCGTACGACGGTCTGCTTGACCACGTCTGCGTGCCGTTCGAGTTGATTGCGGATAGCGGTGCGGATGAAGTCAGTACGGTTCGAATAAAAACCCTCGCGTACCATCAGGTCGACATGCCCCAGATCGACGTATCCGAGGTTCACCGTAATTTTCTCGGTGTCACCGGTCTTCTGACGCAGATCGTGAACAACCGCGGCCATTGTTTCCATCCATGTACCATCCTGCTGGATGGCATATGGATGGTGCATTCGAAATTTCAAGGAGTTTTTCGAAAAGGAGAAAATGTGCGGATATCGCCGAGGCTTACGCAGTCTGCCGCGAGCTTCCTCTGGTTACCCCAAGCTTCGCGCGGGAATCCACGCGACACTCCATCGGTCCGATGTATCACGGCGAGGAGTAGGATGTCCGGCTTCATCCTTGTCATCGCCGAATTTCCAACTGCGGGCAACAGAAGACGTTGGGCAGATACGATGGCACAAGCCGCGTGCGCGTCTCGCGACACCAACACAACGAATTTCATCGCTCCAAGTTGATCGGCCGAAACAGACGCGCCAAGGATGAGGAACGACTTCGAAGTGGTGACGTTCAACGCCAAGTTCAGTGGCGACAAATACGCGCCGTGTCGGAATGCACGCAGCTAGCGAATATGAATATCATATGAACCTAACCGCTATACATTTCCGTAAGCAGCTCGCTTCACCCCTGTGCAATTTTCGAAATCGATTTAGCTGTTCGGCAGAGCCGCTAACACGGTGGCTCTCTTGAAACGCTAGGAGAGCACGCATGAAGACTACTTTTGGTATCGCTGTCGCCGCTGCCGTGATGATGTTTGGAGCCGGTTTCGCAAACGCAGAAGTCAGCCACAACGTAGCCGGCATCCATCACGCGCACGCTTCGCACGTGAAGACTGTCAGCTATCACAAGCATCATCCGAAGCATTGCTGGATGAAGCACGGTCACAAGTACTGCAAGTAAGTTGAACTGAGGGGTGCGGCGTCGCGCGTCGCATCCCTCCTCTCCGGCCCCGGCGGGAATTGCCCCCCACGCTCCATCGAATTGTACATCGCTCACCCACCGCGCCGACGTACCGCTGAAGATTAACGCGATCATCTCTGGCCAAGGCCGTCCTCGAACCCTCTCGCATATAGTGCTTAATCGCCAGTCGGGCCTCGCGGGCCCAGGAACAAACCTCCGTTCGCTGCGTTCACATTCAAACAACGAATTGCATGGAGTGTTCGCTATGAGCCGTTACGATTCCCCCGACAACGGCACGCGATTGCCGAATGACCTGACCGATAAGGCGGTGGACTTGGGATTAAGAGCCACCGACACGATCGGAAGAGCCCTTGCCCAGGTGGAAGGCACCGCGAACCAGCTGATTGAGGAAGGCTCCGAGGCGAGAGCCAACATTCAAAAGGTTGCAGGGAATTTCGGACGCGCGATTGATCGGTCGCTATCGGATCAGCCGATGACGACCCTCGGCTTCGCTGTGGCTGCGGGCTTTGTACTCGGCGCCCTTTGGAAGGCGTAACACCCAAATTTTGATTGGGTGTTCGGAGAGAGCGCTACGATGTTTGCAAAATTATTCAGACGAGCGGAAGCGAGCGTTGACAATGCGATTGGCGATCTCGGCAATCGGGTAGTCGTCGCTGTTCCTTTTTTGATTGCGATTGGCTTTGCCGCAGCTAGCCTATCTCTAACACTCAATAAGACCTACGGGCCGGAGGTCGGCAATCTATTGGTTGCCGGTGTCTTTGGTACCCTGGGGCTTATCGTGGCACTTATTTTTAAGATGCGGAACAACTCGAAAGCAAAAGCCGCGGATCCCGCGGCGGATGAAATGCCGAAGACAGAAGCAGAGGGCGAAGCCGGAGCCGACGGCTCGATCTTTGACGACGAAACAGTGATGGCCGTCGTGACGTCCGCTGCCCCGATAATTGTTCCGGCTATGCTCAGGACAGGACTGAAAAACTGGCCTCTGTTGCTCAGCATCGCGGCGGGCCTCTACGTAATCAGCAGACCGGGCGAGACAGCCGCCGACACAAGTGCACCCTCCCCTCAGCCCTAAACAAATGGGATTTCAAATGTCACCAACATCTGAATTCAACTCTGCATTCGACGCCAACGGATCGACCGGTGATAACGGCAGCTTGGCCGAACGCGCACAAGACGCTTTTCAGGACGCAAAAGACGTCATCGAGGAACGGCCGCTGACAACACTTCTGGTAGCGGGCGCCGCGGGCATCGTCCTTGGAGCGGTTATTTGGAAAATCGCGTCGCGAAACCGGAACGTCGGCGGGAACCTAAGTTCATTGGAGCGAGCTTTCGAACTCGCGAGGTCAGGCGCAGTCAATACCGTACAAAGTCTCCGGCGCACTCTCGAGAATGAAGGCTACTCGCTCGCCCAACTAAACGGGCGAGCCATCAAGAATCAGCTTTCACATTTGATGGCGGAAGCTAGTCGCTTGAACGTTAATCCGAATGAGCTCTATGCCGCGTGGAGGCGTAGCCGCACCTAATGCCGGCGATATTGGTTAGAGGATCGGTCCACGACATGGATCGGCTCCTTTCCTTTCAGGCTGTTTCACTTTCATCCATCGTTGTGGCGACCTCGACATCGTGATCGACGCTGTCGTACACAAGACGGCGGAGTTGGTGCCGTCGGCTGCTAGGCCGTAACGTTTTTGCCGGGACCGTCGTATCAATTACGTGTGTGCCCCGAAATTCCTGGCCGATGGAGCCAAACCGTGCCGTCGCAATCATCACAATCAAGCTCTGCGCTACTCCGAAACCTGTTTTTTTCTACAGCAATTCTGCTCTCAGCGGCCGCCGTTTTCAGCGTTTCGCGACTTTCGGCCGAGGAAGCGCGCGTCGTGCCTCCTCCCGCTGTTGATGCGGTGGTCGATCAAAAAAGAGGGCTCGAGACCGCGGTGTTCGCCGGCGGATGCTTTTGGGGCGTTCAGGGCGTTTTCCAGCACGTCAGAGGCGTGACGGACGCCGTGTCGGGTTACGCCGGGGGCAGTGAAGGGACTGCAAAATACACAACCGTCGGCACCGGTACGACGGGCCACGCGGAATCGGTTCGCGTCACATTCGACCCGAGCAAGATCAGCTACGGTCGTCTCTTGCAGATTTACTTTTCCGTGGCGCTCGATCCGACGGAGCTCAATCGCCAGGGACCGGATAACGGCACCCAATACCGCTCGACGATTTTCCCTGCGAACTCAGAACAAGCGAAGGTCGCGTCCGCATACATCGGCCAGCTCAACGCGGCCCACGCATTTTCGAAGCCGATCGTGACGACCGTCGAGCCTGGTCGGAGCTTCTATGCAGCCGAGGACTATCATCAGAACTTCCTGGCTCTCAATCCCAGGTATCCTTACATCGTCATCAACGACTTGCCGAAGGTCGAAAACCTGAAGCGATTATTTCCCAAAGATTTTCGCGCCGACCCAGTTCTCGTCGCCATCGCGAAGCCGTCGAACTGAATTTGGCGCGCTATCTCTGACTGCACCGTTCAGGCGTTGCGCGCCACGGGCTCCAGGTCTTCGGTGTAAATCGAGTAGATCGGCTCGTCCTGCAAGATGACATCCGTATACAGTCCATATCCGTTGAAGCGTGTCGCCATCGCACGGCTATATGCGCCGACATTGCCGATCTCGATGTAATCGCCTTCGCGAACCGAGCCCGGCAGCATGAACGGACCCTTCATGTAGTCGATCGAGTCGCACGTCGGACCCCAGAACTCGAATGGCTCGAGCGCCTCGTTCGGATCGGCGCCATCGCGGATCAGCCGGACGGGAAAGACAAAGCCCAGATGCGCGGCGTCGAACAGCGCGCCGTAGCCGCCGTCATTGATGAAGAGCTGGTTGCCCTTGCGCAGGTCGACCTTGACGATCAGGCTCTCGGCCTCCGCAACTAGCGCCCGCCCGGGCTCGCAAATGAGTCTGCAGTGCTCGGTCACCGGCATCTTCGCCATTGACGCCTTGATGACGTCGATGAAGTCGGAAAGCCTAGCGGGAACACTATCTGTATAGCGCGACGGAAACCCGCCGCCGATGTCGATCGCATCGACGACGACGCCGGCTTTGACGATGTGCTTTTTGACTTCGTCGAACGCCATTGCGTAAGCATCGGGCGTCGTCGTCTGAGAGCCGACGTGAAACGTTATGCCGAGTTCGTCGGCAACTTGGCGTGTCTTGACCAGGAGCCGCTGCGCCTTCTGGCCGGTAATGCCGAACTTGTGTTCCAGCGGCACCCGGCTGTTCTTCGCGGAGACAGACAGACGCACGAACAGCTCCAGATCCTTGGCGCCTTCCGTCTCTTCGACGATCTTTTGCAGTTCGTCCTCCGTATCCAAGGCGAAGCACTTGATGTCGTAATCGAAATAGGCCCTGCGAATGGCGAGACGCGATTTGACGGGGTGCATGAAATGCAGCCTGACGCCCGGAATGGTCGCCGCATCCTCGAGTTCGGCGATGGACGCCACGTCGAATTGCGTAATGCCAGCGCCGTAGAGCGCGCCGAGCAGAAAGACCGAACTGTTGGCCTTATAGGCGTAAGCGACTTCACCCGGAAAATTCTTGATGAACCACCGGGCGGCGCGCCCTGCCGCGTGTGGACGGGCGGCGAAGACCGGGCCATCGGGCTTCAGGTCCGTCACCATCTCGAGGGCAGTTGCGAATTTCTCCATCGCGAAAGTTTCTCCTGGGAAGCACCATCGGAGTTGGTGCGCGGCAGCGCCGGCCCTTTACCCGAGACAAATCAATAGGCGCGTGCATGTAAGAGCCGCGCCCCCCTCTGTAAAGGCTTTCGAGGTCCAAGCGCTATACATCGTTACCGGATTTCTGCTGAGGGCGAGTGCGACCGCATCAACTGAAGTGCGCCGCAACAGCTAACTGCGACCGAGCACGAGGACGGCGCGTCCGTCACGCAGCACGTTCACACTACTGACGTCCGGACGCACCGGCTCGATACGTTCACCGCGCTCCCGTCGCCGTCGCAACGCCCCGGTTTGCGCGACGCGTGCCCGTTCGGCCTTCTCAGGATTGCTCCGCAATTCCGACTCCGTGACGAGCGTATCCTCGATAAAATTCTCCCAGTTGCCCAGCACCGTAAAGCGCTGCTGCCCGAAATCGTGCTCGATGCCGACCGGCGGCGTCGAGCTTGTCGAACAGCGCCCGAGGATCGTCTCGCTTCCTTCAGCTTTGTACCTAAGCTGGAAGGGCGCATTAGCACCTGGAATGCTCACGGGCTGGCCGGCAGAGACGAGATTGTCGGGTTGGAAATCGCTAGGAAAGAGAACCGTCGCGACGCCTGTCGCGTCGACGCTGATGACGGTCAGATAGCAATTGTTGTCGGCTTCGGCCTTGATCGTAATCAGATCTCCCGGAACGGGACGCGGCTTGTCGATCCACATACTGAGCCCGATCTCGGACTTCACGTCGCGCAGAAAGCCTCCCGAGACGCTCGGACGCGGTACGTCAATTCCCTTCAGCAGCGAGAACAGCCGCTCTAGCTGGACGCGCGGCAAGACGCCATGCAGAAGCCGTCGCGCGAGCGGCGCCGCTGCCCCCTTGGCGTCCTTTAGTTTCGTCAAAAACTCCTGGCGGTCGAGTCCCGTTTCGCCAAGGGCTGCCGCGAAATCCGCGTCCTCGCGATAGCGCCGCGCCAAGCCGGAGACCGGTTCTTCGCCCCTAATCCGCAAATCGAGATCGACGCCCACCGATCTTGCAGCGAGGCGATAGCGATCCTCGGCTCCGATCATCAGCAAGGCGTTTTCGGTGTCGTCAGCGAAGAGCGGCAGCACGGCTGTCCGGCTGGGATTTGGAGGACTTGTTGCGTCGCCCGGCGCAGCGACCCTGAATTCGTCTTTGGCGCCGAGGGGGCCCGCCGTATGACATGCGAAGCATTTTGCGCCGGCCTTCGTCACCGGTTCGAGCGCGGTCGCCTCGACGCCGGCATACGGTTTTTCGAGACCCGGAAGAACACGGTCGATACGATTGCCTGCGGCATCGAAAAGCGCGAAGGCGTAAAATCCATTCGGAAGTGCGAACAGGGCGCGGATCTCATCCGGCTGGAACGGCGAGGTGCCCGGCGCGGCCGATTTGGGACCCTGCGGATGCTCGAAGATGTCCTGCTGCCCCGTGCTCGTTGCGAAGTCGTAGATCAGCCAGAAGCCGCCACGATCTCCGGGATGGCGCTCGATCAGACGGTTGGCGCGCGTCACCGCACTTGTTCGGAGTGCGATCCTGCGAGCCACCGTGGACTTGATGTTCTGATCAATGTCGGTTGCATTCATTTTGGCGAGCTCGGAAAGCGTGCCCGGAATTCCGAGAAGGTCGTAATAGAGCGGCGTCTCGGCAGCGGCCGAGGCCAGCCAATCGCCGTTGACGATCGCGACTTTGGTAGCGGCAATGTGCGCCACATCATCGGCCACGGCATGGATGAGCGCCGGCGGGTATGCCCGCTCGATCAAATCCCAGCGTTGGGCATCCCAACCGAACTGCGCAAGGCGGAACGAAAGCACCGTGCCGGCGGCATCCAGCGGCGTCAGCTTCACCGGCTCCGCCGCCCACGAGAGGCTGTTCATCAGCTTGTTCAGTGCTTGTGCGTAAGCCGTCATTTCCTGCGGCGTGGCGCACGCATTGTAGAGATGCACCAGCGAAATAAAGCGCACGTCCGGGCCTTGATCGCGCTCGAGATGCTGCGCATCGCGCATCATCTTCTCGACATCGGCCGGTCGCACCGGCTGACGCGGCGAACAGGCTTGCGCGGCAGGCTTCAGGTCTCTGATCCAGCCACGGACGCTTTCGATATCGTCCGATCCGGGCTCGGAACCGCCGACCGAGCCCGAAAAAACGTCGAGCGGAGAGTGGCGCGTTTCCAGCACATCATAGAGGCGCGAGGCATCGGGTAGACCGGGCCTCACAAGTACAGGATCGCGCGCCACCTCGGCGATGGACAGGATATTGGAAAGACCTCCCGAGGCGAGTGGTCTCTCGAGGCGGCCCGTTTGGTGACAACGGGCGCAATACGTCTCGAAGACAGTGTAGGCCCTCGCGGCCCGCGGCTCTTCGGGTCGCGGCGGCACAGTCGTGGCTTCAACAGTTTGTGACATTGCGGCAGCGGGAGCGCCGGATGGTTCGGCGGCACGGCTGACGTGAGCGATGCTTAACCACGCGAGCCCGAAAAGTGCCGCGCATCCGAGCCTCACTCTTCGTGTCGTAATGCCGCGCCGCAAGTTCGTTCCATGCCCCAGCTTTGTCCGCAGTCCCCGGCGTCTTCGCGGTGGACCGGCGGCACCATACTGGCGCTTCACCGGCAAGCCTAGGCCGCATGGACGGGTCGAAGGCCGGGGCAAAAGGTCATAATCCCACGGCACTGCTGGCGATGTGCCTTCCTGGTTCGCAGGCTTGCTTAAACTTTGTCCACGTGGGCGCCAAAAATCCCATGGGGAATGCACATTTACGAGCAGATACGGGCGCGACGAATCGCGTCACGGGCCGAGCGAACCGATGTCGGAACCATTAGTTACCGTCCCAGATCGATTTGCGCAGATGACGGGATGGATGCATGAGCGACCTGTCGATATTTTCAGATCACCCCTACCGCTTCATTCGTAAAATACTCGGAGGTTATTTTTGGAGCCATGTCACGATTGCTCTGGCCGTTGTCGGAGCGGTGATCTGCTCGGTCTCGACCCAATACGGTGTCAAATATCTGGTCGACGCACTGTCGGACCCGGCGCGTCACGCAAGCGTTTGGACTGCATTCGCGATCCTGATCACGCTGATTGCGGCAGACAACATGTTCTGGCGGCTCGCCGCGTGGGTCGGACATTCGACGTTCGTCAATGTTTCAGGCAGCGTGCGCCGCAAGCTTTTCAGGCACCTGACGGGCCATGCTCCGAGCTTCTTCAGCGCCCGGTCGGCAGGAGCCTTGACCAGCAGAATTACCTCTACGGCAAACGCGCTCTACACGGCCGAGAACATGGTGACATTCAATGTAATGCCGCCGCTGATCGCTACCTTCGTTGCTATCCTCTATCTTGCGACCGTCAGCATCCCGATGGCGCTGAGCTTGACGGCGGTAGTGGCTGTCGTCGTTTTCGTCATGTTCCGCTGGGCTACCGGCGGTACACCACTCCACCACGCTTACGCCAGCAATGCTGCAAACGTCGATGGCGACATGATCGACGTCGTTTCCAATATGTCTTTGGTGAAGGCTTTCGGGCGTCTCAGAAGCGAGCATCTGCGGCTCGCCGGCGTCATCAACAAGGAAATGCGAGCCCGCAAGCGGAGCTTGTATTTTCTGGAGCGTCTTCGAATTTTTCATGCGGCGACCACAGCGCTATTGACGACCGCCATTCTTGGTTGGGCGATTTCACTTTGGCAGGCTGGACATGCGACGGCAGGCGACGTCGTGCTCGTCTGTACACTCGGTCTTTCGATCCTTTCTGCGACGCGCGACCTGGCCGTCGCCTTGGTCGATGTCACTCAACATTGGTCGCGTCTTTCCGAAGCGCTTCGCACGCTTCTGGTTCCGCATGAACTCGTCGAACATCCGCGCGCGCGCAGGCTCGTCGCCACGTGCGGCGCCGTCGAATTCCGCGACGTCGGCTTTGCATACCCGACCGGCGGGCAAGTTCTCACATCGTTGAACTTCAAGATAGAACCTGGTGCTCGGGTTGGAATCGTCGGACCGTCCGGGGCCGGGAAATCGACGATCTTTTCTTTGATGCAACGGTTTTATGACGCGCAATCCGGGGCGATTTTGATCGACGGCCAGGATAGCACCGATGTGACCGAGGACACGTTGCGCAAGGCCATTGCGGTCGTCCCACAAGACGTAACCCTCTTTCACCGAACGTTGCGGGAGAACATATGCTACGGCCGCCCCAGCGCCAGTGACGATGACGTGTGGAATGCCGCCGAGATGGCGCGCTGCCTTGGGTTCATCAAGCAGCTACCGCAAGGGCTCGACACGATCGTCGGCGATCGCGGCGCGAAGCTCTCCGGCGGTCAGAGGCAGCGGATCGCGATTGCGCGCGCATTCCTGAAGGACGCGCCGATCCTGTTGCTCGATGAGGCGACATCGGCGCTCGACTCTCACTCGGAAGAATTGATCCGCGAAGCATTGACGACGTTGATGAACGGCAGAACCGTTATTGCGATTGCTCACCGGCTGTCGACGCTCAGAAGTTTCGACCGGATCATCGTCGTCCAGAACGGACAGGTCGTGCAGGACGGCAGGCCCGACAACCTGCTCAGGAAGGCCGGCGCCTATAAATCCCTCGTCGATCTGGAATTCAGCAGGCTGAAGGGCATCGGTGTCGCCGCGTGACGGGAACTTTTCTGCAGCCCGTTAATGGTTGTGAAGATTTCGTTAAACCGACGACGTCCACATTAGTTATGGCGAGACTTCAAAATCGACGATGACGTCGAAGTCGGTTACAAGAAACTTACTTCAATGGCTTGAACACGGACTACCGGTAATGGATCTCAAGGTTGCCAGTTACCAGAATGCACGGGCCGACAGGCTGACGTGGGCTGGCATGGCAGTTTGCTTTCTGGTGACGGGCGCGATCCTGCTCGGCACACTAGCGGTAGCGCATCCCATCGAGCGGCAATCTGACGTGCCGCCCGCCGGCTCTTCCCTCTCCAAGTAACGGCTGTGTTTGCACTTCCCTGTACCTGATCCGACTTCCCTCCGACGATCCCGATCCGATCTCCTTGGCCTTGCGCAATCTGCGTAAGGCCAATTTTTTTGAGCCTGCCCGGAAACCTCGTGACAATCAGATCGGGGCACCGGAGCTTTTGACCGTTACCGCGTAGCCCCCCGCCCTGAGGCCGGTGACGACCTTTTCGAGGTGCGAACGGTCGCGTGTTTCGATGACAAGGTTGAGCTCTGTACCCTTGGCCGGCACATCGGTGAAGACGCGCTGATGATAGACCTCAACGACATTGGCGCCGGCCCCGCCGATCAAGCCGGCCACTTTCGCGAGCTGGCCCGGACGATCCGGTATGTCGATCGCAAGACGTGATAAGCGCCCGTCACGCGCCAGCTCTCGCGTCAGAACGCTGGCCAACAAGCGGGTATCGATATTGCCGCCGCAAAGCACCAGCCCGATTTTGCGATCCTTGTAGAGGCGGTGGCTGCCGATGAGCGCCGCAAGGCCGGCTGCACCCGCGCCTTCGACCACCGTCTTTTCGATCGTGATCAGCAGCGACACGGCGCGTTCGAGGCTCGATTCCGAAACGAGCAGGATATCGTCGACAAGTGCTTCGATGATGGGCTGGGTGAGATCCCCCGGCGACGTGACCGCGATGCCCTCAGCCAGCGTGTCGCCGCCGACCGGGAGGGACGCGTGTTTCACGGCATTCAGCATCGACGGATAGAGCTGAGCTTCGACGCCTATTACCTTGATCTTGGGATTGATTGCTTTGGCGGCGACGGCCATCCCCGAAATCAACCCGCCGCCACCGATCGGCACGATAAGCAGATCGAGATCGGGGGCCGTCTCCAGCATTTCGAGCGCGACCGTGCCCTGCCCGGCAATGACCTGAGCGTCATTGAAAGGGTGAACGAACGTCATGTGGTGTTCGGCGCCATAGCGGACAGCAAAGTCGAAGGCATCCTCTAGGCACTGGCCTTCGAGGATCACGTTGGCTCCGTGACTGCGCGTATTTTCAACTTTGATCGTCGGCGTCGACGCGGGCATCACGATCGTTGCCGGAATGGCGAGCCGATGTGCATGATAAGCGACGCCCTGCGCATGATTGCCCGCCGACATCGCGATGACGCCGTTGGCTTTCTCGGCATCGGGGAGCGACAGCAGCTTGTTCAGCGCGCCACGCTCCTTGTAGGAGGCGGTGAACTGCTGATTTTCGAATTTCAGCCAAATCTCGGCGCCGAAGAGTTCGCTCAACGTGCGGCTTGGCTCGAAGCGCGTCTTTAGCACAGCGCCGCGGATTGCCGCGGAAGCCCGAACGATGTCGCCGTATGTCACGGCAAGCGGCGCGAGAGCGGCGGGCGTTTCCATTTTTGACATCTTTGGCGGCACCTGACGTTCTATGAATTCCCGCGTTGCATAGCATAGTTCGAACGGTCGCAGACCGCCCGAGCATGACATGGGAAAGAACCGCATACTCAAGCGTGGCTCGGAGTGTGAACTTTAGGTGGCCGCCACGGTTACCTATGCGCGGTGCATTCGAATGCGCCGTGCGACAATATCAATTTCACGGAGATATTTCATGTTCCGTCTGCCACTGATAACCGCCTTTGCCACGACGGCGATCTTCGCCGGCGCGGCACCGACGATTGCCAACGCTGCCGACTTGGACGGCGAGAATTACAGCAGCTACACCGAATATCACCGTGGCTATGCTTACCGCGACTATTCCATCCGTCCTTCCGAAGAAGTCGATGAGGATGATGACATGCGCTACGGTTACGGTTACCGGCGTGCCGCGGTCGAAGATCCTGACGACGGCGAAATCTACGTCGAAGAGGCGAGCCCGAGTATCGATGTCGACGTGGAGGTCGGCACAAGCTTCCGAGGGCCGCCGGACTGATCCAATCAGAATTGAATGACGCGTTTGCCGAGAGCCGGTCGCCACTGCTCTCGGCTTGTTCTTTTGGCCGCAGTAAAAGAGCGCCGCAAGCCATGTATAAGCGGCGCGGTTCTCTCGGCCTTATCCAATACCGATTGAAGGAAATTCGCGAGATGGCGAACGTGGCGTGGCTCGGTCTTGGCGTTATGGGCTATCCGATGGCCGGTCACCTCAAAGTCCGCGGCGGCAACAGTGTCGTCGTTTACAATCGCTCGCCAGCCAAGGCCGAGGCATGGTGCGCCGAATTCGGCGGTAAAACGGCGGCCACGCCGGCTGAAGCTGCACGCGATTGCGATGCCGTGTTCGCCTGCGTCGGTAACGACGATGACGTGCGAAGCATCACGATGGGGCCAGCCGGAGCCTTCGCAGCGATGCGGCCCGGCGCCGTCTTCATCGATCATACGACCACCTCCGCAAACGTTGCCCGTGAGCTTGCGGCGGCCGCGAGCCAGCACGGGTTACATTTTCTCGATTGCCCCGTGTCAGGTGGTCAGGCGGGAGCCGAAGCCGGCTCTCTAACCGTGATGGCGGGCGGCGATGTAACCGCCTTCGCTCATGCCGAGCCGTTGATTAAAAGCTATGCGCGCAGCATTCGCCGCATGGGTCCGGCGGGATCGGGTCAGCTGGCGAAAATGGCCAATCAGATTGCCGTCGCCGGCGTTATTCAGGGCCTCGCCGAAGCGATCCACTTCGGGGAATGTGCCGGCCTCGACATCGAGGCGTTGATCGCGACGATCTCGAAGGGCGCCGCGCAATCGTGGCAAATGGAAAACCGCTGGCGGACCATGCACGCCCGCGAGTTCGACTTCGGTTTCGCCGTGGATTGGATGCGTAAGGACTTGGGCATTTGTCTCGATGAGGCCGCTTCGAACGGCGCTGATCTGACGGTCGCGCGGCTGATCAACGACTTCTATGGCGAGGTGCAGGCGCGCGGCGGTAATCGCTGGGATACGTCGAGCCTCATTGCTCGCCTGAAGCGCAGGTCGACCACCTGAGTTGCGGGCTCTCAGGCTTCCGCCCTTTCGTGCTTGGTGGTGCCCGCAGGAATAGCGAACTGCAACGGCAGCGCCGTCGTGTATTTGATCTGCTCCATCGCGAAAGCCGACGACACCTTGGCGATGTCGATGCGCGCGATCAGCTTTTTGTAGAAGGCGTCGTATGCAGCGATATCGGGTACCGCGACGCGCAGCAGGTAATCGATCTCGCCGGACATGCGGTAGAACTCGACGACTTCCGGAAAGTCGGCGACGACGCTATGAAATTTTTCGAGCCACGCCAGCGAATGCTTGTCCGTCTTTATGGACACAAAGATCGTGACTCCGGCGTTGACCTGCTGGGCATCGAGGATCGCCACGCGGCGCTGAATGACGCCGGACTCTTCTAGCTTTTGCACACGTCGCCAGCACGGCGTCGTCGAAAGCCCGACTTCCTTGCCGATGTCCGCGACAGGCCGGGTACAATCCTGCTGCAAGAGGCGCAGGATTTTAATGTCCATCTCATCCAACATAATATTGCTCTCTAAAGTGAAAACATGATTTTACACAAATCGCCGTTTTCGAAAATGATATTTTCTAATTTGCGACTGTCAACCGAATATTTAGTATTTTTTTTCGGTGATCGTAGAATCCCGGTAATAAGCCGGCTTTGTCGCCGAGGGGTGCGCCGACGGGGCTGAAAGCCGCCGCGCAGAGCCTCATCGCCTTCCGGCCGCCGCGCTAGGCCGGGCCGAAACCTCGCGGTGCCACCGTATGACGTTACCGAACGCATCGGGCTTGCCGAGGCCGGCCGGCTTCATGAAATCGACGGCGACGAGCGCCGTAATGTCGGCGATCGAATAGTTTGGACCTGAAATAAACCGGCTTTCAGCCAGCCGGCGATCGAGCCGAGCCAGTTCGACGTTGAGTTTGTCCTTATTGATTTGTCCCCACGCCTCGACTTGCGGTACCTCGAGATGCGCCATCTTGGGATGCAGGTGCCTAAAAAAGCTGGCAACCGCGCCAAAAAGGCCGAATTCCATACGTCTGTTCCACATCTCGACTTCGGCCTTGCCCACGCTGCCGGTGCCGAAAAGCGGAGGCTCGGGACACACTTCCTCGAAGTAGCGGCAAATCGCGACGGATTCTGCGATGACCCGGCCGTCGTCGAGCACCAGGATCGGCACCCGCTGCCAGGGATTGAGCGCGGCAAAGTCATCGCATTTCAAATCGCCGGCCATCACGTCACGCTCCTCACGCGCAACCTCGAGGCCTTTTTCAGCGAGAAATATGCCGACGCGCCTTGGATTAGGGGCCCTTCGCGTTTCGATAATCCGCATACGTCTCTTACCTCACGGGGTTGCAGGCGTGTATCTCACGCCCTCGGGGCGCCGCCTGCCGAGTGGCGGTTTTCGAGCGTCCGGGGCCGCAAGGCACAAGTTGCATCTCGCACTTTTTTTGAAAATGAGAGCAGTCTTAAGCCTTGCCTTAACGAATTGCGGCCACTTTACCCCAGGCGTTTCGCTTTGCATCGGCGAGACTTAATCGACGGGATAACGGCACGCGGTATGGACGATAACGCCGACAGCGTCGGATCGGCTGTCAAACGGGCGCTCAGGCCACCAGGCCGGAGCCGTCCCGATGACGAGCTCAAATCCTATCGCGACCGGTTGACCCACGGCACGACCCACAAACCGGAATTCGAATACGAACTGCTGACGATGTTTGCGCGCAACGAGACGAGCGCGCCCTTCGCCATGCCCGCGCTCTGCTTCATCTTCTACATCGCGTCGATGTTCTGGGCTTCCTTCATCGAAGCCACGATGTGGATCGCGATCGTTTCGATCGCCCGCGTCTACATGCTCGACCAATGCCGCCGCCTGCTCTCGATCCCGCGTTCGGACGTCAACGTCGGTCAATGGCGGCGCCACTTCATCAGGATCGAACTCGGTAACGGCTTCGCGCTAGCCGCCTTCGCGCTCATCGGCATGACGATGACCCCGGTGCATGCCACGCCGGCGACATTTTCATCGCACGTCTTTATCTTTGCGACACTGATGGTCGTGCTCGCCATACGCATGACGTTTGCCTCGACCCTGCCGCGCGTCTTCCTCGCCGGCACAGTACCGATGACGATTGCGGTGGCGGGGCGGCTCTTCACGCTCGGCGATCCGTTTTATTTCGCGCTCGCGTCGATGGCGATTGGCATCCACGTCTTCTTCGTCTATCTCGCCCGCGGCCTGCATTCGACCGCGCTCGCGATGGTCGAATATCGCGCCGAAAAGGACAACCTGATCTCGGAGCTTGAGGAAGCAACGGCAATTTCGGACGAAGCGCGACGGCGTGCCGAAGCTGCGAACAAGGCCAAATCCCGCTTTCTCGCAACGATGAGCCACGAACTCAGAACGCCGCTCAACGCCATCATGGGTTTTTCCGAGGTGATGGAAAAGCAGCTGCTTGGCCCGATAGGCAGCGAAACGTATCGCGAATACGCTCAAAACATCTACACGAGCGGCGACCATCTGCTGTGCATCATCAACGAGATTTTGGATCTGTCGCGCATCGAGGCCGGACGCTACGACTTACATGAAGAGACGGTCAGCCTTACGGACATTGCCGAAGAGTGCCAGCGTCTCGTCAAAATCAAAGCCGACGCCAAGGCGCTTCAGATCGTCGAAGACTTCGCCCCGGATCTGCCATACGTTTGGGCCGACCAGCGCGCGATGCGCCAGATCTGCCTGAACCTCTTGTCGAATGCGCTCAAATTCACGCCGAAGGGCGGCCGCATCACGCTCATCGTCGGACATACTCTCGACGGCGGACAATTCATGACCGTCGCCGACAATGGCCCTGGCATTCCGAAAGACGAAATTCCGCGGGTGCTGCAGGCTTTCGGTCAAGGATCGCTGGCACACGAGTCGGCGGAGGGCGGCACCGGCCTCGGATTGCCGATCGTGCAAAATCTCATCCACCTGCAAGGCGGCACGTTCGATCTCAAGTCGGAGTTGCGCAAGGGCACGGAGGTGACGGTGACGCTGCCGCGGCAGCGTGTCCTCAATCCCATCGCACCTCTGCAGCCGCTAGGTCAGGAGCGCCACCGCGACCCCGCACCGCGCCCGACGCGCCAGCCGCGGATGCGAACCCCCTCCGTTTATGGCTCGGATACGCCCTACCGCTCCGCCGGTTCACGCTAGCAAAGGGTGACGATGATCTTTTTGCTGCTACTCGTCATCGCGATCTTCGGCGGACTTCTGTTTGCCGTCGAGGCGGGTAGCGTCAACATCGAGGCGTTGACCGGGTGGCCGATTGCCGCCGCCGTAATCGGAGCGCTGATCATACTTTATCTGGCAACGCTTCATCGCGGCAGCGACGACCGCCGCTTCGGCCGCTTACTGATGCTGGTCGCAGCCATTGCTGTGGTTGGGTTCGGCGTGGAGATTCTGCGCACCGATCCACCGGCTCTCGTCGCCAATTTTCTTTCGTCCTCAAGTCTCGGTAATGAGACCGATGCGCTGGCGCGCAACGGACCCGCATCCGTGCGCATCCGTCGGGACGCCGATGGAGCTTTCGTCGCAAATTCCGAGGTGAACGGAGAGGCCATACCGATGCTGATCGACAGCGGCGCGGCGACCGTCGTGCTGCGCCAGTCGGACGCCGAGAGGGCCGGCATCGACATAAGGAATCTGTCGTTCGATACGGCACTGAAGACCGCAAACGGCACGAGCTATTTGGCGACCACTCGCTTAAAATCCCTGCGCGTCGGTCCGCTTGTGATTGACGATGTTGAAGCCCTCGTCGCAAAGCCGGGAACCCTTAACGAAAGCTTGCTCGGTATGAGTTTTTTAAGACGTTTGCGGTCTTATGCCGTTACCGGGGATTTCGTGACGCTCCGGCAGTAAGAGCGGCGACGCCCGTCACCGGTGCCGCCTTTCTCGGGATCCAGTAGCGAGATGTCTTCGGCGACCATCAGTCTTTTTGCGTCCGTCGCATTGGCAGCCGCCGGCGCCGCTGGCCTTGCCTATTCGCTCAGCCATCCAGGCATATTTACGTCCGTCGCAGAGTACACGATCGGCGCAACCGGATTGTCGCGCGCAAGTCGGCCGGCAAAAATCAACGATCCGGCATTTGACGAGGTGAAAGAAGACGCCGGCCCGTCCGGCAGCGTTTCGATTGCCGCCGGAGCTTACGGGCACTTCCAGACGCAGGCCGACATCGACGGCCGTTCCATCGACGTCATGGTGGACACCGGCGCATCTCTCGTGGCGCTGACCTATGAGGATGCGGCAAGCGTCGGCCTTTACGTCAAACCCTCAGACTTCACGGGTCTGGCTCAGACGGCCAACGGCTCGACGCGGGTGGCCCCCGTCACCATTTCGCGCATCAGCATCGGCGACATCACGGTGCGCAACGTACCCGCCGTCGTCTCGGCGCGGGGTGCGTCGGAACGCACACTACTCGGCATGTCGTTCTTGAAACGGCTTACCCGCGTCGAAATGCGCGCCGGGATGCTGGTACTGCAAGAGTAGCCATTCGCGTTTCCGCCATAAGATTGCCGATACGTCCGCACTTTGAAAGCGGACGTTGGCCGCGCAAGCTGCCTGCGGTAGCTTAAAAAGCGACGCTCAAGGAGGAACTTTCATGCTGCCGAAGCCCCGCGCCGACTTAAAGCCGAACACGGCCGACTTCGAGCGCCTGCCGCTCGTCAAGCCGACGGGGTTTCGCGAATATGACGCGCGCTGGCTCTTTCCCGACGAAATCAACCTGATGGGGCTCAATGCCGTCGGCCTTGGCATGGCCGCGCTCTTTGCGCGTCGCGGCGTGCCAAAACGCATCGTCGTCGGCCATGACTACCGCTGGTATTCCGCCGCCGTGAAACAGGCCTTGATGACCGGGCTGCTGGCCGGCGGCTGCGAGGTTCACGACATCGGCCTGGCCCTGTCGCCGATGGCCTACTTCGCGCAGTTCGACCTCGACGTCGAAGGCGTGGCGATGGTAACCGCCAGCCATAACGACAATGGTTGGACTGGCATCAAGATGGGTCTTTCGCGTCCGCTGACGTTCGGGCCCGACGACATGCTGGAGCTGAAGAAAATTGTTCTCGACGGCAACTTCGATGTGAAAGCTGGCGGACGCTATATCTATGTGCCGGACATGGCCGAGCGCTACATCGCATCGTTGACCGCCCGGCCGAAGCTGAAGCGCCGCCTGAAGGTTGTAGCGGCCTGTGGGAACGGCACGGCCGGTGCGTTCGCGCCGCAAGTACTCGCCGCCGTCGGCTGCGAGGTCATCCCGCTCAATGCAGACCTCGACCATTCCTTCCCGAACCACAATCCCAATCCCGAAGACATGAAGATGCTGAACGCGGTATCGGCGAAGGTGCTCGAAACCGGTGCCGATGTCGGCCTCGCATTCGATGGAGACGGCGACCGCTGCGGCGTGGTCGCGAACGACGGGCATGAAATATTCGCCGACAAGGTCGGCGTCATGCTCGCACGCGATATATCTTCGCTTCACAAGAATGCGAAATTCGTCGTCGATGTGAAATCAACGGGCCTCTTTACGACCGATCCCGTGCTCGTCGCCAATGGCGCGACGACGACTTACTGGAAGACCGGCCACAGCTACATCAAGCGCTTTAATTTCGAGAACAAGACGCTCGTCGGCTTCGAAAAATCCGGTCACTTCTTCTTCAACGCGCCGCTCGGACGCGGTTACGACGACGGGCTCGTTTCCGCCCTCGCCGTCTGCGATATGCTCGACCGCAATCCGGGCAAGTCTGTCGCCGATCTTCGCGATGCCCTGCCGAAAACCTGGAGCTCGCCGACGATGTCGCCGCATTGCGACGACGAGAAGAAGTATGACGTCGTCGATCGTGTCACCGAACATTACAAGCGTCAGAAAGAATCCGGCGGGCGCATTGCGGGACAGGCTATCCGCGACTTGATTACCGTCAATGGCGTTCGCGTGATGCTCGAGGATGGGACCTGGGGCCTCGTCAGGGCCTCATCAAACAAGCCGGAATTGGTCGTCGTCGTCGAAAGCCCGACGTCGGAAGCCAACATGAAGGCCATTTTCAAGGACCTCGATCAACAGCTGTCGCGTTTTCCCGAGGTCGGCGAGTACAATCAAAAGATCGCGGTTTAGCTTGGCGCCGGTGACTCCACTCCGTGGAGCCGGCCGCCGGCGTAAATCAAGCTAAGAGCGTCCACAGAAACCGCGCAACGACGCAGGCGATGAAGGCGGCGAACGCCAGTTCAAGGGCGCGCTTCGAGATGCCGTGAGCCATTCGAACGCCGTAGGGTGCGGCGAAGACGGCGAGCGGTGCAATCAGGCAGGCGCCGAGGTTGACGTAGCCGAGCGACAGCGGCGGTAGGCCCGGCACGCCCCAGCCCGATATGATGTAGCCGATAATACCTGGGATCGCGATGATCGGGCCGATACCGGTCGCGGTGGCGACGGCTTGCAGCAGCGGCCGGCCGTGGAGCGTCATCAGCGGCACCATGAAGGTCGCGCCGCCGATTCCCATCAGGGTTGAAATGACGCCGATGAGAAAACCGCCGGCCTCGAGCCACGGTGGACGCGGCAAGGTGTCGGATATCTGCCAATCGTCGCGGCCGAGCGCCATTTTGATCGTGAGGCACGTTCCGAAG
>NZ_DATNBA010000004.1:0-3753 GCF_035572195.1 Hyphomicrobium sp. | reverse complement strand
CGCGATGCCGTCGAGGCCGACGCCGTCCTTGGCCGGTCCGAGGGCGGGATTGGTCGCCCAGATCTCCAGCGCCTTGCCGCCCGGCTTCAGGCTGTAGATGTTCGGCGCGAAGGAATCGGTGACATAGGCCGTGCCGTCGCTGCCGACGACGATGTCGTTGCAGAGCGATTTCGGATCGGCGAGCGCAAAACTGCCCTTCGGCGCGCCGCTGGCGAGATCGAAGGTTTTCAGCCACGCGCCCTTGACGTCGCTCGGACCGGGAACACCGAAGCCGCTGATGTCATTGGAGCAGACATACAGCGTTCCGCTCTTCTCGTCGGCGAGCACACCGAGTGTGGAGCGGCTGTCGTTGGCGCCGGGCTTGACGAGTTGCTCAGCCTTGCCGCCCGGTGCGATCTTCGTAATGCCGCCGTTGTTGAAGCTCCCGACATAAAGCGTTCCGTCCCTGGTCGACGTCACGCTCTCCGGAAAACTCTTGTCCGGCACGCTCACCGGCGTTTCGGAATGAACCGGGCCGGCCAGCATCAACACCAACACAGCCGCACCACGCGCGGTCAAGCGGCGGCGGAGCATACCTCCCTGTACTTCTTTTTTCATGTTGTAATCCTTGATCGGTTGAAACGAGGCATTGCCTCTGGGGCCGATCATCACCAGCCATCGGTCCGCCGCAGCGCAATAGCGTGCGGAAGGCTGCGATCCGTCGAAGGCAGCCCGGAGTTAATCCGATGCCTGATCCTCGAACCTTCGTTGGGAAACTTTAAGGCAGAACTCGAGAAAATCCGCGATTTTTCCGCTCATTGTGCCGGCGGATATATCGGATTGAATATAGCGAGGCGCGGCCATCGGGTGCTCGAACTCGCCCGGCCATAGCCGCTCTCCTTGACGCCGCCGAACGGGGTTTCGACAACGAAGGCGCAGGCGATTTTGGCGCCTGAACGAAGCTCTCACGCGAGAAGCCCCTCGCGAAAGTGCGACGTCGGGCAAATCAGTTTGAAGGCTCTCGGCGCAGCGCCTGCTTGAGCCGGCGCGCATCTTCGGTGGCCTCTGACAGCAGCCAGTTCCGGAACGTGACGATCTTCGGGACGTTCGACGTCGCCTTGGGACAGATGATCCAGTAGGTCTTCGATAACGGAAGTGAATCCGGAAAAGGCCGGACGAGCCGCCCGTTGATCAAATCCCACGCTGCAAGCGTCGTCCGCGCGAGCGCAACGCCCTGCCCGTTGATCGCGGCATCGATCACCATGCTCGCCCGGTTGAGAACCGGACCATGCGTGACCGCATCCTCAGGAACTCCGGCCGCCCGGAGCCAGTGCGTCCAATCCGCCCGGGTGTCGAGATGAATCAGCGGAAACTTCAGGATATCCGCCGGCTTGCCGAGCCGACGGCGACCCGAGAGCAGCTTCGGGCTGCAAACCGCGAAAAGCTGCTCGGCGCTCAACTGGACCGTATCGAGACCGGGCCAATTGCCGTCGCCGTGCCGAACGGCAAGGTCGACTTCCTCGCGCGCGAAATCGACATGATGCAGCGTCGCCGAAATGCGAAGGTCGATGCCGGAATGCGCCTCGGCAAAATGGCCGAGTCGGTGCACGAGCCACTTGGCGGCGAAATCGGGCGACGTGCTGACCGTCAGCACACCGGCATTCTGGCGCTGAAGCAGCCGCTCGGTGCCAACCGCGATGCGGTCCAGTGCATCGCGCACGACCGCAAGATAATCGCGGCCCGCCTCCGTGATCACGAGGCGCTGGCGTTCGCGATTGAACAGCTTGAGTCCAAGCCCCTCTTCGAGCGCCTTGACCTGCTGACTCACCGCTCCCTGGGTGACACAGAGTTCCTCGGCGGCGCGCGTAAAGCTCTCGTGCCGGGCGGCGGCTTCGAAGGCTTTCAGATTGTTCAGCGGCGGCAGTCGCGGGCGCATCGCAGGGACTTCATTAGTAAAACTGGGGCAGGCAGGAGAAAGCATGGTTTGCCGGCAGCTCGCCGGTCGAATTATTGAAAGGCTGCAAGCAAGCATTTCACGAGTTTTGGAGCTTGTCGATGCCGATCTCGATCCAATGGCCTGCGCGTCAGGCTTCTCCGCTTCATCAGGGAAACTGGGGCATTGCCCTTGCCGAGGCGTGGCACCGCTGGTGCCTTCGATGGGCACGACATGAGCAGCGCGCGGCGCTCCTCGATCTGGTCGACGACCCCCATCGGCTGCGGGATCTCGGCATTACCCGACGACAGGCACTGGAAGAAGCCGACAAGCCTTTTTGGAGATAACCGGCGCCTGCCTTCAACCCATTTGAAAAAAGAGAGCCCAATGTCCGATCCAATTGTCTACGGCTTCCCGCGAAGCACCTTCGTCAACATCGTAAGACTTGTCCTGACGCACAAGGACGTGCCCTACGCCTTCCACGACCTGGAAACGGTCATGGGCAAGCCGGAGCATCTGGCGCTGCACCCGTTTGACCGCGTTCCGGTCCTGAGGCACGACGATTTCACGATCTACGAGACCAGCGCCATCGCCTCCTATGTCGACGAGGCATTTGCCGGGCCGCGGCTGACGCCGCAGGATATCCGGGCTCGCGGCCGCATGAACCAGTGGATCAGCGCCGTCAATTCCTACTACTACCCCTACATGATCTATCACGTGACGCACGAGCGGATCGTCTTTCCCGAACTCGGCATCGCAACCGATGAAAAAGTGGTGGCGCACGCGTTGCCCAAGGTCGAGCTTGGGCTCGGCGTCCTGGAGCGCGAGCTGTCGCACGGTCAGAACTACCTGCTTGGCGCCGAACTCTCGCTTGCCGACTTTTACCTGTTGCCGAGCACCTTCGCCTTCAGCCTGACTCAGGAAGGCCAGGCCCTGTATCCCAAATTCCCGGCCTTCAGTCGGTGGCGCGAGCGGATGGAAAACTTGCCAACCACCAGGAAGCAGCGCTCGATCCTGCCGCCCCGCGCGCCCATCCTGCACGCCCGCGAATGGGCCAACTCGCACCGGCCGAAATATTGATGCGCCGCGGCTCAGGCCGACGGCACGGAACCGGCTGCGTCGAGTTTGCGGATCATGAGATTTCGAAACTGCGTGCGCGACAGTGAGTCGTGGACCTGCAACGCGACGTATCCCGTCTGCTGGCGCGAGCTCTGGTAGTCGTTGACGAGATTCCCATTCAAGGTGACCTTGATGCGGGGACCGACGGCTTCGATCGAAAGGTTGTTCCACATGCCGATCTGTACCTGCGTCGGCGCAGACGGCGCCTGCAGATCATAGATCGCGCCGGTGACTTTCAGCGGATGGCCTTCCGTGCCCGTCACCGAATCGTAGCCGCGTTGATCGATCTGGATTTCGTGGCCCTGTGCGTCCGCCGCCTGAAGGGCATTGGCGACGTCCGGCGCCGGAATCCGGATATAGATGCCCGAGTTCTCCTCCCTGCGGCTGATGCGCCATTGCAGCGTGAGAACGAAATCGCCGAAGGTCTCCTTCACGTACCAGTAGAGGCCGTACCATCCCAAGGTTTCAAGTACCGAACCGTGATGAATCATGGACGCGGGGCTGTTGGGCATCTTGACCATCCGCCAGTCGGACAGTGCCAGCGAAAGCGGCGAAAATCCGGCCGCGACCGGCGTTTGCGTCGACGCAATGATCGCGTGGGCCGTCTTGCGGGCGAGCGAAAGCCCGGCGAGCGACGGATTGGCCGATCCGAGCGTGGGAAATAATGCGGGCCCCGCGACGTAGGCGTTCTCGATATTGTGGAACTTGCCGTCAAGATCCGT
>NZ_DATNBA010000003.1:0-63445 GCF_035572195.1 Hyphomicrobium sp. | reverse complement strand
CAGTAATTACTGTCGCTTGTGGTGCTATCGTGTCAGCACGACGAACTCAGTGCCGCTGCCATTTTCATTGAGCGGAAGTTCACGGTCGGAAACGATCAGCGAGGCACCGGGACGCGCGAACTCGGTGATCGTCGCAAGTATATCGTCGGGAATCGTGAATGCGTCGAGCGCTGCCGTTGCCATCTGCACGTTGAACCCGCGAGACGACGGAAGATCGCGGTCCCGTTTCCGCTTTCCAGACTCCTGGTCGAGAGCCTGACCCGGCGTCGGCGTCTGAGCGCTGACCAGTTGCCATTCGAGTGTATTGGGATCGCTGCCGTAGCGCATGGCCGTGAAGACATGCGTTCCTACCCGGCTGGGCAGAGGCGCAACCGTGATTGGCGCCTCGAGGATGGGCTCGACGCCTTGACGAATGTAGATCCGCTGCGCCCTGAGGCTGACCAAAACCGATATCGGCTTCGCACGGCGGACCACTTCCTTGTTGGTATCGATCAGTGACGTCTCGGCCGAGCGTAAATCGAACTGGGCCTGACGGACGCTTTCAACAGCGGTATCGCGCGCCGATTGCGCCGCTGAAAAGCTCGCCTGTATCATGGCGAGGCTCATTTCACTCTTGGCGGCCTGGGCACGCGCCTTGTCGGTTTCATTTGTCAAATTCAGCACGGCAGCTTCGAGTTCGGCTTCCCGATTCCCGGCGTCGTCCGATTTGTCGTCTGCCTGGGATGTCGATTTGGGCGTCGTGCGTTGAGTTGCCGACATGTAATCCTCGAACGCATTGATCGCGTCCTGCTGCTTTTTCTCGGCGGCTTTGACGGCAGCTCTAACGGGTTCGATATCGCTTCGCGCCGCGTTCAGCTGGTCATTAGCGGCATCGAAGTTTTTCGCTGTTGTCTTGGCCTTGGCGGTCGCGGCGACACGAGCGCTGTCGGCGGCTTTCAGCGCAGCTTGCAGACGCTTGATTTTCTCCTGAATCATCTGGTCGGCTTCGACCCGCGTTGCCGGACGGCGCTGCGGATCGCGCGGCATCTCGGCGACCGCCCGGATGAGCGCCGGCGAAATACCGATGAATCGTGGCAGCGATCGAGCTGCGTCCGAAGCCGTAGCATCGTCCGCCCGATCGTTCATTGCCAGCTGCGGCTCTTTCGGTGTGCCCAGCCGCATCACGCTCGCGTCGTCAAACGGCAGCGGGCGGAAAAGTTTCGGATGATTGAATGCGACAGGTTCGGCGTCATCCCCGGTCACGATGACACGACTGCCGAGCTTGGTGATGTCGTAAAGTTTCTTGGAAAAGCTGTAGGGCAAGCGGATGCAGCCGTGGGAAGCCCGGAATCCGGGAACCACTCCGGCGTGTAGGGCAATGCCCGACCAAGTGATGCGCTGCATGTACGGCATTTCAGCGCCGGAATAGATATTGCTTCGGTGACTGACGTTCTTTTCCAGAATGGAAAACACGCCTGTAGGCGTGGCGAATCCCGGCCGTCCGGACGACACGCGAGACGACGCGATTTCGCCATCAGCGTCGTAAACGTGGAGTTTCTGATTTTTGATAGACACGACCAGCAACAATGGGCCCTTCGACTGTGTCGAAATGCTCGGTGTGCGGGGCGTCGTTTGTCGTGCACTTGTGGGAGGAGGTCCGGCGACGAGCGCCAGCGCGGCAACGATTGCCGCTACCGGACGCATTGTCCGCGCTACTTGATGCCAGACTTTGGCTATACGACGCACGTGAATCCACCCTACGCCGAACAAACCGCGCCAGGCCGGTCCACACGATCGCATATGACCGGAATGATAACAGCAGCGCCCTATAATCTGGTTATCAGAGCAAAGTCCGGGCGTGCAATGCCGGTGCTGCTCCGGCGGGGCATACAAGTCTCGCGGTGTTGCGCTAATTCAACGCTTTGCCTACTGGGCCGTGTATTCTGTGGATGGCAGTTGGTAAAATTTACCAGGCGAATAGACTTTCCCGGCCGAGTACGCTGGCGGCCCCCGCTGCGGTTTCGTAAACTCGGCCACAACGCACTACCGCGCCTTGGCTTCG
Organism: Hyphomicrobium sp.; assembly: GCF_035572195.1. Taxonomy (GTDB): domain Bacteria; phylum Pseudomonadota; class Alphaproteobacteria; order Rhizobiales; family Hyphomicrobiaceae; genus Hyphomicrobium_B. The sequence continues at coordinate 61,404 of NZ_DATNBA010000003.1, read as the reverse complement.
CCGGCGCCATGTCCGGGGCTCTTGCCGGACCGATTGGAGAGTAATGTCCATTCACTTCAAGCGCCGGCGCGTCATGGCGCCAGACATCGCCGCCCGCAAGGGCGGTGAACCCATCGTTGCCCTGACCGCCTATCACGCGCACACGGCGGCGATCGCCGACAACCACTGCGATTTCCTGCTCGTCGGCGACAGTCTAGGCATGGTGATGCACGGGCACGAGACGACCGTACCGGTGCCGCTCGAATTGATGATCATGCACGGGCAGGCCGTCGTGCGCGGCTCGAAACGTGCCCTCGTCGTCATCGACATGCCTTTCGGCACGTATGAGGAAAGCCCATCGATCGCCTTCCGCAATTCCGCGAAGGTGATGAAGGCAACCGATTGCGGCGCCGTCAAACTCGAGGGCGGCCGGCGAATGGTGGAAACTATTCGCTATCTTGTCGATCGCGGTATTCCGGTGATGGCCCATATCGGGCTCACGCCCCAATCGGTCAACGTCATCGGCGGCTTCAAGACGCAAGGGCGCTCGGCGAACGAGTGGCACGCCATCGAGGAGGATGCCCGGCTCGTCGCGGAAGCTGGAGCATTCGCCGTCGTCCTGGAGGCGATGGCCGCGCCGTTGGCCGAGCGCATCACCAAGTCGATCCCGATCCCGACAATCGGCATCGGCGCTTCGCCCTGTTGCGATGGGCAGATTCTGGTCATGGAAGATATGCTCGGCCTGTCTCCGGAAGTGCCGAAATTCGTCAAAAAATTCGGATCGATCGGCGTCTCCATCGACCGGGCGATCGGCGCCTACGCCCGGGAAGTCCGTGCCCGAACGTTTCCCGCCGCCGAGCATACATATACGCTGAAGGACGATGGCGAGAGCGGCGTGGCTACTTCAATACGAGCCACGAAAAAGCCGAAGACTCCGAGCACTTAGCGGATCGAAGGCTCGGGGTCCGTCCGCAAAAAACTGAGAAAACGGTCGAAGGGCTTGCTCACGGCGCTCCCTTCGCTATCTATGCCCGTCAACTTGGGTTAGCCGCCGGGACACCGGCCCGTATCCCGATTATGGCAGGTGCTGGAAGGTTAAGGACACACGATGGCCGAAGATGGCGATAGTCTGTTGCGCGAGGTGCAGGAGGAACTGCGCCGCGAGCAATTGCGTAAAATCTGGGACAACTACAATGGCTTGATCATTGGTGGTGCGGTTTTCCTTCTTCTCGCGGTCGGTGGCTACCAGATCCTCGAAAGCCGGCGTATCGCCGCCGAGCAAACCGCCGGAGCGGAATTTTCGGCCGCCGAAAATCTCAGCGAGCAGAAAAAGGAAGACGAAGCCAAGAAGATTTTCACCAAACTGGCTGAGACCGGACCAGCAGGATATGGGGCTATAGCCAAGCTGCGTCTCGCCGGAGAGCAGGTCAAGGCCGGCAAGATTGCGGATGCGGTTGCAACTTACGATTCCCTCGCAGAGCAGTCGGGTGCAGATGAGCTGTTGAAAAGCTTTGCACAACTGCAGGCCGCATCCCTCAGACTGCCGGATGCGGACTATGCCGAGATCCAGAATCGTTTGACACCTCTTGCAGGCGACGATGCACCCTACTTCAAGAGCGCCAGGGAATTGCTCGGTCTGGCCGCTTACAGAGCGAAGAAATACGACGAGGCACGTAAATATCTCGAACCCTTGCTGATCGACCCGAATGCTTCGGAGGCGATGCAGAACAGGATCAAAGTCGTCATGGCCGGTATCGCTTCTGCGGAAGTCGGAAGTGCCACGCCGGAAACGGCGGCGCCGACGACGACAACTGAGGGTGCGGCGAAATCCGAGCCCGCCAAAACCGAGGCGAAGCCTGAAGGCGCTGCAGGGCCAGATAAAAAGCAATAAGTGCAGTCTGCACTATAAGGCGATAAGGCGAGGGAGAACGGCTTGAGCAGGGGGGCGCGATACAGACGATGGGGTGCGCTGCCCCTTTTCGTGGCAATCGTCGGGGCTAGTCTCCTTGGTGGCTGCGCCGGCGATGGCCCGTCGCTGCCTAAAATCACCGATCTCAATCCCTTCAAGGAAAAGCAGCAGCCGCTACCCGGACGGCGCATTCCCGTCATAGAGACGACCGAGAGCATCACGGGCAATCTCGCAGATGCCGATAAGCCGATCGTTCTTCCGGCACTCAACGCCAATGACGCCTGGCCGCAGCCCGGTGGCGAACCGAACAATGTGACAGGGAATCTGGCGCTCGACGGTGGGCTGCGTCAGATGTGGGCCGCCGACGCCGGTGAAGGATCATCGAAGACCGGGCGCGTAACGGCCAGTCCGATCGTCTTCGGAGGGCGCATCTATGCGCTCGACGCTGCCGCAAACGTGACGGCTTTCTCGCTCTCGGGTAGCAAGGTCTTCTCCGTTTCCACAAAGCCTGAAGGTCAAGTCGGCCAGGGTGGTTACGGCGGCGGTCTCGCTGCCGAGAACGGACGCCTCTACGTTGCAAACGGCTACGGTGTCGTTACCGCGCTCGATCCGCAGTCGGGCAAGGCGATCTGGACCAAGTCTCTCGGTATTCCGGTGCGCGCATCGCCGACCGCTTTCGGCGACCGGCTTTACGTCATCACGATCGATGGACGGTTCTACGCACTGAGCGGCATCGACGGAACCGAGGCCTGGTCGGCGCGGGGTCTTCCGCAGACGGCAAGTCTGATGTCGTCGGCGAGCCCGGCGGTCGATTCAGACGTCGTCGTTGTTCCGTACCCCTCCGGCGACATCATGGCGTTCAAGCTGTCGGACGGTTCGACGGCGTGGTCGGAGAACCTTTCGCGCACACGGCAGACGTCGCAGATCGCGTCGATGAGCGATGCGGCGCGCCCGGCGATCGACGACGGAACGGTTTTCGCAATTGGCCATGCCGGCCGCATGATCGCGACGCAGGCAAAAACCGGAGAGCGGATTTGGTCGTTAACGATACCCGGCTCGCAGCCACCCTGCGTGGCCGGTAACACGGTCTATGTCGTCGATACCAGCGGCCGCGTGCTGGCCCTTGCCAGGGCAACCGGCAAGACGCGCTGGATGACGCAACTGCCGGATTCAAAGACCTGGTCCGGGCCGGTGCTTGCCGGCAACGTGTTGTGGTTCGCCTCCAGCCAGGGTGAGATCGTCGGCGTCGATGCCGCAACAGGAAAAGTCGGCAATAAGGTCAATGTCGGAGCTGCGGTTTATATTCCGCCAATCGTCGCGCAGGGCCACATGTTCGTATTGACCGACACTGCGAAACTCATCGCTCTCAACTAGAAATTGCGCTAGAGACGCGAACTTGGCTTGCCCGGCAAGTCAACGCGAGCGCTGCTCGTTGCTATCCTCAATCCCCCAATGGCTGTTCCCTTGACGTTGTCATCTCAACTTCCTGTCGTCGCGATAGTCGGTCGTCCGAACGTCGGCAAATCGACGCTTTTCAATCGGCTGACCGGCACGCGCGCGGCGCTCGTCTCCGACTTGCCGGGTCTGACGCGCGACCGGCGCGAAGGCATCGCAGATCTGTTCGATACCAAAATCCGCCTGATCGACACCGCCGGTCTCGAGGAAGCGCGGCAGGGATCGATTGCCGATCGCATGCGCAAACAGTCCGAGCAAGCCATCGCGGTAGCCGATCTAGTGCTGTTCGTCATTGACTCGCGCGACGGAGTGACCGCCGCCGATAGTGCTTTTGCGCGGATCGCCCGCCATTCCGGCAAGCCCGTCGTTCTGGTCGCGAACAAGGCGGAAGGGCGCCAGGGAGCCGACGGAATTCTTGACGCGTTTTCGCTTGGGCTTGGCGAGCCGATTGCCATCTCCGCCGAGCACGGCGAGGGTATCGGCGATCTGGCGGCCGATATCATCGCGGCCCTTGGCCTTCAAATGCCTGCGCCAACCAAGAAGAAACGCCGGGGCGATGACGCCGATTCGGCAGAAGCGCCGGAGAAGCCCGAGCGCGTCAAGCCTATCCGCGTCGCGATCGTCGGCCGGCCAAATGCCGGGAAGTCGACGCTGGTCAATGCGCTGCTCGGTGAAGACCGCATGATCACGGGACCTGAGCCCGGTCTGACGCGAGACAGCGTCTCGAGCGATCTCGACTACAAAGGCCGTTTGATCCGGCTATTCGACACCGCGGGGCTACGGCGCAAAGCCAAGATAACCGAAGCCGCTGAGAAACTGTCGGCAAGCGACGCCGTGCGTGCCATCCGCTTCGCGGAAGTGGTCGTGCTGCTGATCGACGCCGAACGGCCTTTCGAGCATCAGGATCTGACCATCGGCCACAGGGTGACGGAAGAAGGCCGCGCTTTGGTGATCGCGATCAACAAGTGGGATCTCGTGAGTGAGAAGCAGAAAACGCTTCGCGCCCTCAAGGACACCGTTGAAGAGAGCCTGGCGCAGGTGCCCGGCGTCTCGCTCGTCACGATATCGGCACGCTCCGAGAGCGGCCTCGATCAGTTGATGGCGGCGGTCGTCAAAACGCATGCAACGTGGAACAAGCGCGTTTCGACGCCGCGGCTCAACCGCTGGCTCGATGAAGCGCTGCAGCGGCACTCGCCGCCTGCCTCGCATGGAAGGCGGATCAAAATACGCTACATTACTCAGCCCTCGACGCGGCCGCCGACCTTCGTCGCCTTCTGCCAGCGCGCCGATGCGTTGCCTCAATCGTACGTGAAGTATCTGACGAATTCGCTGCGCGAAGCCTTCGATCTGCCGGGTGTTCCGATACGCTTCAGTCTCAGGAAGGGCGACAATCCATTCGCCAAGAGCTAAGCGCGCAACGGTGCTCGATCGGCGGCATTTTTCCCCCGTACGGCTCGCCGAGGTCTGGTGCTTCCAAGAGTGCACACGTAAATTTCGAATCACGTCAGATCGGCACGATCGGCATGAGCCACAAACGTTGAGGGTTGACGGAATGAGAAAGCTTGACGGAGCGCTGATGTCTTTTGCCGTGATGGCGGGATCTGCACTTTTCGCCAGTACGGCGGCGGATGCCTATTCGTCGAAGGTCAAGGATGCCTGCGCCGGCGACTATCAGAATTTTTGCGCGCAATATATGCCAGATAGCACCGAGCTTCGCCGCTGCTTCGAGAGCAACCGAAAAGGTCTGTCGCGCATTTGTATTTCAGCCCTGATCAACGCGGGCGAAGTTCCGGCGCGGTATCTGAAGAAGAGATAGGCAAGCTTAGAAGCGCAGCGGGCGGGAGCAACGGCGGCGAAAAGTTAGGCCACCATGCTCACCGCCCACACGGGCGTCAGCCACCAGAACTGGCGCCGCTCCGGACGAGACTAGATAAGAGGTCCGGGGCGCGCTTCAAGAGCTCTTCAGTAATTTGCTGCGTGCGACGCGCCTTCGCTGTGCAAGCAATTTGGGCAACTAGCAAATGGACGTGTTCTTCTATCATCTCGAACATCAGACGCTCGAGCGCGTGCTGCCCAGCCTTCTCGAAAAAACGCTGGCGCGCGGCTGGCGTGCCGTCGTGCAGGCTGGCAGCGAGGATCGCCTCGAGGCGATCGATCAGGCGCTCTGGACCTACGCCGACGATAGTTTTCTACCGCACGGTACGGCACGAGCCGGGCACGCGAGCGAGCAGCCCGTCTATCTGACGCTCGGCAACGAAACGCCGAACGGCGCCGGGGTGCGATTCCTTGTCGATGGCGCCGAGGCAGAAGCTTTCAGCGGGGCCGAGCGTTTCGTCTATGTATTCGATGGACGCGATCCCGATGCCGTTGCGTCGGCGCGGACGCAGTGGACGGGGGCCAAGGCGGCGGGATGCGCCGTCACCTACTGGCAGCAGTCTGAAAGCGGGCGCTGGGAAAAGAAGGCCTAGAGTGAGACCTCATTTGACGGCATATCTTTTGCGCCTCGGTCGTTTCCCAACCGTCGACGCATGAACTATCGCCACGATTATCACGCCGGAAATTTTGCCGATGTGGTCAAGCACGTCGTGCTGGCGCGCGTGCTGACGTACATGAAACAGAAGCCGCGACCTTTCCGCGTGATCGACACGCACGCCGGCGCTGGGCGTTACGATCTTTCTGGATTGGAGCCCGGCAAGACCGGCGAGTGGCAGGATGGAATCGGCCGCTTGTTCGATGCAGAACTGCCAGGCCCCGTTGCAGACCTCATGGCGCCCTATCTCGATGTCGTCCGAGCTGCAAACGATCCGGGACAACTTCGGTATTATCCCGGGAGCCCCGTCATCGCGCGCCAGCTCATGCGGTTTGAGGATGTTCTCGTCGCCAACGAGTTACAGGGCCAGGACTTCGAACGCCTCAAGGGCGAGTTTCGCCGCTCCAAGACCACGACCGTGCTCAATATCGATGCTTGGCACGCCGTCAAATCACTGTTGCCGCCCAAGGAGCGCCGCGGGCTTGTACTGATCGATCCGCCTTTCGAAAGTCGCGAGGAGTTTGACAATCTCGCCACCGCTGTCGCAGAGGCGACCCGGCGTTTTGCGACTGGCACGTATCTGATCTGGTACCCACTCAAACACGAGGTGGCTGCCGACCGCTTCGTCGCCGCCGTCACTGCACAGTCGGAGCTCGAATTTCTCGACGTCAGGCTTTCGGTATGCGCAGCGTTTGCGGGCCTCGGGCTGACGGCGGCAGGCGTGCTGGTGCTCAATCCGCCTTACGTGCTTCGGGAGGAACTCGAGGCCATCCTGCCGCTGCTTAGCGAGACACTGGCCGAGGGTGCGGGCCATGGCTACCTGCTGCGCAACGCCGTTCTAGAACGGTGATCACTTCGCTCTGCAGCATTTCGATCTTGCAACACGATCTTGTTTACAGGATAAATTGCCGCACGCTAAAGGCGGGCAGCGGCATGGCGGCTCCCGTTGCGTTCTACGAAGCCCGGCGCGCGTTGTGCGGTGCGGCAGGACGCGGTTGGGATCGTGCCGGCTTCCGGGCCCGTCACGGCGGTCGATACGAAGGCTTGCGCGGAAGCCTGAGGTCGTACGCCGGGAGTGCGCCAGGAGACGACGCATGCGCCAGACAGGTACAGTGAAATTCTACAATTCACAGAAAGGCTACGGCTTCATCAAGCCCGATGCCGGCGGCAATGACGTTTTCGTTCATGTTACGGCTGTCGAACGATCAGGCATTGGTGATCTGAACGAAGGAATGCGGCTTTCTTTCGAGACCGAACCCGACAAGCGCGGCAAGGGCCCGAAAGCAGTCGATCTGCAAAAGTCCGACTGACGTTGCGAAGCGAAGTTCTGACGCGCGCCGCGGTTTCCGTTCTGGCGCCATGCTGTATCCATGAGTGCGGTGCGCGATGTAGCGACGAAAAAGTTCGGCGTGATCGGTGGGGGTCGCGCGTTCTGAAATCGGCAGTGGGTGGGTTGAAGATCGAAACCGAGGGAGAAGCAGCAATGACGATACTTATGCGCGTGGGAATGGTGGCATTCGCACTGGCCGTTGGCATGGCAGCGAGCGAGGCTCAGGCGAAGTGCGTGATGGCGGGAGGTGAGTCCGTGATGGCCACGCAGGACCTCGCCAAATTCATGGCGAGTGCGGCCCTGAAAAACTCGATGGCGGCTCACGGCTGGAAACCGCACGGTGTCGTCAAGGTGACGTGCGATACGTCGGCGATCGGCTTGCCGCACTGTCTTGCCCGTCAGAAGGCATGCGGTTGAGACCGCGATAGGCGGTTATTTGACAAGCTCAGACAGCTCGCCGGTTGATATTCGGCGAGCTATTTTCTTCTCGCAGCCGGCGCGAACGGCGGGCTGCGTGCCGTTGGGCGTCGCTTACCTCGCCATCGCGCCGCGTAGCGCCCCGACAATGGCCATCAGAACGCCGCCGCCGACGCCGCCGCCGACGATTTGCGTCAGAATTGCCGGCCAATCCAGCGGACCGCCTCCTACTGAGGATGCATGGAACGCGTATTCGAGAATCTGACCGCCGAGGCCACCACCCACAATGCCGGCAATCGTGTTGCCGAGCGTCCCGAGGCTCATGTTTTTAAGCATGCTGCCCGCAATATTGCCGCCAAGCGCACCACTAACCAGCTGAATTAAAAGCGTAATAATATCCATTGCCGTTCTCCACCAGCTAAGTGGGATGTGACGAGCTTTGCGATTATTCCCCGTTGATCGCTTCGTCGGCTGAAACAGCCTCCCACAGTGGGAATCATACCACAGTTTGGCTCAAAAACGCCTTGGTCCGGCCTCAACGGATCGTCGTTAACCGGAATGCGTGGTTGATAAGTGACAGCCTTGTGCGAATTGCCGGTGGCAACCATTTCTTCAAAGAACTCAACGATAATTGCACTATGCTGAGAGCATCTTGCGGTGCGGGACCGACTGCGGAGAGAGGCAATCCGATGACGTTTAAGTTCGTTTCAGCCGTATTGATCAGTGGCGTGATGCTGGCGATTACGGCTCCGGCCGAGGCAGCTCCTGCGAAGCGGGGCTACCAGTCTGGCCCGCAGGTCAAGGGCTATGCCATTCGCCGCCGCGGCGGCTATTCCTATGGCTACTCCGACTCGATCAGCACGAATGGGGATCGCGCCGCTTATCGCGGTCACATTTTGAACCCGCAGACCCCTGCAGGGCCGTTCGATTCTGGGTTCTTCTTCGATTCTGCCATGGGCTACCGAGGCGGCCAAGCGCCTTACATGAACTAACGTTCTCGGCGCAAACTCAATAGCTGTGGATCAATTCGAAATGCCACGGCCACAGGTCGTGGCAAAAACGGCATAAGCTATCGCTTGTGGGCAACTCGGCCCTCATCATGCCACGGTGCTGACACTATCCAGTCAGCGGATTGTCGGGGATGGTTTTTAGGGGGAGAAGGCGCATGCGCCCTTCGGTCAACGTCGTTGCCGCTCTTGCAACAGCGGCTACTTTCTTTGCCGCCGTAACTTTGCCCGCGTCGGCGGAGTGCAAACGATACGGCTTCACCGTCAACGACTACGGTAAGGACGGGCCAACGAAAGACGCGAAGAGCTTGCTCGACAAGCTCATCGCCACGAAGATGGCCGAGCAGGGTGTGAAGGACTACAAGACCGGCGCCAAGAAGGTGAGTTGCGAGCTGTTCTTGAACTTCATCGTTTTCGACGAGCACACGTGCACAGCCGACGCTACCGTCTGCTGGGGTGGTTCGGCGTTGCCGAGCTCTGAGCAGGCTGCGGCATCTGACGAGGCCGAACCGGGCGACAAGGCAAAGAGCGCTGCCGCCGAGCCTACGAAACATTCGAAAAAGAAAAAGGAAGTGGCGGCGAAGACCAGTGAAGCTGCCAAGGTAACCGAAACCGCGAAGGCAACGGTTCCTCCGCCGGCTGAAAACACCGCCGCCGAGATCAAGGTGCCGGATCCGAAGGATACGGCCGCTCACGCCGCTGAAACCAACGATGAGGCGGCTCAGCCTGCCGAGGCTCCCTCGAATGCTGCGGCAACCGCGGCCACTTCTCCCGATGCGACTCCCGCTTCCACTTCGACGTCAGCAATTGTGACGGCACCTGCCGCAGCAGCAGCAGCTTCGGCCGCTAGCGCGAAAAAGCCCGTCGAAACCGGTTCGCTGACTGATACTGCGAAAAAACCGGTGAAGCATATGGCGGCGAAAAAAGCTGCTCCGGAAAGTGGCGAAACCACTGCTGTAAAACCGGCGGCACAAGACAGCGGTTACCCAACGCCGATGCCGCCGCAAGACGGAGTGGCGCCGTAAGCATCCGATTTTCGGACGCGCGGTTTTGAGGATGAACGTGTGGCTCGGCAAAACGCGCGGCGGCTCATGTTCGCCGCGGCGGGTTGAGATGCCGGTCCCTACGCCGATGCAGGAGATGGCGACGTCGCAGCGCTGATCTCATCAAGCTTGAGCTTGATGATCTCACGGTTGAACGGCTTCAGGATGATGCTGTCGGCACCGTGCGTCAGGGCGCGCTGAATTTCCTGCGGATCGTTTTCGGTCATCACGTACATGATGTGCGGTCGCGGATCGAGCGGCAGCGCGCGAATCTTGGCGATGAGTTCGAGGCTGCTGCCTCCCGGCATTCGCCAGTCGACCAGAATGAAATCCGGTGCGTCCGAGCGTAGACGCTCCATCGCAGCGATAGGCCCCTCGGCTTCGCTGACGCGGAAATCCAGGCTCTCGAATATGAGACGGGTGTACTTTCGAATGATTTCGGAATCATCGATCACGAAGCAATGAAGCATGATGTGGCGATCTCGCATCCGTTCCACTGCGCCGGAGGCTGCACCCGGCACGACTTGGTTAGCCTGACGGTAATATATTAAGCCGCGCTTAAGTTATGTGGCGGCGTCGCCACAATATCATGATCGAGAACGCTCACCGGCTCATGTCGCCGGCCGGGCGACAAGCAGAATGTCGGCACCGTCTTTCAGAATTTCCAAGTGCATGCCTGCCGAAGGCGCGATGCGCCACGTGTAATAAGCCTGGATCGTGATTGCATCGAGGGCCAGCGGGGTACCGGCAACGAAATCCGTGAGGTATTGGGGCGGACGGGCGCTGGTGCCTTTGCAGCGGATCAGAAAGCTCGGCTGTTCGAACGAACCGCCAATCGAAACGTCTATTTCGCCACCGCGCGGCAACGCCGTGACGGCGGACGCAATGAGATTGAGTAGCAGCTTGACCTTATCTTTCACGATAAGACCTGGCGCGCCGCGCCACATCAGTTTGTGCTTGCCCTGCGTAATCTTGATGTAGCCGCGAGAAATCTTCTCCGCCGTCGCGAGATCGATCATCGATCCGGCCGACCCTGTCGCGCCGAAGGCGAAGCGGGCAAATTCAAGCCTCGCCGATGCCTGTTCCGTGACGTTGCGGATGACGTTCAATGCGTAGCTTTTGGCCTGCGGATCGTCGTCCTCGTCGAGAATTTCGAGGCCGTTGAAGATGGCGCCGACGGGATTGATGATGTCGTGGCAAATACGGCTCGAAATCAGCGCCGCGAGTTCGAGATCGGTTGGCGGAACGCGCTGGCTCATTACGTACCCTTTGTTCGAAGAGCCCCTGCGTCGAAGGGCTACGGCGGTTGAAGCGCGACAGCGCGACGCGAGCCAACGCCGGCCGCTTGCGAAATTGCTCTATGCTCTGATACATGCGCCGGATCGGAATTGCCAAGTCCCGCTGCCGGTGGGCGGTTGAAGCCCGGATTTTCATGGAAGACCTGAGTCTTGCGCGCCACGGTCCAGGCTGCGGCGCAGAATAAGCATTGGCCACGCGCCACCGCGTTGGCCGAATATCGATTCGAACCGGAGCATTCGCTCTCACCATGCTGCCGATCGACGCCAAAGATCACGACGCCTTGATCGATGCGCTGCTTCCGGCAGTGCGCGAGGCCGGCCGCCTCGAGATGGCGCATTTCACGAAAGGCGTGAAATTCGAGCAAAAGGCCGACCGATCGCCCGTCACGGTCGCGGATCATGAGGCCGAGGCCGTGCTGCTCGCCGCGCTTGCGGCTATTGCACCCGATATTCCTGTCGTTGCCGAGGAACGGATCGCGGCGGGGGCCGCCTGCGAATACGCGCGCCAGTTTTTCCTCGTCGATGCGCTCGACGGGACGCGGCTCTTTATTCGCGGCAAACCGGAGTTTTCGATCAATATAGCCTTGGTCGAAGACGGCAAGGTTCGCTTCGGCCTCATTTTTCTGCCTCCGTCCGAGAGGCTTTTCGTGACGCGCGCCGATGGTGCGGCCTACGAAGCCCGGCTGCGCCTTTCGACTGCCGAACATGCTTCCGCCGTCGAATTTGCCCGTATCTCGACTCGCGCGCCGGACCCGGCCGCTCTTGTCGCCTTCAACAGCCGCGGCTCCGGCAATGCCAGCAGCAACCTGTTGAAGACGCTGAACGTCCTCGACGCGAAACCGCTCGGGTCGTCGATGAAGTTCTGTCTGATCGCGGCGGGCGAAGGCGATCTCTACGCGAGGTTCGGTGAAACCTGCGAGTGGGACACCGCTGCCGGCCAAGCCATACTTGAGGCGGCGGGTGGATCGGTCACCACGATTGATGGCGTGCCGTTGTCCTATGGCCACTACGATCGCAAGTTTCGTAACCCCTATTTCGTCGCCTGGGGCCGGCAACCGCTGTGGCTCAGCAGCGGCGATGCCAGCAGCCCGGCGCCAGGGGCATAAGCAACGCCGGTCGGCCATACTTTAGCACCAGAATCTCGCGAATTTGCGTTAGGGGTGGCTAGAGGTTTTGATGGTACGCGAGGGAAGCGCGGCGCGCGAATACATCGCCGTGCGAATGAACGTGGGGTCATGACGATGAGCCGCGGGGTCAAGAGACGGTCGAACCATATAGCGGAGCGTGCTGGCAAGGCCGCGGTTGTTGCAGCCGTTTTGCTGCTCGCAAGTCTCACCTGCTTGGCACCGAACGCCGGCGCGGTCGATGACTCTTATCGCCCACCTGCAGATACCTACACCGGTCAGGGCGGCGTCGACACTTATCGCCCGGCTCCGCCACCTCCCGACGTGCCGGCAGGCCGCGGCTCTCCGGACGATGCTTACGGACCCTATGACGGCGCGCCGCGCAGAAACGCCGATCCCGGCGGCTACGGCGAGCCCTATCCCAATGCGCCGCAGAACAATGCCAGCCGCGAGGAACACTACGCGCCCGGCCCACCCCCGCCGCCTTATGAAGGTGAAGGCGGACCGCAACGCGGCTCCTATAGTGAAGACGAGATCATCCGGGCGGGTAACAGCTTTTTCGGCAAGGTCAGCGGCGGCTTGGCCTCGGCGGTGGAATGGGCTTTCCAAAAAGTCGGCAGGCCGAACGGCTACATCCTGGGACAGGACGCCGGCGGCGCGTTCGTCGCTGGTTTGGTCTATGGCGAGGGCAAGCTCTATACAAAGGACGCTGGCGCCTACAAAGTTTACTGGCAGGGCCCATCGGTAGGCTACGATTTCGGCGCCGACGGTTCGAAAGTGATGACTCTCGTCTATAACCTTCGTGATCCTTCAGATATTTTCGACAGGTTCGGGGGCGTCGAGGGCACAGCCTATCTTGTCGGCGGCGTCAGCGTGCAGTTGCAGAAAGCCGGGCATGTCACACTTGCTCCCATTCGCGCCGGCGTCGGTCTGCGGCTCGGGGCAAACGTTGGCTACGCGAAATATACTCGAAACCCGACCTGGAACCCATTTTAGCTGTTGAGCGGAGCTTTGAACGTGGTTCCGAGTTGCAGAGAATAGAAAAAGCGGGTTTGTCTGCACGGAGAGGGACGTTGCGCGCGGCGGGGGCCGCGTCGCTTATCAGTTCAGGACTTGTTGCTTGATCACCCTTTACGCCGCGATGCTCGTGACGCTGGGCTTCCTAATTGCAGCCCTGATCGTTGTCGTGCTGCTGCCCGCATACCGGCACCGCATCGAGCGGTTCACCACGGAAGTTCTGAAGCGCACGCTGCCTCTGACCGAGGCCGAAATTCGCGCCGACAAGGATCGCTTGCGCGCAGACTTCGCAATCGAGCTTCACAAGCTTGAGACGAAGGTCGAGGCTGCGGGCATGTCGGCTGCGCGCCAGAGCGTCGAGATCAATCGGCGGGATGCAAAAATCCAGGAGCTGACCGAGGCGATTGCCGATCAGAAGATGAGCGTCGACGAGCACGAGAATGCCCGGCGTGTTCTGGAGCAGGCCATTCTCGACCGTCTGCCGAAAGTCGAGCAGCGCCTTGCGGAGACAAGGAAGCTGCTAGCGACACGCGACCGCGAAATCCGGGAACTGTTTGCGACGAGCGCCAAGCAGGCGAGTGCGCTCGAAGAAGCGATACAGCTCAACGTGCAGAGGGAAAAAGAGCTGACGCAGCTTCGCGTGGCGCTCGATACCCGCGCCGTTCGCAATCGCGACTCGCGCGGCGACTCGCGTTTCGACAGCAAGGTAGCGCTCAGAGCGGAAATAGAAGCCCTGCGTTCTCGAAACGATGAGCAGGCGTCCCTGATCGAGCGGCTCCAAACTGCGAAAGACGAGGGCCCGACCACTGCCGTAGAGGATGAGACCCGCGCTGCCGAGATCAAGCGCCTGACGACAGCACTTTCGCGAACCGAATCCGAACTTGCGGCGCTCAAAGCTAGCGACGACCCCGATGAGAAACAGCGAGCGCTTAATGCGCGCATCGCCGAACTCGAGGCCCGCGAGGCAACGGCGGCAACAGAAGTCGCGAAGCTCAAAGCGGCCCTCAAGGCTTATGAGGGTGACGCTGCCGTGCCTGCCGGCATATCGCAGAAGGCAGATATCGGCGCGCTGCAGGCCGAGGTCGACGAGCAGCGCCGTACCATCGCCGCGCTCCGCGCCGAGATTGCCGCGAGCCAGGAGCGTCAGGCGCGACAGGCGCTGCATTTTCACGAAGAACTTCGCCGCCTGGGACCGTTGTCCTCCGAAGGCAAGAGTTCGGAGGCGGAAAGCGCACCGAAGAAGTCCTTGGCGGAACGGATCACCGCACCGCGTATCGTTCGTCCGGCCGTCAATGAGCCAGCCGGCACCGGCGAAGCTTCCGAAACGCCGCGAGAGGGGCGGCCGGCGTCCTATCTACGCGCCCTGACGCGCGACAATGATGAAAACGAGACACCGGCGCCCGAAGCGTCGCGTCCGCCGCCGCTGCCTGCCTCGGAGCCAGAGGAAACGCCGAACGGAGCAAAGCCGCCCCGCCGCCCCCGGCTGCTCGAGCGCATCAGTGGAATCGAGAAAAGCTAGATAGCGTCGGGCCGAGTTCGCTCTGCTCTGCGCAAGCGCTGAGGCATTTACGCCGAAACCGATCGTGGAATAGCGACTTTCCAGAGCTTCGGCGGTCCTTGACTTCGCCCGTGGGTTGCGGCGAAGACGCCTGTGTCCCACATTCGCTCTAGGATGTGACCAGGAATACATTGCAACCCATGACGCACGGCCACCCCACGCAATCTTCGCATCAGCACGGGCCGCACAGCGGAGCGGATCCGCATGCCGATTGCGGTCGCGATCATCGCGGCGGCGTCCATGTACATAACCACGCGCCGAAAGATTTCGGGTTTGCCTTCGCGCTCGGGACGGCGCTGAACGTCGGGTTCGTCGTGTTGGAGGCGGCCGCCGGAGTTTTCGCCAATTCGATGGCGCTGCTTGCCGACGCCGGCCACAACCTCAGCGATGTGCTGTGTCTGTTGATGGCCTGGGGCGCGAGCGTTCTCGTCAAGCGGCGGCCGACGCTGCAGTACACGTACGGTTTCGGCTCATCGACAATTCTGGCGGCGCTTGCCAATGCGGTTTTGCTGCTCGTCGCCGCGGGCGCGATTTCCTGGGAAGCCGTGCAGCGCCTCTCGGCGCCGCCGCCCGTCGCGAGTACGACGATGATCGTCGTCGCCGGGCTCGGCATTCTGATCAATGGTTTCACTGCCTGGCTTTTTGCTTCAGGCGGCGAGCGCGACGTCAATATCCGCGGCGCCTATCTTCACATGGCGGCCGATGCGGCGATTTCGTTCGGTGTCGTCGTGGCCGGCATTGCGATGCTGCTGACCGGCTGGAATTGGCTGGACCCGGTCGTCAGCCTCGTCCTCGTCGCGGCGATCGTCTGGGCAACGTGGGGACTTCTGAGAGATGCGACGCGCCTGGCGCTGCATGGTGTGCCTGCGGGGATCGATCCAGCCCGCGTGCAAAGCCGATTGGCGGCGCTGCCTGGTGTCGCCAGTCTTCATGATCTGCATATCTGGCCGATGAGCACGACGGAGACGGCGCTGACGTGTCACCTCGTCATGCCGGGCGGCCATCCCGGCGATGCTTTTATTCTACAAGCGACGAAGATACTGAACGACGAATTCGAGATCCGTCACGCGACGCTGCAGTTCGAAGTTGGGAACGATATTCCGTGCGGGCTCGAAGAGAGCTGCATGACCTCTACCGAGGCCATCAAGTAGCTGGCGACCTAAGTCAGCGAGGCATTGTCCGGCTTATCGCAGTTTTTCCTGCAGGGCCTTGAGCGTCGCGACTGCGTCGGTTCCGGCGAACAGGAACTGATCGACGCCGGCCGTTTTCAGCGCCGCTTCGTTGTCTCCGGGCCGTCCCGCCATTAACACAAGCTTGGCTCCTGCCGCCTTCAGCGCCTTCGCGGTCGGCTCGGCGAGCGTTGCGTTGATGGCGTCGGAAGAGCAGATGCACGCCGCTGTCGCGCCAGAGTCTTTGAATGCGGCTGCAGCGTCTTCGGGCGTTTTATAGCCGTCGCTGATCAGCGCATTGATGCCGCCGGCGGCGAGGTAATTCTTCATCCACGTCGTGCGCACATTGTGTTCGACGATCTCGCCCATGCTGGCGATGAAGACGTCGTAGCCTCCATGCGCGTCGGCGGTATCGCGCAGCGCTTCGAAGGCTTCGCCGAGACGATGCGGCCGGAGCGGCGTGACGGTGATCGCGGCCTTATTCGAAACGGCTAATCCGGGTGGTTGCGGCCAAGGCTCGACCTTTACGCCATCATCGCCGAGGATCGGGAATGCGCTGACGCCGGTCAGTTCCTGGCGAAGCATCGCGATGCTTTTGGCGCGGGCCTCCGCCGTTTTTGCGATCATGTCTTGAATGTAGCCCGACATCAGTCCGGCAAGCATGCCGCCCTGCGCCTCGATGTCCTGGAAAATTTCCCAGGCCTTCTTCGCTATGTCCTCGGTGAGGTTTTCGACGTACCACGAGCCACCCGCCGGATCGTTGACGCGGCCGAGATGACTTTCCTCCTGGCAGACGATCTGAATGTTGCGGGCGACGCGCCGCGCGAATGCCTGCGGTTTGCCGAGTGCGAACGTGAACGGCAGCACGACGATCGCATCGGCGCCGCCTAATGCCGCGCCGGTGCAGGCGATGGTGGTGCGCAGAATGTTGGTCCACGGATCGCGCTTCGCCATCATCCGATAAGATGTCGGACAATTGAGCTGCACGCTGGCTGCAGCGTCACCAGCGCCTGAGGCGTCGGCGACGCGCCAGACAAGGCGACGGGCGGCGCGCAACTTTGCGATGGTTGCGAACTCGTCAATGTCGGCGGCGAGCGCGACGTTGATCTTCGGTAGTGCTTCGCCGGGTGTGATGCCGGCCAGCTCTGCTGAGCGCAGATAAGCAACCAGCGTCGCCAACATGCAGGCAAGCTCTTGGGCTTCGCTGGCACCGGCGACGTGATAGACGACGCCGTCGGCGGTCATCGCCTGCACGCGCGGGCTCGCTTCCGTGGCCTTCATCAGAGCGACGGCGCGGGCAAGTGCCGTGTCGACCGGCTCCGATAATTGTCCCGTCATTGCAAGCGTGCCGAGCGGGTCGGCGCCGAACGAGCCTTGCCGATCGGCAGCGGCCACACCGCGCGCTTCCCATACGGCGTTGAGCGCGAGGGCGGCATCAAAGAATTGCTCACCGGCGATGAGAACGGTCGGGCAAACGTCGAGCATCACGCCATCGAGTGCAACTCCGACCGCCTCTTTGGTCGGCGCCAGTCCGTTGCCGCCGAACTGCAAGCCGATTGACGTCACGCCGCCTTCGAGGTCTTCAAGGATCGCCTTGTTCGCGGCTTTCGGATCGGTTTCGATGTGGAGCGTGCGGATATCCCAGCCGAGGCCGTCGCGCGCCGCTTTCCGGCCACGGGTGAAGGGCGGCGTTCCCGGCACCATCCCGGCGGTGCCCGGCAGGGCGTCGTTGCGCGTATAAAGTGGATTGATCTTCAGGCCGTCGGCCGTGCGGCTGACGAGCCGCTTTTCGAAGTCGGCGCCTTTCAACGCCTTGTCGACGAGTGCGCGCCATTGCTCGAAATCGGCTGCCGGAAAACCTTCGGCGAGGTGCGGTTCAGTCGTCGAACGTGTCATGCAGCGAGATTCCTGAGGCGAGATGCGGGCCTTTGAACGGGAGTTCCGGTATACCTATTACGCGGTTCGGTGCGAGTGCGAAATCGTGCTGGCGCCGTGGCCCAATTGCCGCGCAACGGGCCGATCTCCGGTTTGCCTCACTGCGCGGGCCGTGGCATCACGGATCGGCGGTTAAGCGTTGAGTCCCTAATGATGAATTTCGAGGAGTGGAAATGACCGGAAAGCCCGGCACTTCGGGGCCTGAGCAACCCGTCGCCGATCCCCGCGACTACGTGCAGGACGGCCTGATCCTCATCGGCTGCAGCAAGTCCGGCCGCGATCTGACGGCCGAATGCATCGAACTTGCTCTGGCTAACCGCCACGGCCTCGTCACGGGTGCCACCGGCACCGGCAAAACCGTGACGCTGCAGGTGTTGGCGGAAGGTTTTTCCGCAGCCGGAGTTCCCGTTTTCGCAGCCGATATTAAAGGCGATCTTTCTGGGATAGCAGCCGAAGGCACGCCGGCGCCGAAGCTGGTCGCGCGAGCCGAAGAAATCGGTTTGAAGCGTTATGGCAATACATCCTTTCCAACGGTGTTCTGGGACATTTTCGGCGTCGATGGTCATCCGGTGCGTGCAACGGTGCAGGAGATGGGACCGCTGCTGCTCGCGCGCCTGATGGAGCTGACCGAGCCGCAGGAAGGCGTATTGAATATCGCTTTCCGCTGGGCCGAGGACGAGCGCGAAGCCGGCGACGACAAAATGTCGATCCTCGATCTCAGGGATCTGCGTTCCATCATCGATGAGATGGGCAAGCGAGCCGCGAGCCTCAGGAGCAAATACGGACACGTCGCGCCGGCGACGGTCGGCGTCATTCAGCGCCGCCTTCTGGTGTTGGAAGAGCAGGGCGCCGACAAGTTTTTCGGCGAACCGGCTCTCGACATCATGGATTTCCTGAAGCAGTCCCCCGATGGGCGCGGCATCGTCAATATTCTCGCTGCCGAGAAGCTAATGAATACGCCGCGTCTCTACGCGACATTCCTTCTTTGGCTATTGACCGAATTGTTCGAGCGGCTTCCGGAAGTCGGCGACCTCGATAAGCCGAAACTCGTATTTCTATTCGACGAGGCGCACCTGCTCTTCAATGAGGCACCGAAGGCGGTGCTCGAACAAGTCGAGCGAGTCACGCGGCTGATCCGCTCGAAAGGCGTCGGCGTTTACTATGTCACGCAAAGCCCAGGCGATGTGCCGGATCGGGTTTCAGCGCAGCTCGGTAATCGCATCCAGCACGCGCTTCGCGCCTTCACGCCGAAAGAGCAGAAGGCAATTCGAGCCGCCGCGCAAACGTTCCGGCCGAATCCCGATCTCGATTCGGAACGCGTCATCCAGGAATTGAAAGTCGGGGAGGCGCTTGTTTCGCTGCTTCACGACAAAGGCGAACCCTCGATGGTGCAGCGGACGCTCATTCGTCCGCCGATGTCGCGCGTCGGCCCTTTGACGGACGCGGAACGCAAGAAGCTGCTCGCAGCCGACGCCGCCAATTTCAAAAAGTACGGCACGTTGCTCGACCGCGAATCGGCCTACGAAAGCCTGCAGGCAAGAAATACGACGGTCGGCCAGATCAAGGAGCGGCTGTCGCGGTTTTCCAACATCCTTCGCGGCAAGGGATGAAACGTGCCTATCCGTTGAAAGTCAGGGTTGAACCTATTAGTTTTCAGGGATTCGCCGTCCCGGGCTGTTAGGGCGTTAATACGAAGACCTGGCGTTGGCATAGCCGACGAGGAGAGACAGATGGGCTACTTCCGATTTCGCAAGACGTTCAGCATTTTCCCTGGCGTGCGCATCAATCTCAGCAAGACCGGCGTCAGCTCGAGCCTCGGCGGCCATGGCGCCACCGTCAACGTCGGCAAGAATGGTCCGATGGTTACGCTCGGCGTTCCGGGCACCGGCCTGAGCTACCGGACGCCGCTTGGTTGGGCTTTGTTCGGCGCCTTGGTAGTGATCGCGATTGTGGTCGGAATTGCCTATTTCGCAGCGCCGGACAGCGTGCGCGCGCTGCTGCACTGGTGGCAGCCCCGCTGGTTTTAAATAAAGCCGTCTAAGAATGATCAGCCGTTCGCCGAAGCTACGGGTCGTGGCTTCGGGGGCGTCGGCGCGCGCTTTGGTTGCGGCACCTCAGTGCTGGGTGTCGAATTCACCACGGGCGCTTTTCCATTTGGACTAGGTTGCTTCGTCGTCTCCGGAACGGTGATCGGAGTTTGGCCCGGCGGCGCTTTCAGCCAGATCCCCCTGCGGCCCTCTTTCATACCCTCGGCGTAAAGTGCGGTTTGGTATTTCGGATCGTATATTTCATTAGATTTGAAGTCGAACGACGCCGGCACGGATAGGAAGTTGAAGTCGGCTCCGCCGTCGAGCGCGATGCGATAGATGCGATAGAGTTCGCCTTCGTTCTGGCTCTTGATCAACGTTGAGATGGAACGCGAAGCGATCTGCAGCGTCGTTGCTTTGACGACTTCCTGTTCCGGAGACACCTTGCCGTTTTTGATGATGAAGAAGCGCCGGATCGGCGGCTCGGCATAGAGCGGATCGAACGCCTTGAGCGGCGCTTCCACCGGTAGCACGAACAGTTCGCGCGTCGTCCCGCCGTCAACATGCAGCTCATCGTAAATTTTGCCGCCGGCCTCGACCTCGATTTTTACCGGCGGGAAGGCCGCGGGAATGGCGGCCGACGCCAGAATGACTTTGCGGAAAAGCTCCATTGCCGCCGGCGATTTGTCCATCGCGATCT
Organism: Hyphomicrobium sp.; assembly: GCF_035572195.1. GTDB lineage: Bacteria > Pseudomonadota > Alphaproteobacteria > Rhizobiales > Hyphomicrobiaceae > Hyphomicrobium_B. The sequence goes on along the minus strand of NZ_DATNBA010000003.1, from coordinate 40,906 downwards.
CGCCCATGTTCCAGACGACGGGGCGCTGTGCATCGAGGTTGGTCGTCAGCACCATGAGAATGCGGCCGCGCCGATACTCGGCGGCGATGCGGTCGAGCATGTCGCGATCGATGTACTTGGCAATCAGATTTGCAAGCGGCGTCGTGTCGGCCAATGCAGGTCCGCCGAAGAGAGCGGGCAAGAGCTGCGTGGTGATGACTTCGCTCTGTTTATACTGCGTCCAGATCGTGTGCAGCTTCTCGTCCTGCGACGGTCCAAGAAATGCGAATGGCGCGATGATGGCTCCGGCGCTGACGCCGGTCACAACTTCAAATTCCGGCCGGTCGCCGCGCCGGCTCCATCCTGCAAGAACGCCGGCGCCGAACGCGCCATCCGATCCGCCGCCCGACAGCGCCAACGTCTCGATGACCTTTCGTCCGTTGATGCGTTTGGCATCTTTCGCGATCGGCGGCATGTGCGCTGTGCGACGCTTGATTTCTGCTACCGGATCGCGAGGAACTTCGTCGGCCCAAAAACGGACGCCTGACATGTCGGGGACTTCGGCGGTCGCAGCGAGCTTTGCATTGGCGATGCCGTTACGCGGGATCGTCGCCGCGCAACCCGAGAGCGCGAATGCGATCGCCGTCAAAAGGCCAATAGAGAGCCTCCGCCCGAACACGAAATTTTCCCTAATACCCACATCCCCAATATTAGTGCAGGTCTGTTCTACGGTGCACTTATGGTCGCCGCAACGGCAGGAAAGTGGCCCTGCGGCCACAATTCACGACTGGGGAGCGCAGGTGGCGCGATCAGCATGGCTCAGCCCGAGAAATTGGGCGTCGTCACCGGAAGCCCGCGCGATTGAATGGCAGATACGGTGTAGCGGTATGCCGCCTCCATAAGCTCCGTATGACGGCGCCAATCGAGGGCGCCCATCGCCAATGGCGTCGGGGGAATGATGAGCCAATCCTCCGGCTGCATATGGCGTTCGAAATGGCTGCGATTGGCCATCAGGCTTTTGACGAGAACCGTCGCTGCCGACGGAGCCGGCGGAAGGCGATGGCGTGAAATCGGATTGAACGTTCGCCAGATCAGATCGCCGCGGTTCGGAAGCGAGGCGTAATCGACGGCAAAGCGCTCGCTTTGTGAAGCTTGAAAGCTCACGACGACATTTGGTCCGCGCTTCAGACTGTGCATCGTTTCGATTGGCACGTTGGCGATGACGGAGCCATCGACGAGCATCCGGCCGTCGTCGGTATAGTACGGCGGCAGCAGGCCCGGTATCGCCGCACTGGCTCGCAGCGCGCGCCACAGATGGCCGCTGCGGTGGACTTCGATCTCGTAGTCGGAGAGGTCGGCGGATACAGCGAAGTAGGGTTTCCACAAATCCTCGATGCGGATGTTGCCGTATTCCTTTTCGAGATGGGCATCGAAATGCGTGTGATCGAGAAGGCCGTATCGCGGCAGCGTATAACGTCCGAGTGCCCGGCCATCGATGAACATCCGATGCACGCGGGCATCGATTTCGAGTGGATCCAAATCCTGCGCAAATGCGGCTCCCATCGCGGCGCCGCCGGACGTGCCGCCGATAAGATCGAAGCCGACACCCAATTCGCGAAAAGCGCGATAGACGCCGATATGCGCGGCGCAGTAGGCGCCGCCGCCGCAAGCGACGAAGCCCAGGGCTTCTCCGGTGATGAAGCGCCACAACCGCGCGACGTCTTGGGCTTCGCCGAGCGCGACGTGGTGGTGCATCGCGGGTTCGCGCAAGGCAAGCCAGTGGCGCGTACCTTGTACAATACTCTTGCGTCCGTGCACGATCACAAGCCGCCGCGATGCCGGCCGATGCAGCGACAGTGCAAATGCTTCGAGCGGGCTTAGCGCCACGGTCGTCCCGATTGGACCGTCGAGCGGCGCTGCGACCATCAGCAATTCGTCCGCCTGGCGGACGGACTTTTCGCTCCACGGCGTCAATTCACGGTCGGCGACAAAGACGACCGTGGAATACCGGCTTTCGAGCGCGTTCAGTGCTTCTGTGAGATCGAGATCGCCGCCCGATCGGCCGTCGAGCGCGTCTGCGATCGTGCCGCTCGAAACGACAAGCGTTTCCGGACGCGTCCGTGCCACCTCGAGGAATGCCGTCAAAAACGTCGGCGGTATCTGAGCGCCACCCGCGCCAAGAAGGGCGATCGTGCGCGGCCGCGGCTGAGCGCGAACGGTGTGGGCGTCTCGGTTTCCCTGCGTGGCTCTGCGCGTCGCCGCCGCGAGGCGTTCGGCGAGCGTCGCCGTCACGGCCGTCCAAATGGCGGGAGAGCGGGACGAAATCTCGTCGAAATCGGCGCGTGTCAGTCCGACGACGACGCCGTCGCGAATGGCGCGCACCGTAGCCGTACGGGCGCCTCCGGCAAAGAAGGCGATCTCGCCGATCGTCGAGCCGTGCGAGATTTCCGCGACGGGTTCGGCCTGGCCTTCGATTTCGACAGCGAAGCGGCCCGATACGACGACGTACAGCGCGTCGGCATCTTCGCCTTGGCGAACGACGCAGTCACCGCGTCCGATGAAAAGGGGGTGCAGGCGCTCTTCCAGCAAGCGCAAGCTCTCAGGCGTCAAGTCCTTGAAAGTCGCGACGCTCGTGAGCGAAAATTGCTGAGACGACATCGGGGCGCCGCATGGCAGACTTTTGAAGTCTTATACCATACGGCCGCCCCGCTTATGGAGACGTTCGAGTTCGAAACGGTTGACGCGCTCAGCCGGCGAGCGCTTCGACGTGTTCCCAATTAACGAGATTGTCGAACCAGGCTTCAAGGTATTTCGGCCGGGCGTTGCGATAATCGATATAGTAGCTGTGCTCCCAGACATCGACGCCGAGAATTGGCTTCGAGCCGTGCATCAACGGGTTTTCGCCATTCGGCGTCTTCTGGACCTCGAGCTTGCCGTCCTTGATCGCGAGCCATGCCCAGCCTGATCCGAATTGGGTCTTTCCGGCTTCGATGAAATCGGTGCGCAGCTTGTCGTAGCCGCCATAGGCCTGGACGAGTTTGTCGATCTTGCCCGGCAGCTTCTTGCCGCCGCCGCCTTTCTTCATCCACTGCCAGAAATGCAGATGGTTAAAATGCTGGCCGACGTTATTGACGATACCGGCATTCTTGTCAGCGTAGGCATTCTTGCAAATGTCTTCGATCGACTGGTTCTCATACTTGGAGCCAGCAAGCAGCTTATTGCCGTTTTCGACGTAGGCGAGGTGATGTTTGTCGTGGTGGAACTGCAGCGTCTCGGCCGACATAAAGGGTGCCAGCGCGTCATAGGCATAGGGAAGGTCAGGGAGTTTCAGTGTCATAAATGACCACTCATTCTTTGTTGGGGTGAAGCCTCGACCAGCGTAGCTTTCGGATGCCGCTTGTACAAGCCAAGGGCTTAGCCTACTGCGTTGCCGCCGGTCGCGGAATAATTTACCTGCCGGCCTCGGACCTCAATCCCGGAATGTGCGACATACCATCGTGCTGGCCGTCGTGCCGGCGACGACGAACCGGTTACAGCAAGCGCCGTCGTCAGTATACGCAATGGACGACCTCAAGTTCCACTGGACCGGGCACATTGTGATTTTGATCTGTTGCCGGATGATATAGTATCAAACTCCGATATCGCTGATTTCGTCCCGGAAACTTGAGATTTCACTCAAATGAGATAACGTGGGCGGAAGCCCCTGGCATTTCGATTAGCGCCCGCGGCCGCAATTACGATATTGCGATGATAAAGGCCGTAATCTCTCATCTTCGACCTGAAATCCCTTAAGCTCGCCAATTGCGACCCGTCCAATAAAGGAATATTTTCAATGGGCCGCCCCGCATAATCAGAATGTAGCCGCAGGCCCAATATGAGTTTCTGAAAAATTCACGACTATTCATTAGCCGTATTGACACAACGACACATCTCGGTGATTTGTGCTGCGCGTCTTCTCAATCTGGCTTAGACCGGGCGCTACCGAATTCTACAGGGGTTTTTATTTGTGATGCGAAAGGTGAAGAAAATGGCGTCCGTCAATGTCGACAAGCTTTCTCTGAAGGAACTTGTTGATCTTGAAGCGAAGGTAAAGAAAGCATTAGCGCTTGCCCGTGATCGGGAACGGTCTGAATTAAAAAAGAAAATGGCTGATTTAGCCGAAACGCATGGCTTTTCGGTCGCCGAATTGTTCGGCGCGACCCGGGGTCGTGGTCCTGGCAAAAATAAGTCGGTTGGCATTGCAAAGTATGCCAATCCTGAAAACAAGGCCGATACCTGGACCGGCCGCGGGCGTAAGCCGAATTGGCTTGTCGATCGCCTGAAAAAGGGTTCCAAACTCGGCGATTTCGAGATTTGAAGACAGGCCCGGTTGCGGCGCTTCTGTCGAATACCGTGAACATAGTCGGCGCATAGGAACCTGCTGGTTTCTCTGCGTCGATTTCCGTTGGATAGCCAGCACACCCAGTGGCCAGATATCCGCTGTATTCAATTCAGTCCTGCCATTAAGCCGGCCCATTGCCGGCGCTTTTTCTCCACGATCCGGGTTCAATTCGTGCCTGGTTCAAGGGCTGGTTCCGCCTTCGCAGCCCTGGCATTGCGGATGCAATTCCATATCTCGCCGAAACCTTCGCTGGCACTCAACCCTTGACAGTGCTAGCAAGCGGCCGCATATAACGAGTGCGCTTGGGCCTCGAAGCGGGCTCGTCGCATGAAGTAGGTCAGCCCCTGCTGCCTGCTCCGACAGGGTCTCTCGCCAAGTCGCACTCAATATCAGAAACATTTCAACAGAATCATGAGGTTAGACCCATGAAGTTCCGTCCTCTCCACGATCGTGTGGTCGTGAAACGCATTGAGGAAGAAGCCAAAACTGCCGGCGGCATCATTATTCCCGATACCGCCAAGGAGAAGCCTCAGCAGGGCGAAGTCGTCGCAGTCGGCCCAGGGGCCCGCGATGAAGCAGGCAAGATCAACGCTCTCGACGTCAAAGTCGGCGAGCGCGTGCTGTTCGGGAAGTGGTCGGGCAGCGAAGTCAAAATCGACGGCGAAGATCTTCTGATCATGAAGGAGAGCGACATCCTCGGTGTGCTCGACGCGCCGGCGAAAGCCAAAGCAGCCGCATAATTAGAACTTCCCCCAGGATTTAGCCAAACTCAGGAGTTGCTCTACATGGCAGCTAAAGACGTCAAGTTCTCTCAAGATGCCCGCGAGCGCATGCTGCGCGGCGTCGATATTCTCGCCAACGCCGTGAAGGTGACGCTCGGCCCCAAGGGCCGCAACGTCGTCATCGAGAAGTCTTTCGGTGCGCCTCGCATCACGAAGGACGGCGTGACTGTCGCCAAGGAGATCGAACTCGAAGACAAGTTCGAGAACATGGGCGCGCAGATGCTCAAAGAGGTCGCCTCGAAGACAGCCGACCTCGCCGGCGACGGCACGACGACGGCGACAGTTCTGGCTCAGGCGATCGTGCGCGAAGGCGCAAAGTCGGTCGCAGCCGGTGCCAACCCGATGGACCTGAAGCGCGGCATTGATCTCGCGGTCGGGAAGGTCATCGAAGATCTCAAGACCAACTCGAAGAAAGTCACCAAAGACCAGATCGGCCAAGTCGGAACGATTTCGGCGAACGGCGACGAAGTCGTCGGCAAGAAGATCGCCGAAGCGATGGATAAGGTCGGTTCGGAAGGCGTCATCACCGTCGAAGAGAGCAAGACCCTCGATTTCGAACTCGAAGTCGTCGAAGGCATGCAGTTCGATCGCGGATATCTCTCGCCTTACTTCATTACCAACGCCGACAAGATGATCGCCGAACTCGAGACCCCTTACATTCTCATTCATGAGAAGAAGCTTTCGGGTCTGCAGGCGATGCTGCCGGTTCTCGAAGCCGTCGTGCAATCGGGCAAACCGCTTCTCATCATCGCTGAAGACGTCGAGGGCGAAGCGCTTGCAACGCTCGTCGTCAACAAGCTGCGTGGCGGCTTGAAGGTCGCTGCCGTCAAGGCTCCGGGCTTCGGCGATCGCCGCAAGGCCATGCTCGAAGACATCGCGATCCTCACGGGTGGCACGGTGATTTCGGAAGACCTCGGCATCAAGCTCGAGACCGTAACACTCGAAATGCTCGGCCGCGCCAAGAAGGTGACGATCGACAAGGAAAACACGACGCTCGTTGACGGCTCCGGCAAGAAGTCCGACATTGAAGCCCGCGTAAAGCAGATCAAGGCGCAGATCGAGGAAACGACCTCGGACTACGACCGCGAGAAGCTCCAGGAGCGTTTGGCGAAGCTTGCAGGCGGCGTGGCCGTCATCAAGGTTGGCGGCGCGTCGGAAGTCGAAGTCAAGGAACGCAAGGACCGCGTCGACGACGCGCTGCACGCGACCCGCGCAGCCGTTGAAGAAGGCATCGTTCCGGGTGGTGGCGTCGCGCTGTTGCGCGCCAGCAAGGCGCTCGACTCGCTGAAGCCCGACAATGAAGACCAGAAGGTCGGCATTCAGATCGTGCGCAAGGCCCTGCAGACGCCGGCTCGCCAGATCTTCACCAACTCCGGTGAGGATGGTTCGGTCATCGTCGGTAAGATCCTTGAGAACGCCCAGTATGCCTACGGCTACAACGCCCAGACGCATGAGTATGGCGATCTCTACAAGCAGGGCGTCATCGACCCGACTAAGGTCGTGCGTTGCGCGCTGCAGGACGCCGCTTCGGTTGCTGGTCTGTTGATCACGACGGAAGCGATGATCGCAGACATCCCTAAGAAGGATGGCCATGCGCATGGCGCACCCGGCGGCGGAATGGGCGGTATGGGCGGCATGGACTTCTAAGGAGTCTTTGCCCGGCGCCTCGCGACTCTCCTTCGTCGAGCCGGCCGCAAGGCACAGAAATCGGAAAGCCCCGCAAGATTTGCGGGGCTTTTTTTGTGTCTTCGATTCTCGCGCCCGGGCTTCGGCGTCGATCGCAGCGCTGCTTCACGCGCGCGAATTTGAATTTATAGCTGTGTACAGTTTGCCGCACGGGTTCGCATCGCCCAGAATTGCTGTACATTTATTCTTGCGCATTACTGAAAAATTCGAACTCGAGCATCCGCATGGTCAGTCATGCGCCGATGAAGGCTGAACTTATTCTCAAAACCCCAAGAAGAAAGGAAGAATAGATGTCGGACGATATTTTGTCCAAGCTCAGAGGCTTACACGACGACGTTCGCGCGCGCATTGAGGCCACGTCAGATTTCAAGGCGATGAAAGCTGTCGAACACGCCATCGATGAACTTGCAGCCGCAGTGGCGCCGGCTGAGGCGGTCGCCGCGGAGAGCACTGCAACTGAGAGTGCTGAAGCAACTGAAGAAGCGGCGGCTCCGGTTGAAGCCGAGGCCGCTTCGGATGCAGCAGAGCCCGCTGCAGCGGACGGTGCTGCGGAAGCGGCCGCGGACGCGCCGGTAGCGGAAGAAGCAGCAGCCGAAGAAGTGGCGGTAGAGGCGGCAACGGCTGAAGCAGCACCCGACGCCGAGGCGGCAACAGCCGAAGCAGCACCAGAGGCTGAGGCGACACCGGCTGAGGCAGCGGAACCTGAGCCAGCAGCAGCCGAGGCTGCACCGGCAGAGGCCACCGAGGCAGCGCCGGAAGCGCAACCGGAACCGGCGGCGGCCGCCGAAGCCCCGGCAGCTCCTGCAGAAATCCCGGCAGAAGAAAAGGCACTCGTTGCGGAGATCGTGACCAACGGGGCGGCGGCAAGCGCGGCGCCGGCTGCCACAGCAAACCCGTAACGCATAGCTACCGTCAGCCAAGACCAATGATTGTGAAAGCCCCCGAAGACCTCGCGGGGCTTTTGCGCGGAAACGGGCCGCTGCCGTGTGGTGCTAATGCTAACTTCGAGACTTCCGATTGCGCCTCCGCCTCCTACATTAATTGTACCCGGAAAATCGTCGAGGAGGCACGCCAGATGAACGCAGTCGAAGTTCAAGCCCACGCGCGCAAGCTTTACGAGGTCTACGGTGCCAAGGCGCTGGCCGAAGCGGCGCAAATGGTTCGGCAATTCGAGCAGCGCGGCGACAAGCACGTCGCGGACGATTGGCGCAGAATAGAGAATGCCTTGCAGCAACTGCGTGGTCCGCACGTCAGCTGAAAAGCGCTGCGGCGCCGGCTACGCCAGGCTTTGACCAATGCAGGCATGCGCCGCGTAGCCAAGACGGCCTTGGCGGAATGTGGCCGTGCGACCATGACGGCTGGCAGCTTGGCGAACGGCGGATTCGAGATTGGCGCGCGGTATCACGCTGAACCGTGCGAGCCAGGCGCGCATGATCCGGCGCGGTAGCGGGGGCATGCTTTCCATCGTGCCGAAATCGACGATGTGAAGTTCGCCGCGTGGTGCGAGCTGGCCGATGGCCCGCTCGATCACGGCCTCCCATGCCGGGATCATCGACAGCGCGTACGAAATGAAAATTCGATCGGCCGCGTAGAGGCGAAAAATGCTTCGCGGGCAAAACGCCGTTGCGTCGGCGTGGGCGACACGGATCGAATCGCGAAACGGGCTGCGAGCGACCGACGCCTGCGCCGTCTTCAACATTTCTTCCGACACGTCGATGCCGAAAAATTCAGCGTCGGGGTAAAGGCGCGCCGCGCAGAGAAGATTGCGGGCGGTTCCGCATCCGATCTCCAGCACCGATCCACCGGGCGGCGGCTCGAGTCCGGCGAGCATCTGGTCGCGTCCGAACAGATAGGGGCGGCGTGTCAGGTCGTAAATGAATCGCTGGTGGCGGTAGATCGCATCCATCGCGGCGGCGCTATCCGACATGGGATGCCTCAGCTGGCTTTGACGTAAAGGTGGAAGCCGCCGTAGATGGCCGAGCGATCCTTGGCGTGGATCTCGGCCGATCGTGCCGCGTCGTACGTCCAATTTTCGACGATGGCGCTGGAGACGCGGCCCGGCAGAATGGTTGCCTCGCCCGCCGTGCGGAAGATGACGCGTGCGCCCGGCTGGGCGGTGCGCGTGATCTCGCTCCAAAGCGCATTCAACGCGCCGTCGTCCATCCAATCCTGCGCATCCAGCAGCACGTAGCGATCGAGGCTTCCCGCAGGCTCGTTTGAAAGAAACCGGATCATGTTGTCGTGGATGACGGTCACGCGGTTCGTGCGGGTCTTGATCGCCAGAAAATTTTCTTTGTCGAGGTAGGGCGGGCACGGTCCCGCGCCTCCAGCGGCATAGCGCCGGCCGAAGGCTTGCCAGGCGAAATAGTTGTCCTTGAGGTCAAAGCCGGTCGCGAGGCGATGGGCGCGCTCTTTCAAAACATCGGCCATCGGCCGGGCGCCGCCACCCGACAGCGCGTCGTATTGTACCGGCGGAATGCCGAGCCCGAAAAGCGAAGCGCGGTTCGACGTGATCCAGCGCAGCACAGGATGATCGAAAGCCGGCGCGATTTCGCGAGCGAAGATGTCCTGCTGTTCCTCGATCGTGCGCGCCTCGAGCATGCGCTTTGGATTGGCGCCGAACACGCGGGCCGCGAGGTGTCCTGTCGCGATGAATCGTCCGAGCAGGCCATAGCGGTAGAAATTTCGAGCGAAGCGCGAGATGCGGCGGCGGCCGGTGATATCGCGGCCTTCCCAGTAGGCGCGGGCGCCGGCATCGAGATGTGGTGCGACGAGGTCGTGATAAAGCTGGACGTTGCGACGGTCATCTGCGGCGCCGAAGAAGCGATAGAACGTCGTGTGGTTCGGCAGGTGCCGGGCGGCGGCGAGCTTCAGTTTCAGCAGTGCAATGTGCGTCTGGTTGAGATCGATGGCGTAGATCTGCGCCGGATTGGCGGCGAGGTAGCTCATCACATTGCAACCACCCGAAGCGATCGTGACGACGCGGCTTTGGCTCGTGAGTTCGAGCGCTTCCATGTCGGCGCGCGGGTCTTCCCAAATTTGCGGGTAGACCATCGATCGGAAGGCGAAGGTGAACGTTCGTTCGAGAAGGCCTGCCGGGCTGAGCGCATGGTTTTGATGCACCGCCTCGCTCAGCAGGTCGACACTGGTCGGCTCCAAGACTTTGGCTGCGATATTCACTCGTGCTCTCTCCGTTCGCTGTCGGCGTTCTACGGCCGGCGCAATGACCTCACGCAGCTTCGATGAACCGGCGGCCGGGCGACGTTTGCGAGGCGCGTTCGGCCACCGCGTCGGTCCAGCGGATGATTTCAAATGTGCCGTCGAAGCGTTCGGCGACGGCCGTGCAGCTTTCGACCCAGTCGCCGCAGTTGAGGTAATGAATACCGTCGATCATGCGTTCGTTGGCGTGATGGATGTGACCGCAGATCAGGCCCTCGGCGCCGCGCCGGCGTGCCTCTGTCGAGAGAGCGTCTTCGAATTCGCCGATGTAGTTGACGGCGCTCTTGACCTTGAGTTTCAAAAACGCGGCGAGCGACCAATGGCCGAGCCCAAGTATGCGTCGCACGAAATTCAGCGGCACATTGAGCGCCAGCGCAACGTCGTAGGAGCGGTCGCCGAGGAACGCGAGCCAACGCGCGTAGCGAACCACGACATCGAATTCATCGCCGTGCAGAACGAGGTAGCGCTTGCCGTTGGCGCCGTCGTGCATTGCGTCGCGGCGCAACTCGATGCCGCCGAAATTCATGCCGGAATAATCACGCAGTCCATCGTCGTGATTACCGGGAATGAAAACGACGCGGGTGCCCTTGCGGGACTTGCGCAACAGCTTTTGCAGAACGTCGTTGTGGCTTTGTGGCCAGTGCGGGCCGCGGCGAACTTTCCAAAAATCGACGATGTCGCCGACGAGATAGAGGACCTCGCACTCGACGGTTTTGAGAAAATCGAGAAGGGCCGGAGCCTGGCAATTGCGCATTCCGAGGTGGACATCGGAAATGAAGACTGCGCGGTAGTTCAGCTCCGCGTTCGGTGCGCTCAATTCAGCCCCCCAGTCGCAATGCACTTCATGCGACGGGAAGGACCGGATTCATGTTACAGGCGTATGACGGCCCGTGCGGCGGCTTGTCTGCGACCGCACCGGCCGGCGATTTTCCAGACGTTGGTGGTCGCGTGCGCCTTTAGAGTTCGATGCGCTGGAAGATATGTTCCCACGCAAAGAGCAGCACCGTATCGATCACGCCGATCAATAGAAACGCCAACGCGATCGGGTAGGTCGATCTTTCGGGCAGGCCAAGGTCCACGCCGCGGGTCGAAACGGCGAGTGCCGCAACAAGGCTAAGCAAAGCCAAAACGGCGAAGACAATTTGAACGAACTTCAACGAACGCTCGCGTTCGCGATGGACACTGTTCATCAGGGTATTTCCTCGACGCATTACATTACCGAGACCCCGCGGCGGCGGGACCTTACCCTGAGCAAAAGTCGAGGTGAAGCGAATTTTAATATATCGTTAACTATGTGCAGATGCAGCAAGCTCCTTGAGCTTGGCGATTTGGCGCGCGGCATCGGCGGTGAAATCTTGCGCGATCCACCAGTCTTCGAAGGCCTTCAGTACCGAGCCGACCGGCGGTCCGGGAGGCACGCCTAGGGCTACGACGTTAGCTCCAGTGAACGGCATTTTCGGCGCTTTCCAGCGGTCCGGCAGCAGGGCCCGGATGCGCCAGGCTGTATCTCCAGCCGCCGCACCGGAACGCGCCCAGGCGAGGCGTACGGCCCGGTAAAAGGTATCGGGTCCCAACCGATAGAGGAGAGTCCGCGCTGCTGCTTCGGGCGTCGCCGGATCGAGAGCGGGGTGAATGACGGCAGCCTTCTGAAGTACTTCGGATTCGGCGTTCGATAGCCGCAAGTGCTGCGCGAGGCTCAGCGCCTGTGACGGCTCATCGACGGCAAGCGCTGCGAGCCTGGCAAGTGCATCCGGGGGCTGACCGAGCGCGCGCTCGATGGCCTGCAGCCGTGTGAGCCGTTCGGGATCGGCAGTCGTCGGGATCGCCAACTGCAGCACGCCGCTTTCGTGCATTGCACTGACGACTTCCGCCGCATTGCGTGCCGCGAGCAATTTCAAGATTTCGGCGCGGACGCGCTCGGGCGATAGTCGCGACAGGCCATCCTTCAGCGCAATTACTGCCGCGAGGCCGGTGCGATCGAGCTGACCGTTGCCGTAGGCGGCGCTGAAACGGAAGAATCTCAGAATGCGAAGGTAGTCTTCGCGGATACGCGCCTCCGCGTCGCCGATGAAGCGCACGCGACGCTTGCGCAGGTCGTCGAGGCCTCCGACCGGATCGTAGAGAGTCCCGTCCTTGCCGCAGTAGAGGGCATTGATCGTAAAATCGCGCCGCGCTGCGTCTTCTTGCCAAACCGTCGTGAAGGCGACGACGGCGTGTCGTCCATCGGTTTCGACATCGCGCCGGAGTGTCGTCACTTCGAAAGGGACGCCGTCGGCGACGACGGTGACGGTGCCGTGGTCGATGCCCGTCGGATGCGCGCCGAGGCCGGCCTCGAGAGCAAGGCGCATGACCTCTTCAGGCACTGCCGTCGTCGCGATATCGACTTCGTGGACCGGGCGATCGATGAGAGCGTTGCGAATGGCGCCGCCGACGATGCGCGCTTCGGCCTTTCCGGCCTCGAGAGCGGCGAATACTTTGCCGATCGCTGCGGAATGGAGCCAAGCGCCGTTGACGCGAGGGGCTCTGACAAAGGTTTCCGACATGGGATTATGGCTTTGCGGGTTCTGGCTGCGGCGGAGGCAAGGTATGGCCGGGGGCAATTCTGCCGTCTTCGACGGAGGGTGGTACGTAGACGTCCTGCGGGCTGTTGTGGGACCGCGACGAGAACATGACGAGCGTGCCAAGCATTAACGCGGCACCGGCCACGAAAAGCCGCACCAGCGGTGCTTCGCGTACGACGGTGGGCAATCCCGCCCATTCGTTCTCGGTGAAAGCAACCCAGGCAAGGTAGAGGACCGTCGGCAGCATGAACAAAAATATGTTCTCAATGACGATACGGATCATGCAGTGAACAGTCTCCGATAGAGCGTCCGGATGATTCCGGCGGTGGCACCCCAAATATAGCGCTCGCCGTAGGGCATCGCATAGAAGCGCCGTTCGGCGCCACGCCAAATCCGGCTGTCGATCCGGTGATTGGCCTCGCTCATCAAAAAAGCCAACGGCACTTCGAAAACGTCTGCGACCTCAGCCGGGTTGGGCGTCAACTTGAAGCCGGGGCGCACCAACGCGACGGCGGGCGAAATGATGAAGCCTGTTCCGGTGCGGTAGGTTTCGAGATAGCCGAGCGGCTCGACGAATGCCGGATCAAGAGCGATCTCTTCGTGAGCTTCGCGAAGCGCTGCTTCGAGCGGTGTCGCATCATGCGATTCGATTCTGCCGCCAGGGAAGGCGATCTGCCCGGCATGCGAGGACAGGTGTTCCGTCCGCTCAGTCAAAATCAAGCTGAGGGCAGAACCGGCAACGACGGGCACGAGCACGGCCGCGGCTGTGAGGTCTGTGGGAAACGAGGCGGCGCGACCATCGAGATCATCGTCGCCCGGCGCTATTGGCGCGTCGAGCGCTGGGGGAGATTGAAAGAGGCGCGAACGGGCCAATCTCTCGAACTCAGACGCACTAAGGGCAGGCGTCGTCACATTCGTGGCGGAAAGAGGGCTCATTTCGAGATCATAACCGAAGTCGAAGCGCGGCACGACAGGGTGGCCGAACGCTCCTGAATCACGCTACGGTTAAATTGTGCCGCAACTTTGTACCGACATCCCTTGCAAACTGCGACCGCGCCTGGCGAACAGGCGGATGCCGGGGCGTGGGCTAAGCCTTTGGATGCTAATCCTTGCGCTTCTCTGGTTCGGCGGGATGCGGCCTGCTCACGCCATTTCCACGATCGATTTTCTGACCTCGCTGTCGGAGACCGAACTCGACGCATTTCAGGATTGGAAAACGGCGCGGCACTCATACGATCGCCAACTCGATACCTATTGGGATGCCATCGAATCAAAACGGCGTGTACGGCGGCAAAAGCGTTCCGCCAAAGTCCCGTTCGATGCGGACGACTACGTGATGAGTTTCCCTCCCAAATACAAAGGCCCGAATCTAGCCGGGGAGCTCGCCAAGAAATACAATCAGTTCCTTGAAGTTCAGAAGCAGGAGAGCCCTGAGCCAACGAGAGAGCTTGCAACGGTCGCCGATTATTTGGCCGCGGCGAAGCGCGTCTACAACTTTACGCCCGAGCGCGTGTCCGAGAAAGAGTTCAAGCTGCGCTATGCCGAGGAGGCATCAGCGCTTGGGCTCACTAAGGAAGAAGTTGTGCGCGTTTATGCGCTCGAAACGGGCGGCGTCGGTACATACGACATGCAATCCGGAGTCCATCCCTCAAATAAAGGGGGACGCCCGATTTCGAGCGCCCTTGGATATGCGCAGTTGCTCGACGCCAATTCGGTAAACGAGGTTTCTCGAAGCGGCACGACGTTTATTGCTCGTCTGAACGAGAAGCTCCACGAGCGGGACAACACGCCTGAGCGCATTGCTTTGCTGAAGCACAAGATCGCCGTGATGAAGAGGATGTATGCAAACTGCAAGCGCGTGCCCTTCGAATGGGATCGGCATCGGGCGTATGCCAAGACGCCTCCTGGCATGGGCGTGCATTCGATCAACATTGACAGCGATATCGGGCCGATGCTGCAGGCGATGAAGCTGAAGACACTGAAGGACATCGCCGAGAAGCACGGCCACCCTTCGCTTTCGGGGGCTGAAATCGAACTGATGAATTTGGCCGGCCCGATGACCGGTCTTGAAATGATGCAGACACCCGGGTCGAGGGCGCCGACGCCGAACTTCTTCGACCGGCGCGCCTACTACGTAAACAAAATGGTAATCGGGCTCACCGGATCTGAGCTTCAAGCCGAACTCGACCGGCGCATGGGCGATGGCATGACGATGCCCGGAGCGCGTGAATTCTCAGAAGCATTCGATCGCGCCGCGAGCCTGCGGGCCGCCGGGCGCTGACGGCGGTCAGACCGTCTCGTGGGCCAGTGCCGGATAGTCGGTGTAGCCCTTGGGGCCTTGCGCGTAGAACGTTGACGAATCGGGCTTATTGAGCGGCGCACCGAGCTTGAAGCGTTCCGGCAAATCCGGATTGGCAATGTAGAGCTGACCGAAAGCGACGGCATCGGCCACTCCCGCCTCGATCGCGGCCTCGGCGGTTTCCTTGGTGAATTTCTCGTTGGCTATCATCGCGCCGCCGAACATCCTCTTGAGCTGAGGGCTAATCGAATCCGGCCCCTGACTCTCGCGCGTACAAAGGAACGCAATCTTGCGGCGGCCCATCGCTTGCGCCACGTATCCGAATGTCGCGAGAGGATTGCTGTCACCCATTGACACTGCGTCGCCTCGGGGGGCGAGATGCAGACCCACCCGGTCTGCGCCCCAAACGGCAATGCAGGCATCGACGACTTCAAGCATCAAGCGGGCACGATTCTCTATCGACCCGCCGTACGCGTCGGTGCGGAGGTTGGTGCTGTCCTGCAGAAACTCGTCGAGTAGATAGCCGTTGGCGCCATGTACTTCGACGCCGTCAAAGCCGGCGCGTTTGGCGTTCTCGGCGCCACGGCGATATTCCGCGACAATGCCGGGAATCTCATTGAGGTCGAGCGGGCGCGGCACGACATAATCGCGCAGCGGACGCATCAGGCTTACGTGGCCCGTCGGGGCTATGGCACTCGGCGCAACCGGCAAAGCGCCGCCGAGATAATCAGGATGTGAAACGCGACCGACGTGCCAGAGCTGTAACAGGATCGTGCCACCGGCGGCATGAATGGCTTCCGTGATGCGTTTCCAGCCGCCGACCTGTTCTTCCGACCAGATGCCCGGAGTGTCCGGATATCCGACGCCCATAGCCGATACCGAGGTGGCTTCCGATATCATCAGACCAGCAGAAGCGCGCTGGACGTAATACTCGCGCATCAAGTCGTTCGGCACACGACCGGCACTCGACCGGCAACGCGTCAACGGTGCGAGCACGATGCGATTTCTCAGCTTGAATGCGCCGGCCTGCAAGGGCCCGAAAAGCGAAGCCATATCAATTTCCTTGGAGTTTGAAATATCGGGACGTTGGCGGCTTTGGCGGGTAAAGAACTGCTGATCATGTGGCAAGCCGTTGCGGCGTGACAACTGCGGCGGAGCGGCGCGAGCCCCGGCGTGCCGCGGCATTTCGGCGGCACGGTCACGGCCACTTCACAACCGGGGGCATGGACGACAGGATGCTTTCGACGTTGCCGCCGGTTTTGAGGCCGAAGGTCGTGCCGCGGTCGTAGAGGAGGTTGTACTCGACGTAGCGGCCACGGCGGACGAGCTGCTCCTCGCGCTGGTCGTTGGAATAGCTCATCGCATAGTTACCACGCACCAGCATCGGATAGACGCCGAGGAACGCCTTGCCGACATCCTGCGTAAAGGCAAATGCGGCGTCCCAGCCGCCGTCTGGTTCCGAGGGCGTCAGATAATCGTAAAAGATACCGCCGACGCCACGCATTTCGTTTCGATGCGGCAGAAAGAAGTATTCGTCGCACCATGTTTTGAATTTTGCGTAGTCGGCAATCGCGTGAGCCGCGCAAGCGCCGTACATGGCCGAGTGAAAAGCCAGCGTGTCGGCGTCGCCCTCGACGCGGCGCTTGTCGAGAACGGGCGTCAGGTCGGCGCCGCCGCCGAACCACCACTTGTTGGTCACGACCATGCGCGTGTTCATATGAACGGCAGGCACGTTGGGATTGCGTGGGTGGGCTATCACTGAAATTCCGGAGGCCCAAAAGGTCGGGCTTTCCTCGGCGCCTGGAATTTGCTTGCGGAACTCGGGCGCGAATTCGCCGTGGACTGTCGAGGTATGAACGCCAACTTTTTCGAAAACGCGACCGTGCATCATGCACATTACGCCGCCGCCGCCGTCACTACCTCCCGAGGCATAATCGGTGCGTGCCCACGGCGTCACGACGAAGTGGCCCGGCGCATCGCTGCCATGCGGCGCCGATTCAGGAAGGCCCGCTTCCAGCTTTTCGAATGCCGCGACGATGTCGTGTCGCAAGTGCTCGAACCAGGAGCGCGCGGTCGCTTTTTTTTCTTCCAGTGGCGTTTCGGGTGCGTTCATGGAGATTTTTGTACCGTGTCTTGTTTTTGACGGAAAAGACCCTTAGCCCTAACCCGCATCCACGATCAATATCCGGTCACCGTCGGCAGTCGGGTCTCCGTCTCGCGATTGCGTCCGGCTTTGCGTATTATAGGCCCATGTTCAATCGCATTATTTCCTGGTTCGAGACGCGTATCGACCCGTTCGCGGCCGGCGAGGTGACGCGCCCGCCGGACACGCTTTTCGCGTTCTACAGGTTTTTCATACAGCCGCTCTGGCCGTTCTTCGTCATGCTCCTGATCGCGGGCTTCCTCGGCTCGTCTATCGAGGTAGCGCTAATGGCGTTCGTCGGCTCGATCGTCGACCGGATGCGCACAAGCACCGATCCGTCGACCTTCATGACCGAGCACGGCACGATGCTGCTGCTGATGGCGGCCGTCGCCCTCATTCTGCGCCCAATAGTCTCGACGGCGCACGATCTCATCAAGAACCAGATGATGACACCGACGGTGACGACCGGCATCCGCTGGAAGACACACCGCTACGTGCTCAGGCAAAGTCTCGGATTCTTTCAGAACGATTTCGCCGGCCGGATTGCAAACAAGATCATCCAGACCGGAACGGCGTTGCGCGAAAGCATCATCCAGCTGATCGACGCGCTCTGGTATGCGAGCGTGCAGTTTTTCGGAGCCGCGCTGCTTTTCGCTGCCGCCGATTTGCGGCTGACGATCCCGCTTCTTGCGTGGGTGACCGCGTATACGCTGGCGCTCTTCTATTTCGTGCCACGCATCAAGGCGCGCTCGACGGAGGCGTCCGAAGCCCGCTCGATGCTCGTCGGCCGCATCGTCGACAGCTACACGAACATCATGACGGTCAAGCTCTTCGCTCATGCCGAACGCGAGGATGCCTATGCGCGCGCCGCGCTTACGGATCAGATGTCGAAATGGCAGGCGTCGCTGCGCTTGATCACGGGCATGGAGATGACGCTCTACCTACTGAATGGCTGCCTGCTGGTCGGGGCCTGCGGCGCGGCCATCTGGCTTTGGACGCTGCAGTACGTCAGCATCGGCGATATCGCCGTCGTCAGCGGGCTCGTGATCCGTATCGTCGCGATGTCGGGCTGGGTGATGTGGACGATTGCCGACGTTTTCGAAAACATCGGCATTGTCCACGAAGGCATGGAGACGATCGCGCGGCCGAACCTGCTGCAGGATGCGCCCGGCGCTCAGCCGTTGAAGGTGCCACGCGGCGAGATCCGTTTCGATCATATTCATTTCCACTATGGAGCTGGCCGGGCGGCTTCGACGGATGCTCCGCCGCGTGTTCTCGAGGCGCTGTCGCTGACGGTTCGGCCGGGCGAGAAAGTCGGGCTCGTCGGCCGCTCGGGTGCCGGCAAGTCGACGCTCGTCAACCTGTTGCTGCGTTTTTACGACGTCGAGGCCGGCCGCATTCTGATCGACGGGCAGAACATCGCGCATGTCACGCAGGATAGCCTGCGGGCCGAAATCGGGATGGTGACGCAGGATACGTCGCTGCTGCACCGTTCGGTCCGCGACAACATTCTTTACGGCCGCCCGAACGCCAGCGAAGCCGACGTCATCACCGCTGCGCGCCAAGCTGAATCGGTAGGTTTCATCGCCGATCTCGAGGACATGAAGGGACGCCGGGCATACGATGCCCACGTCGGCGAGCGCGGCGTGAAGTTGTCGGGCGGACAGCGCCAGCGCATCGCGATCGCGCGCGTGCTTTTGAAGAACGCGCCGATCCTCATTCTCGATGAGGCGACGAGTGCCCTCGATTCCGAGGTTGAGTCGGAGATTCAATCGAGTCTGGTGACGCTAATGCGCGGCAAGACCGTCATCGCCATTGCGCACCGGCTCTCGACGATCGCGATGATGGACCGTCTGGTTGTGATGGAAGAAGGGCGGATCGTCGAAGAAGGTACGCACGCCGAGCTCTTGAACCGGGGCGGCCTCTATGCGCAGCTGTGGCAGCGCCAATCGGGCGGATTTCTGGCGCGCGAGGCGGCGGAATAAGCCGGCTGCTGACCAGCTATCCCTTGTCGTGCCGGCTATCTGCAAACAACGGCAATTGCCGCGCCACGACGGCGGACAGTTCCGTCCAAGCGTGAAGAATATTGAAAAAGCGCGGGATTTCGGCCTTGTAGTCGAGGTACTCGCGGCCGTAGCTCGCCTCGAGCCAGGGTTCTTCCGCTACCGCCATCAGCGCGTAAACGGCGACAAGGGCGGCGGCGAGCGACGTCGCATGCCAAGCACTCGCCGCGACGCCGAGCGCGGCAAACGCTGCGATGGCTGTTGCGTACTGCGGATTGCGCGTCCACCGATAGACACCACGGGTCGCCAGTCCGCTCGCCTGACAGTACGTCGCCTCGCGGCCGAGAGACCAAAGCGCGTAGACATAGGCGGCGCCCGCCACCGCGGAAGCCGCGGCGAACCCCAAGCGCAGTATCGCGAGTGGGTCGGCGACAATCCGAGTCGCCGCGAGGCGTTCAATCGACAAGACGAGGACGACGACATTCAGCGTCCGGAACAGCGTCCAGAAGGCAAAACTCTTCAGCGATCCGACGGGCGGCGCCGGCCAGATGCGCCATGTGTTGTTGTTTTTTCCGGAGATAATGCCGGCGAGCAAGCCAGCGACGAGAAGCAGCGCAGAGACCGCGCCGGCGATTGCCAGGATCGTGTCGAGCGGCATGGTTCGCCGGGCCCCGTCAAGGACGATCCCCGAGAGATGCCGTATTCGCATGTCACGTTTGCGACAGGCGCTATAGCATGGAGCTATCGTGGATAGCCGTCTGTCTGACGCAGCGCTTCGCCGAGCACCATCGCGGCGGCAAGGGCGACGTTGAGAGAGCGAAGTCCCGGCCGCATCGGAATGGCAATGCGTGCATCGACACAATCGTGCACCGCGTCGGGACAGCCGGCGCTTTCGCGCCCAAGCATCAAGGTGTCGTCCTTGCTGAATTGAAAGTCGCAATGGCCTATGCTGGCGTGCGTCGTCAGAAGGATGAGCCGTCCGCCAGAAGGCTTGGCCGTGTTGCGCTGCTCCATGAACGTGGCGAAGCTCGCGTGGCGCGTCAGATCGACGTGGTCGAGATAATCGAGCGCCGCCCGTTTCAACGTTCGGTCGCTCATGTCGAAGCCTGTCGGACCGATGACATCGACCGGAACGTCGAGGCACGCGCACAAGCGAAGGATCGTCCCGGTGTTTTGGGCGATATCGGGCTGGTAGAGCGCTAAACGCATGATCGCGGACCGTCATTGCACAGTGCGCTGCTGTCCAGTTCTCCCGATGCGCCAAATTGCCTCCCGTATTGGGACGCGGGCGGCCTTGAGGGCCGGACCAAACGCTGTCAGAACGGCGGCGAGGGTAAAAAAAATTTACTGGATCTTGAGTCGGGCGGCCGGACTGAGGGAGCAGGGGCTCACTCCAGCCGGCATAGCTTTTTACAGTCGCTCCCAAGCGTTTCAAACCGGAGGCAGCCGTGACCACTGACGCCTTAGAGCCGAACCGCAGGGATTTCATTGTGGTCGCCGGCAACGCGTTTGCCGCCGTTGGCGCAGCCTCGCTCCTGTGGCCGTTCATCCAGCAGATGAACCCGGATGCGAGTACGATGGCGCTCTCCTCAGTCGATATTGACTTGTCTCCGGTCAAGGAAGGGCAAGCGATCACCGCGATGTGGCGCGGCAAGCCGATCTTCATCCGCAACCGCACGAAGGCGGAAATCGAGTCGGCTGTGAACGTCGACGTCAAAAATCTTCCCGACGCCTTGGCGCGCAACGACGATTTGCCGGTCGATGAGCCGGCGACCGATGCCAACCGCACCAAGGAAGGCCACGAAAACTGGATCATTCTTGTCGGCATCTGCACGCACTTGGGCTGCATTCCGAAAGGTCAGGCCATGGGTGACGAACGCGGTGAATACGGCGGCTGGTTCTGCCCTTGCCACGGTTCGCAGTACGACACCGCCGGCCGCATTCGCAAAGGACCGGCGCCGCGCAATCTCGAAGTGCCACCCTACGCGTTCACCTCAGACACCAAGATTAAGATCGGCTAGGGAGCTTCGCTACGATGAGTGGTCATACTTCGAGCTACGTGCCGACCTCGCGCTGGGGAAAATGGTGGGATGAACGGCTGCCGGTCGCGCGCCTTATGCATGGATCGTTCGTCGACTTTCCGACGCCGCGCAATCTCAACTATCTCTGGACGTTCGGCGGCATCTTGAGTTTTTGCCTCGTAGCCCAGATCGTAACGGGCGTCATTCTGGCGATGCACTATCAGCCAAGCGCCGCCGAAGCGTTCAACTCCATCGAGAGCATTCGCCGCGACGTCAATTACGGCTGGATGATCCGGAATTTCCATTCCGTCGGCGCATCGATGTTCTTCCTCGCCGTCTACATCCATATGTTCCGCGGGTTCTACTACGGCTCGTACAAGGCACCGCGCGAAGTGCTGTGGATTCTCGGCGTCGTCATCCTGCTGGTGATGATGGCCACTGCTTTCATGGGCTACACGCTTCCCTGGGGGCAAATGAGTTTCTGGGGCGTAACGGTCATCACCAACCTCTTTTCGGCGCTCGATACGATTTATAACGGTCTTGGCACCGCGATCGTCGAGTGGCTGTGGGGCGGGTACTCGGTCTCCGGCGTGACGCTCAATCGGTTCTACTCGCTTCACTATCTGCTGCCGTTCGTTTTGACGGGTGTCGTCGTCCTCCATATCTGGGCCCTGCACACGGCCGGCCAGAACAATCCGACGGGGCTCGACATCAGGGAGCCGAGCGATTCCGTTCCGATGCATCCTTACGCGACGTCGAAGGATGCGGTGGGCCTGTTCGCGTTTCTGATCCTGTTCGCCTGGTTCGTGTTTTTCGTGCCCGACTATCTCGGCCATCCCGACAATTATGTCGTAGCGAACCCGCTGGTGACGCCGCCGCACATCGTGCCGGAGTGGTATTTCCTGCCGTTCTACGCAATCCTGCGAGCCTTCACGAGCTCGTTCCTCGGCATCCCGCTCGGGCAATATGCCAAGCTTTGCGGCGTCGTCGCGATGTTCTCGGCGGTGTTGATCACGGCGTTCTCGCCGTGGCTCGATACGTCGCGCGTGCGCTCGGCAAAGTACCGGCCGATCTTCAAATGGTTCTTCTGGTTCTTTGCATTCACTTGCGTGGCGCTGGGGTATCTCGGCTCGAAGCCCGCCGAAGGGGTGTACGTAACGTGGGCCCAGATCTTCACGGTTTGCTACTTCCTGTACTTCCTCGTGGTGATGCCGATCGTCGGCCTGCTCGAGACACCCAAAAAACTGCCGCGCTCGATAACGGAGGCGGTGCTCGGCAGAAACGGGGCGGCGCTACCGTCAGGCGCGACTGCTGCGCCACAAGCGCGCTGACAGGAGAGAGATCGATGATGAAGCGTTTCGCTCAGGCTCTCGGCGCTAGTCTTGCGGCGATGCTGATCTCAGGTTCCGCATTGGCCGCGGAGGCGGGTCACCCGGAAATCGCACGTCAGCCGTGGGCGTTTTCAGGCTTCACCGGCCAGTTCGACAAGGCTCAGCTGCAGCGCGGCTTCCAGGTCTACAAAGAAGTCTGCTCCAACTGTCATGGGCTGGATCGGCTTTCGTTTCGCAACCTCGTGCAGCCTGGCGGACCGGAGTTTCCCGAGCCAGCCGTAAAGCAGCTTGCCGCCGAGTGGCCGCACCAGATCACCGATGGCCCGAACGTTGAAGGCAAGATGTTCGAGCGTCCCCCGCTGTTATCGGACCCGATCCGCGGTCCTTATCACAATGACAACGAAGCCCGCGCCGCTCAGAACGGTGCCTTACCGCCGGATCTGTCGTTGATTGCAAAGGCTCGGGGTGTCGAACGCAATCCGAGTTGGTGGATTCACCCATTCCTGATGCTAGGGGACATCCTCAAGAGCTATCAGGAAGGCGGCGCCGACTATGTCTACGCTCTGCTGACCGATTTCAGTGACCCGCCGGCCGGATTCCAACTGGTCGAGGGGAAGTACTACAACAAGGCCTTCCCAGGACATCAGATCGCCATGCCGCCGCCGCTCGCGGACGGGGCCGTGACCTACCAGGACGGAACGCCGCCGACGCTGGACAACTATTCCCGCGACGTGGTTGCCTTCCTGTCGTGGGCTGCCGATCCGTCGCTCGATCAGCGCAAGCGTATCGGTTGGCAGGTCATTCTGTATCTGATCGTCACGACGGGGCTTCTCTACCTCGGCAAGAAGCGCATCTGGTCGACGTTGAAGCACTGAATCCAACGCTGACAAAAGCTATGAAAAAAAGGCCCCTTGCAGGGCCTTTTTTATTTGCTGATGCGGTTGCCTAGAGCGTCAGACTTTTGAGAGCGCCTCGAGGTTGGCGACGAGTGGTTGCAGTATTGGATTGAGGATTGCCGCGACGCCCGGAATGCCAACGGCCTTTTCGACCGCTGCGGTGATGATTGGAAGCGAGCTTGCCACGAGCGAGGCGATCGGCTTTTTGGCGTCGGCGGAAAGCGGTGCCGCGGCGGTTTTCACATCTTCGATCTGCTTGGCGATGTCCTGAAGCTGTGGGACGGCTGCCTTCGCGGTTGCTTCATCCGTGATGCCGGCGAGTGCCGTTGTCAGGCCGTCGAGCGCTTTTGAAGTCGTGCCGCTGAGATCGGCGTTCATTGGAGTTTCGGCCGGCGTTGTGGCGGCGGGTGGGGTTTCGGGCGTAGTGGCTTTTTCGGTGGTCTTCTGATTGCAGCCATAACTCGTGAGCAGAAGGATGCCGAGCACGCCGAGCGCGATCGCCATAAGCCACTTATTGAGGAGCGGAAGGCCCTGGCTGGCAGTGGCCCGGGCCGGTTCGACACTTGTCTTCAATCTGTCGCCCAACGAGTCGAGAATACCGGTGCCACCGAGCAGTTTCGAGAAACCCGACGGAAGCGCGTTGGCGATATTGTCCTTCTGGCTATTCAAAAGGTTCGCCAGGCCTCCGGCATCGAGGGCCGAACTTTTCTGCGCTTGGCCGAGCTGACCGAGCACGACCGGCGCGAGCATGCCGAGCAGTGAACTGCCTTGCGCTCCACTCAAACCAGCGAACTTGCTGAGTGCGCCGGCGAGCGCATTCGTCGACGATCCGCCGAGCAGTGACGATAAAATGTCCGTGCCGTTTTCAGCGACGGTTTGCTGTTGGGGACTGCCGATCAAGTCGCCAAGATTACTGAGGATCGACGGGTCTTGTTTGGCGACAGCGTTCGAAAGCTGCGCCGCGCCACCTCCCCGCGATGCCATGCTCGTAAGACCGGCAAGAATAGCTGGAACCGCCGCAGATATTGCTTTTCCTACGAGACCCTGATTGGCCCCGAGACTGGCTGCAAGGCGATTGATAATTGACGGGCCGAGAAGCTGCATGATCATTGATACGAGATTCATGGGTTTCACCTTTCCTCGATCACCATGTGATATCGCGTCGTTCAGTGACGGCAGGCCCCGGAGGCGCGAACTATAGCCCACTCAATATCTTGAGCTGCGCAAATTCGCGGGTAAGGTGTATTGCTGTCATACTTTGGTACTGGGACGTTTTCGGTGCGGGACGCGTATTGCGTTATTCCGTCGAGTTGCGCCGTTGCGGAATTTTTGCTCTCAATTGAACAGATGTCATTTACGCCGCGCGAATGACCAGCTTGAGGTAGTGCATGACGGAATCTGTTCTCGGTATCGTCGGGGGAAGCGGCTTTTACAATCTGCCGGGGCTTTCCGAACCGGAGTGGCGGCACGTCGAAAGTCCGTGGGGATTGCCCTCGGACGATGTTCTCTTTGCTGAGATCGACGGACTTCAAATCCGGTTCCTGCCGCGTCATGGTCGCGGGCATAAACTGCCGCCGGGCGGCATCAACTACCGCGCCAATATCGATGTCTTGAAGCGCGCCGGCGTCACCGATCTCATCTCGGTCTCGGCCTGCGGATCGCTGAAAAAGAAATACAAGCCCGGCGATTTCGTTCTGCCCGATCAGTACATCGATCGCACGTTTGCGCGTCAGACATCATTTTTCGGAAAGGGGTGCGTGGCGCATGTTGCCATGGGCGATCCAGTCAGTCCGCTGCTCGTGAAGGCACTCGAAAAGGCCGCGAAGGCGGAGAAAGTCAAGGTTCATTCCGGCGGCACGTATCTCGCAATGGAGGGACCGCAGTTTTCAACTCGCGCCGAAAGCAATCTCTACCGGTCGTGGAATTGCGATGTGATCGGCATGACGAACATGCCGGAGGCGAAACTCGCCCGCGAAGCCGAGATTTGCTACGCGAGCGTCGCTATGGTGACGGACTACGATTGCTGGCACGATGACCACGAAGACGTCGACGTCGCCGCCATTCTAGCCGTGATGAAGAACAATACCGAGAAGGCGCAGCGGCTGGTGGGGCGCCTGGCGCGTGATTTTCCGCGCGAACATCCGGCCTGTCCGATTGGATCGGACCGTGCACTCGAAGTGGCTGTCATCACGCCTGTGGAAGCGCGCGACCCTGAGGTCCTGAAGAAGCTCGATGCCGTCGCAGGGCGCGTCCTCGGGTAGCGGCTGGCCAAGTGGCAAAAGGTGACCGAGGAAATCTCCTAGTCGCGGACGGCTATTTGCAAGGGCGCGACGCGACGGTGGCGCTCCAGCCGGCATCGGCTTTGGCGTACGTCACTTTCTTGGCGGCCGACTTTCCCCAGCTTGCCCAGTCCGAGCCGTATTCACCGGCCGTGTAGGCGTACCATTCCCTGATGGCCGCAGACTTAGCGGCGGCCTTGGTCTTTCCTTCGGCAGTGCCGGCATGAAGGTGATCAACCATGCAGGTGCGACCACCTTCTTTATGAAGATCGTGCATGCTGGCACCGCCGGTATCGTCAGCAGCTGCCGATATCGATGCTGCAGCAAAAACGGCAAGCGCGGCGACTGTGAAAGCGGTGCGTTTCATGTTTCCCCCCGGATCGTGACGGCACCTTCCCGGCGTACGCGACTCGCCGGGTCGCGTCTACAAGTTGAAGCGACCGGGGGGAATGACGGCGCTCGTCAGCCGAAGCCGATCAGAATTTTCATTTTGATCAATGCGGGAAACAGCGATTGCACCAGTGCGCCGGCAAACCAAAGAATGACGCCGAGCAAGATGAGGGCAGGAATTCCCGCCAGCACCGCCTTCATAAAAAATGTCACAAGGTGCACGAAGGGTACGTCGAAGCGGCGGACCGTGGCGGGAGGCGGATGATCGTCGCCACGCGGTTCAATGTCGGCCGAACGGTAGACTTGCGGCCGGGGACCGGAATAATCGTCCGAGCCCGTCGACAGGCTGGGGGCTGCGGCGCGCTCCTGAGCAGCGCGTTCGCGTGCTTCTCGGGCTCTCGCTTCCTTCTCGCGGCGCAACGTTCTCGGCAGGTCGTCGGACGATTCATCCGAGAACAGACCGAAATCCAGATCGACAGCCGCGCCCTGGCCTTGAGTTGCCATCTCGATGTCCCTTACGCAAGCTCGTCTGCCGATGGCCTTAAATCATCCGCTACATCAGCGCTGTGGTACAGCTACCTAGACGCGAGAGTTATTGCTATTTTGCGCCGTCAATTGGGCGGGAGTGCAGCACTTGAAAGATCTCGAAGACCTCATCCGGACGATCCCAGACTACCCGAGACCCGGGATCATGTTCCGGGATATCACGACGCTGCTGGCGGATCCGAAAGGCCTGAAAAAGGCCATCAAAAGCATGGCGAAGCCGTTCGAAGACGAGAAAGTCGACGCAGTGGTCGGCATCGAGGCGCGCGGCTTCATCCTGGGCGGCGCTATCGCCGACCGTTTGGAATGTGGCTTCATTCCGATCCGCAAGAAGGGAAAGCTGCCGTGGAAGACGATCGGGCAGGAGTATACGCTCGAGTACGGAGTTGACGTGATCGAGATCCATGAAGACGCGATCGAGAAGGGCTGGCGCGTGCTGATCGTAGATGACCTGATTGCAACGGGCGGCACGGCGGAAGCGGCCGTTAAACTTGTTCGGCGCTCAGGCGGTACCATCGTCGGTGCGACGTTCATCGTCGATCTGCCCGATCTAGGCGGCATGAAGCGGCTAGGCGCGCTCGACATTCAAAGTCATGCGCTGGTAGCCTTCGGAGGACATTAGCGTGACAGTCGGTTTGCCAATGGAACGGATAGCGGAGGCGATGGCTTGCGTTGCCGCGTGGCGGGCCGATCCCGATGCACCCTGCAATTGTCCGGTCTGCGCCGCGGCGGGGCTCGAAATCATCGACCAATCGGCTCGCCCCTATTCGGAGTGGTACGTGCTTAAATGCGCCGGCTGCGGGCTTGAAGCGACGCTGCAGATTCCGATGCGGGGGCCGCAACCAATCTGACCATGGCGGCCAATGCACCAGAGATTGTTCTGCTGCCGGGCCTCGATGGCACAGGAGACTTATTTGACTGGGTCACGCCATTTCTTACGGAAGATCTGAACGTAAGCATCGTTCGCTATCCGCCAGACCCGACATTGGGGTATGCCGGATATACCGAGCTTGTCCGCAATGCGATTGGCAAGCGGAAGGTTTTCTTGCTCGGCGAGTCGTTTTCCGGTCCGGTTGCGGTTCGCGTCGCGAAGCAGCTTGGCGAGCAGATCAAGGGCATCGTGCTTGCGGCGACGTTCGTCAAAAATCCGTGGCCCAGCTGGCTCATTCGGAGGGCGGCAAACGTCGACCCCATGGCGACGCCCGCCAAGATCAGGAATGCTATACTGATTGGCCCCTATGGCGATGCCGAATTGACCAGGAGAATCGACGAGATCGTCCGGACGATCCCGAGGCCCTTGCGGGCGGCGCGTTTCAGGGCGATGGCGGACGTGGATGTGAGAGACGACTTCGGGGCGCTGCGCTGTCCCGTCCTCGCGCTCCACGGGCGCGACGATTGGCTGGTTCCAAAAAAGTCTATGCAAAATGCCATTATCACCAAGGGCGGCGCGAGGATGGTCGTCATTCCAGGGGCTCACATGCTGCTTCAAACGCGAGCGGAGGCAGCCGCGGGCGAGATCGTCTCGTTCACGAAGTCATCGGCGGAGGTCAGCTATGAAGCTTGACGGCGTGCCATCGCGGACGATCTGGCTGGAGCGAGACGGCTGGTCGGTCGGCATTCTCAATCAGACTTTGCTACCGCATAAGATTGACCGCGTGACGTTGCGAACGGTCGAGGATGCGGCGCATGCGATCAAGTCGATGCAGGTGCGCGGCGCGCCGCTGATCGGCGTGACGGCGGCTTATGGCGTAGCGCTGGCGATGCGAGCCGACGCATCTGATGCGGCGCTCGACCATGCCGTGAAATTTCTCGCCGTGCAAAGGCCGACCGCGGTCAATTTGCGCTGGGCGCTCGAAGACATGCGGGCGACGCTCGCGCCCTTGGCTGTCAACGCCCGCGTCGCTGCCGCCTACGCTCGGGCGGGCGCGATCGCAGAAGATGATGTCGAGATGTGCCGGCACATCGGGCTCAACGGGCTCGCGCTGATCAAGGATTTGGCTGAGAAAAAAGATGGCCGTCCCGTCAACATCCTGACGCACTGCAATGCCGGCTGGCTGGCTTGCGTCGATTGGGGCACGGCGACATCGCCGATCTACCAGGCACACGACGCGGGAATTCCGGTCCACGTTTGGGTCGATGAAACACGGCCGCGTAATCAGGGCGCGGCGTTGACCGCGTTCGAGCTGCTGCAGCACGGCGTGCCGCATAGCCTCATCGCAGACAACGCGGGCGGGCACTTCATGCAACGCGACGATGTTGATCTGGTCATCGTCGGGACCGATCGCGTGACGGCGGGCGGCGACGTCGCGAACAAGATCGGCACGTATCTCAAAGCGCTTGCGGCGCACGACAACGCCGTGCCGTTCTACGTCGCGCTACCCTATTCGACGATCGACTGGAGCATTGAGAAGGGCGCCGACATTCCGATCGAAGAACGCGGCGCCGACGAGGTGTTGAACGTGCAGGGCCGGTTGTCGAATGGCGACATCGCGTCCGTCGCGATTTCTCCTGAAGGAACACCAGCGCGAAATCCGGCCTTCGACGTAACTCCGGCGCGACTGGTGACGGGTCTGATCACAGAGCGCGGCGTTTGCGCGGCATCGCGGCAAGGACTTCTGTCGCTTTACCCTGAAAAGAAAAGCGCCGCCGCATGACAAAAGCAAAACGGCCGAGTGAGAAGGCACTAAGGAAAGACATCGTCGCCACGGCACTGGCGATGAACCGGTCTGGCCTTTCGCCGCTACGCTCCGGCAACGTCTCGTGCCGGTTCAAGGACGGCATGCTGATCACGCCATCGGGGCAACGCTACGAGGATACCGAGCCCGATGACATCGTGTTCGTCGCGGCCGACGGCAGTGTTCCGGGCGGCCAATTGAAGCCGTCGAGCGAATGGCATTTTCATCTTGGCGTTTATCGCTCGCGACCGAACGCACATGCCCTCGTGCACACGCATTCGACGTATGCGACGGTTCTAGCCTGTGCGCAGAAGCCGATACCGGCGTTTCATTACATGGTCGCCGTTGCAGGCGGCAAAGACATTCCGTGCGTAACCTACGCGACGTTCGGAACGGAGGAGCTGGCGCGCCACGTCGCCCGAGGTCTGCAGGAACGCAACGCCTGCCTGATGGCCAATCACGGGCAGATTGCGCTCGGCGCGACGCTGTCGGAAGCGCTCGAACTCGCGTTCGAAGTCGAGGTTCTGGCGGAGCAATATTATAAGCTTCTGGCACTTGGCGGTGCGCCGCACCTTCTCGACGACGCTGAGATGACGCGCAACGTCGAGAAATTCAAAACGTACGGGCAGAAGGGCCAGGATAACTAACGGCGCCCTGTGACGTTCGCTAAGCTTCGCCCTTGAAGAAAGGCTCGACCTTGCCTCTGAGCTTGATGGTCATGGCGTTTCCGGCGCGATCCTTCGCATTGCCTGCAACGACGCGAATCCAGCCCTCGCTGATGCAATACTCTTCGACGTTCGTTTTCTCGACGCCGTTGAACCGGATGCCTACTTCCCGCTTGAGAATTTCTTCGTTGAAATGCGGGCTCTTGGGGTCGTTGCAAAGCCGGTCGGGAAGTTCATCGCTCATCGTTATGCGTCCTAGTTCGCGAAGCGGAAGTGCATGACGTCGCCGTCCTGGACGACGTAGTCTTTGCCTTCGAGCCGCATCTTACCTGCATCTTTGGCGCCGGCTTCACCATTTCCGGCAACGTAATCCTGGTATGCGATCGTCTCGGCTCGGATGAAGCCCTTCTCGAAGTCGGTGTGAATGACGCCGGCGGCTTGCGGTGCCTTCGTGCCGCGCGTGATCGTCCAGGCGCGCGCCTCTTTCGGGCCGACGGTGAAGTAGGTGACGAGATCCAAAAGTGCATAGCCGGCGCGGATCAGCCGATTGAGGCCCGGCTCCTTGAGCCCCATCTCGTTCAAAAATGCGTCGCGATCTTCCGCTGCGAGCCCTGAGAACTCGCTTTCGATCTTCGCCGAAATGATGACGACGGCAGCGCCTTCGGCCTTGGCGCGTTCCTCGACCTGCTTGGAAAAGGCATTTCCCTCGGCCGCGGCACTCTCTTCGACGTTGCAGACGTAGACGACCGGCTTCGACGTCAACAGCTGCAGCGCCCGGAACGCCGGCATCTCTTCCGGCGTTATTTGCGCCGATCGCGCGGGCTTGCCCTCGCGTAACAGTAGAAGCGGTTTCTCCATGACGGCGAATAGCGCCTTGGCATCCTTATCGCCGGTCTTTGCTTTTTTCTCGATCTGCGAGGCACGCTTTTCGAGACTTTCGAGATCGGCCAGCATCAATTCGGTTTCGACGACGTCGGCGTCGGCCAGCGGGTCGATGCGGTTTTCGACGTGCGTCACGTCTTCGTCGATGAAGCAACGCAGCACATAGGCGACGGCATCGACCTCGCGAATATGGGAAAGGAATTTGTTGCCGAGCCCTTCACCTTTCGACGCGCCGCGCACCAAGCCGGCGATGTCGACGAACGTCAGCCGCGTCGGAATGATCTCGGCGCTCTTACCGACCTTGGCCAGCGTGTCGAGGCGCGGATCAGGGACGCCGACTTCGCCGACGTTCGGTTCGATCGTGCAGAAGGGATAGTTGGCCGCCTCGGCCGCTGCCGTTTGCGTCAGCGCATTGAAGAGGGTCGACTTGCCGACGTTCGGCAGGCCGACGATGCCGCATTTGAAGCCCATGTGTGGGGGATCATCCGGTTAAGTTGAGTTGATGGGGTAAGCGAGCCCGGCGGCCTTGTGAAGCCGAACATGCGGCTTCTGCGGCCCTATAACTCACTTCGTGAACTTGGCGAAGGCGAACGCCGAGTAGCGCGACGGGCTCGGCAGGTTTTGCGTGTCCGACATGGCATCGGCGAGTGCTTCGGAAATATTTGCACCGTTGTCGGTCCGGCGAACGGCGATGACGATGAATGGGCGCTGCCAGCTGGTGTCGGCGTCCTCGCACTCGACGCAAGGCTCGAGATAGCGCCCGAGGTTCAGCGTCCACATCGGGATCGCTGGGCCGACGGCGCCGCGCAGTAGTTCCGCCGTTCGAATGGCTCTCAGGCCGCCGCGCTGTTCTTCGCGCGCCACGTCGCCCTCCTGGCTTGCGAGACCCACAGCGATGAGTGCGCGAGCCGAGCTGAGGCCCTTGCGAAGCTGCGGCGCCAACACCTCGTTCTGAATTTCGTCGGGCGAAAGGCGACGTTCGCCTTTTTCAAGTTCGGTTGTCGAGCCGCGCACCCAGCCGTAATCCTTGGTCAAGACAACGACGTCGAAAACCACGTGCCGGTTTGACCTGTCGATGCCTTCGATCGGAAAGACGAGCGTGCGCTCGTTCCAGCGCGTGGCGATAATGCGCTTGGCGCCGGTCTTGTCTTTGCTGTTCGAGACAATTGCGTCTCTGATCACGAAGCCGAAGACGCTGAACGCAAAGAGCATCACCAGCACACCGATCGCGGTTTGCATGCGCGCGCCAAAAAAGGAACCGCGCCAACCGGAATGCGTATCTTGCCGAACATCAGACATGGACTGACCCGCCCCGTTCCCCAACGCCGGCCATCGCATTACGAGCCGTCGTCGCCGGACTTTCGCGCACCTAGCCACTTTTTCAAGTTTTCCGCGAGTGCGGATTGTCGTTTGGACGACCGTTCGCCGGACGGGTGTGCCGTTGCGGCCGGCTTTTTAGCGCCGCCGGAGCGGTCTTCGGCATCGGGGGCGGCTTTGTGCTTGGCGGGATCGCGGTCCGGTTCGCCCTGGCTTAGGCGCGCGATGTCGCTGAGGAAGCGGTCATCCTCGCCTTTGGCAAGGTAGGGTGCCGCGTCGGCGACGGCGTCGAGCAGTGCCGTGAGCCAGGGGCGCTCGGATTTCGCGAAATCGTTCAGCACGTAATAAACGACGGCGTCCTTCGAGCCCGGATGGCCAATACCGAGCCGGACGCGTTTGTAGTCATTCTCGATGTGAGCCGAAATCGAGCGCAGCCCGTTGTGGCCGGCGTTGCCGCCGCCAGCTTTGACTTTCACCTTGCCGGGGGCGAGGTCGAGCTCGTCGTGGAAAACGTAGACGTCCGACAGCGGAATTTTGAGAAAGCGCTGCGCATCGCCGACGGCGCGGCCGCTATCGTTCATATAGGTTTCGGGTTTCAAGAGCGTGATGCGCTCGGTGCCGATCGTGCCTTCTGAAACGACGCCGTGGAATTTCTTGCGCCAAGGGCCGAAGCCGTGGCGTTCGGCAATTCGATCGACCGCCATGAAGCCGACGTTGTGCCTGTTGGCGCGGTGTTTCTCATCGGGATTGCCGAGGCCGACGAAGAGCTTCATTTTGCTTGCGCCTTCCGACTCGCCTCCGGCGAGCCGGCCGGAAGGCGCGGGCCCGGTGGTAGGATCCCCGAAGGGGAGTCGCCGGGCGTGATGAGATAGTTCGTCTTCGTAGCCTCCGGCGAGCCGGTCGGAGGGCCCGGTGGCCGGAAGCGTCCAGCCTCGGGCAAAGACCGGCGCAATCTGAAAATTGCGCCGGGTCTGTTGTTACTTCTTTCCGGCTGGCTTCGCAGCTGGTGCGGCTGCCTTAGCTGGTGCTGCGGCAGCCTTGCCCGCGGCGGCTGGGGCCTTGCCTCCGGCTGCAGGTGCCTTGGCTCCGGCGGCAGGTGTTGCGCCTTTGGCATCGGCTGCAGGTGCGGCTGCTGCCCCGGTTTCCGGTGTTGCGGCAGCGGTCGTCGTTTCTTCTTCGCCCTTCAGTGCGCCGGCGATCGTCGCGATCGTGAAGTCGCGGTTCTTGATGACCGGTGACACGCCTTCGGGAAGCTTCAATGCCGAAACGTGGATCGAGCGTCCGATCTCAAGGCCTTCGAGGCTGACTTCGAAGAATTGCGGGATCTTGTCGTAGGGGCAGAAAACTTCGATATCGTGGCGCACGATGTTCAAGACGCCACCGCGCTTCAGGCCCGGCGACAGCGCTTCGTGGACGAAGTGCACTGGGATAGCTACGCGAATGATGCCGTCCTTGCCGACGCGCTGGAAATCGACGTGGAGGGGAATATCGCGCACCGGATCGAGCTGAACGTCGCGGGCGAGCACGATATGCTTCTTGCCCTCGACATCGAGTTCGAATGCCGTCGATGTGAACTGGCCCTTGAGGACCTGCTTCCACAGCGCGTTATATTCGAGGTTGATCGTTTCAGGGGTTTTCTGGTCGCCGTAAATGACGGCGGGCACGTTTCCTTCGCGGCGAGCTTGGCGTGCGGCCCCCTTGCCTGCACGCGGGCGCGCCGTAGCCTTGAGCGAAATCAGCTCAGACATGGCATCGTCTCCGGGTTTTAAGGCTCGTCTGCCAATCAGACGAGCCAAAAGCCGCAAGCCGGCCTCCAAGGGTGCCGGGCGGCGTCTCAGGAATGTCTTCATGAGATGGCCGGTGTATACCTGGGCTTTATCGCCCATGCAACGGGCCTTGAGGCGGGACAAGCCGCCTTGAACTTGCGGTCGGGCTGGAAAGTCGCACTGGAAATCAGCATATTAAGGGCGACATCGCCGTTCACCCCTCTGACTGAGGCCGCAAATTCCGGCCTCGGAGATGCCGTTAGACCATGACCCGAAAGCCCCCGAAGCGCCGCACCGCGGCCGATCAGGACAAAATCATAGTGGAAGCGCTGCGCGGTGTCGGCCGCCCCGTTAGCGCCTATGAGCTGATTGAGCAGGTTCGCGCCAAGGGCGTTAGCGCTCCGCCGACGGTCTACCGGGCGTTGCAGAGGCTGATCGGAGACGGCTTGGCGCACCGACTGGAAAGTCTCAACGCGTTTGTTGCCTGCAACCATCCGCATCATCCCGGCAAGGCGGTTTTTGCCATCTGCGATGCCTGCGGGACGGTTGAGGAGTTCGATAGCGCAAGCGCCATCAAGACGCTGCAGACGTGGGCCAAGAAAAACGACTTCGAGGTCCGCAGCATGACGCTCGAACTGCGCGGCCGTTGTGCCGCGTGTGCGGCGGCGTAACGGGCGAGGCGCGCCGCCACGCGAAGATCGACTCTTAATAGAAGAGGCTCGAGACGCTCTCTTCGCGGCTGGTGCGCATGATGGCTTCGCCGATCAGCGGTGCGATCGAGATGACGCGGATGTTCTTGGCGGCTTTGACCGCTTCCGTCGGCATGATCGAGTCCGTGATAACGAGCGACTTGAGCCGGGAACTCTGAATGCGGCTCACCGCGCCACCCGATAGGACCGCGTGCGAGATGTAGGCTGTCGCTTCGGTGGCGCCGTTCTTCAACAAGGCCTCGGCGGCGTTCACCAGCGTGCCACCGGAATCCACGATGTCGTCGATCAGGATGCAGCGTTTGCCCCTGACGTCGCCGATGAGGTTCATCACCTCGCTCTCGCCCGGCCGCTCACGACGCTTGTCGCAGATCGCGATCGGGGCGCCGATGCGCTTGGCGAGGGCGCGGGCCCTGACGACGCCGCCGACGTCCGGCGAGACGACAACAACATCATCGGTGTTACCGAACTGCTCTTCGATATCGCGCGTCATTACAGGAGCGGCGAAGAGGTTATCGGTCGGAATATCGAAGAAGCCCTGTATCTGACCGGCGTGCAGGTCAAGCGTAAGCACGCGGTCGGTTCCGGCGCGCTCGATCAGGTTGGCGACGAGTTTCGCTGAGATCGGAGTTCTCGGGCCGGGCTTGCGGTCCTGGCGTGCGTAGCCGAAGTAGGGAATGACCGCCGTGATGCGCCGCGCGGAAGAACGCCTCAGCGCATCGATCAGGATCAACAGCTCCATCATATTGTCGTTGGCCGGAAACGACGTCGATTGAATCACGAAGACATCCTGGCCGCGGACGTTCTCCTGAATCTCGACGAAGACTTCCATGTCGGCGAAGCGCTTCACCTGGCCCTTGGTGATCGGCAGCTTGACGTGCGCGCAGATCGCTTCTGCCAGAGGCCGATTGCTGTTACCCGCGACGATTTTCACGTCCAGCTTTCCTCGGCCGTCTGTGTTTCGGGCGTCGTCACCTTTGGCATCGAAAGGCATATGCGCTCCGAGAACTCCCTTATGCGCGGCTTGTAGCAATTGGGCCCGGACGTTTCAACCGTCCGGGCCCAGATTGCAGGATGCCAATATGTAGCGGACTCGCTCAACTGGCGGATTGCTTAATTTGTGCTCTTGGCGGGCAACAGTTTAATGATGCCCTGAGCAGCCGCGGCGGCAGCGGCGTCCGCCGTTTTGCCCCACGAGCCGTCGAGCGAACCTTGCGGCACTTCATTTTTCTGAGACACCGTGCCAAGTTTTTTGCCTGCCGGATCGAGGACGTTCCAATCGATTTGAATCGGCTGTTTGCCGTCCTTGCCCTGGCCCATCGCGACTTTACCCTCGACTTTGTACGACTGAGGGTTGGGCATGCTGGCCAGCGAAACGCCATTCTTCGTCAGCTCACGCTGAATAGCCGCAGTCAATGCACCGCCCCCGTCGCCCGGAGCGCCCGTTACTGTCGGCACCAGAGCCGTAATCGGTCCCGAAGTTGCGATGCTGCCGGTCGTCGGAGCTATTGCCTGCTGAGGCGGTGCGTTCACGGCCGTTTGGTAAGCGGCGTTAGTTGCGGCAGCTGCTGCAGCCGATTTTGTTTCCGTTGCGCTTCGCTCGCCGACTACAGGCGTCGAATTGGCGGCGACAGGAGTGCCGCCGGCGCCCGGAAGCCAAGTTGCCAGTTGCGTCGCGGTCTTGTCGGCGATGCGCTGGACAACCTCTGGCGTGACGGCAGCCCACGGGTCTTTTCCAGCCCCGACCGCAACCTCTTCGCCGGTGATGCGGTGGACGCGCTTGCCCGACTGATCCGTGACGTCCCAGATGTAGGAGATTTTTGCCTTGGTCTTCTCGCGCGCCGCGACGATGTAGCCCCGTACGACGTATTCGCTCGACGCGTTCGCTGCTGTCGCGACGGTCATGCCGCGATTGCCGATCGCCGAAGCAAGCTGCGTCTGGAGATCCCGCGCGACGTTATCGGGCGATCCGATCACAGGCGCGATCTGGATTTTTGCGGTCTTCACCGCGGCCGGTTGCGTCTGTGATTGTGTGAGTGTGGCTTGCGGCCCTGACGAACCGGCGCCGCCAAGAATGTTTGAGCCTGATCCACAGCCCGCGAGTGCCAAGGCGACGAACGACATCAAAAATGTCGAACCGGTCGTCCAAGACAACGTTCTGCGCTCGCGCACACGAGCAGAGTATAAGGTCGTCACGTCGACGTCCCCCTTTTCCAACCGCAGCTTCCCGGCGGCCGGCATACCTTACCCCGCGGCCTGAACTCTCCCTTACAAACTACCGGAACTGACCCTCAACCCTCTAGATCAGCCTGGCTCTGCCCGTCCAGATGGCAGCCCGATGAAAGTGTGTCTAGTCCGCCAAATGCTGGCCTCGCACGTGACGTGCCTGTGGATTGTGCGGTTAAGCCACGACAATGGCGGAGATTTGACGGCCATAATCGGGCTCTTGGCGATGCGTTTTGCGTCGGTAGCTAAAGAAAAGCGATTCGTTCTCGTACGTGCAGGGCGAAAGGCCGACCACGCTACCGATTCCGGCGTCGCGGAGGCGCCGGCCAACGAAGGCGGGCAGATCGAAATGCGGACGGTCGGCATTGTCTCGGCGTGAGAAGAACTGGCGGCTGTCGGCATCGCTCGCCAAAAATTGCGTTTCAAAGTCTGGTCCAACCTCGTAGGCAACCGGGCCGATGCATGGGCCGACGGCGGCGCTGATGCGCTGGCGCTTTGCGCCGAGACGTTCCATCCCGGCAACCGCACTCTCGATGATGCCGTCGACTGCGCCGCGCCAACCGGCGTGTGCGGCTGCGACGACGCGCGCTACGGGATCAGCCAGCAGCACCGGGGCGCAATCGGCCGTCAGCACGCCGATGACGAGCCCCGGCGTTCTCGAGATGACCGCGTCGGCACGCGGCAGCATATCTCGCGCGATCGCGCCGGAAACCTCGAGCGCCGTCGTTCCGTGCTCTTGATAGAGAGTTGTGACGCCGTCGCTGCTGCCGCCGAGATGGCGTGCGACGAGGCGGCGATTTTCAAGCACCGGTGACGCGTCGTCACCTGAGCCGAGACCGCAATTGAGGCTGGCGTAGAGGCCCTCTGAAACGCCGCCCTGACGAGTGAAGAAGCCATGCCGAATACCGGGCAGGTTCGTCAGGTTTGCGGCTTCGAGCGGAGCAAGCATGACGCCGGTTATGAACGGCCGCCCGAGCCCTGTCCAGGCGACGCATTCGGCCCCGCCGCCGCGCCGAAGCCGGGCAGCGGCGGCAGCTGCGGCGAACGCACGCCGAGTACCTTGAAGCGCGCGCCCATACCGCTTGGCGCCAAGAGCCGCGCGACACCGCTTTCAATTTCACCGGCACGTTTCGGGTTTGCGGCCATCAATCGCGAGGCTCTCTCGACGATGCCGAGCGAGCCGAGGAACTCGGCTTGCATGACGGGGCCATCGAGC
This sequence comes from Hyphomicrobium sp., assembly GCF_035572195.1. GTDB lineage: Bacteria > Pseudomonadota > Alphaproteobacteria > Rhizobiales > Hyphomicrobiaceae > Hyphomicrobium_B. Next base: position 2,939 of record NZ_DATNBA010000003.1, on the reverse strand, counting down.
GCCAGCCCGGCGCGGTGCAGTGTCGAGGCAAGATCGTAAAAATTGACGTGGACCGTCAAGTCCGCTTCGCCCGGCGAGGTCAACGGCGACTCGTAAGCGTGGCGGCGAACCGCCTGCAACGTGTCGCCCGCCGCCGGCGTCGTGTGACCGTAGTCGATAATCAGCAATGCAATCGGGCCTCGCCGCGCCAACTCCTGAAGCGCCTCGGCGAACTGGTCGAGCCGTTGCGTTTCGATGACGGCGCCGGGCGGAGCATCCGGAAGAAGTGCTTCGAACGCCTCTCGCGGACAATCGCCGTCGATGGGTCCGAATTGCAGGTTACCGTCGCCGTCGAGCACGACGCCCTTGATGCGCCATCCGTCCGCCGTCTTGATCCACTGGGCGACGGGCCAGGAGTCAAGGAACTCGTTGGCAAAGATGATCGCCGGCGGGGTGAAGGCATCGAGTTCGCCGCCGCGCGTGAGATTGCCGGGGAAATCGGCCAACGTTGCATTCTGCAGTTCGGTCAGAGCGGCGCTGGCTTCGACGAGATGGACGCGCGCGGCGCTGGCGAAGCCCGGCACGACGCGGGCTGCGTGGAGCGCGTCGCGCATCATCGTTCCGCGTCCGGGTCCGTATTCGGCGATGGTGATGGGATTGGGCGACTGGAACACGCCCTGCCAAACGACACCGGCCCAAACACCGATGAGTTCGCCGAATACCTGACTGATCTCCGCCGCCGTGATGAAGTCGCCGGCGGCCCCGAGGACAGCCGGCTTGCGATAGTATCCGTGTTCGCGATCCCAGAGGCATCGCGACATGTAGGCTTGGACGGTCATCGGGCCGTCGCGGCGGATACTTTCCTTGAGCTGCAGCGCTAGGGGCGTATCGCGACGAGGATCCGGAAGGACGATCACACGGTTGCCTTTTCGGAGCCTTCCCGCCGGTACGCGGTCCACACCAGATAAATGCCGAGCAGCAGCATCGGCAAGCAATAGACCTGTCCGGCGGTGAACGGTCCGATGTTCAGGATGTGGCCGGGTTCCGGTTCGCGGAATATTTCACTTATTGAGCGGGCGATTGCATACCAAATGAGCCAGATGCCGGCAACGAGACCGGGGCGCTTCAAAGCGAGCATGCGGTGGGTCGCGAACCTAATGATGGCGAACATCACGAGGCCTTCGAGCACCGCTTCGTAAAGCTGGCTGGGATGACGTGGGTCTGGGCCGCCGTTCGGGAATACCATGCCGATTGCGGCGTTGGTCACGCGTCCCCAATGCTCCGAGTTGATGAAGTTCGCAACACGGCCGAAGAAGATGCCGATTGGCGCTGCAGCGCAGCAGAGGTCCATCACCGACCTAGCGGAAACCTTGTAATGCCTCGCGAAGAGGAGGATCAGAAGGCCGGTCGCGATGAGCGCGCCGTGGAAACTCATGCCGCCTTTCCACACCTTGACGATCTCGGCCGGATTGGAAAAGTAGAAGTCCGGATCGTAAAGCAGGACTTGCCCGAGCCGGCCGCCGATGATGACGCCGGCGGTGGCGTATAGGAGCAGATCGTCGACCCGTTCGAGTGTGAAGGGTGCCTTGCCGCCGTACCAAAGCTTGGGAGTCGTGATGAGGCGCCGGATATAGAGCCAGCCAAAAATGAGACCGGTCATATAAGCGATGCCGTACCATTTGATCGATAACGGCCCCAACTCGATCGCCACGGGATCGATGTTTGGGTAGGTCAGAACGGCGAGGGCTGTCATCGGCACTCCAGGCGAAATTCCGCGGCCGGCCTGAGGTGGTCGGATTGTGGTGGTTTGTTTGGGAACGCCGCCGCAATGTCAAGCGCGGCACGATTGAACCCCTGGGGCCGGGATCGTGCGGTCTTGCGGGCTTCAAAGCCAATCGCCATAGTCATATCAACTCTTGCTCCGAGACCCATGATGACCCAGACCACGAACAGGTTCTTCGACGACTTTGCCAAGCTGATGACGGACGCGGCCGGTGCGGCAGATGGCATGAAGCGGGAAACGGAAACCTTCATGCGCGGCCAAGCCGAGAAATTCCTGCGCGACATGAATGTCGTTGTGCGCGAAGATTTCGAAGCCGTTCGTGAGATGGCGCAGAAGGCGCGTCAAGAGAACGAAGCTCTTGCACTGCGCATCGCGGCCCTCGAAGCCGAAGTCGAGAGATTGAAGCGGGCTTGAGTTCTTATTGACTCGCCCCGATCGCTCTGCGGCATCCACAACTTAAGTCGCTTTGTCTACTGCTAACGACTCCACACGCGCGATGCGCACAGCTGTGCCTGCGCTTTGCCACTTTGGTCGTGGAGAAGGTTAATGCGTTGCTCCCCTCAGCTTGCGACTCGCCAGGGCGTCTGATTTGGTCCGGCGCAGCACTAAATGGCGCTTTCCTCGATCTGTTTCGCGTCGTTTTCATTGGCGAATTGTTGAGCGCGCAGCAGACCTGGAGATCGTTTTCAATGGCAGTTGCGGAAAAGAACACCACCCGCGTTCTAAATCCGCTCGATCTCATCGAGCACCTCGCACAGGGACACGACTGGCCGCTCGAGCGCGCAAGCGACGAAGAACTGACTCTCATCGTCGCTGGGACGTGGGCCGACTATCACATCTCGATCAATTGGCGCGACGACCTCGAGGCATTGCATCTGGCATGCGCTTTCGACTTCCGCGTTCCCGACAATCGTCTGACCGAAATGTACAAGCTGGTTGCGCAGATCAACGAGCAACTTTGGCTCGGTCACTTCGATCTGTGGACGCAGGAGGGTCTGGTGATGTTCCGCCATGCGCTTCTTTTGAACGGCGCGGTGGCGACGGTCCGCCAGTGCGAGGCGATGCTGAAAGCGGCTCTCGAGGGCTGTGAGCGCTATTACCAAGCCTTCCAGTTCGTCGTATGGGCAGGTAAGGAAAGCCGGGAAGCCCTCGTTTCGACGATGTTCGAAACACAGGG
>NZ_DATNBA010000002.1:0-4313 GCF_035572195.1 Hyphomicrobium sp. | reverse complement strand
TTCAAGGAAAAGCATGCGCTTTCGGCGCTGCCTGCGGAAATCGCCAAACTCGAAGCCGAGATCGAGGCGCTTGCCGTCAAGCTCGCTGATAACGGACTATATGAGCGTGACCGCACAGCCTTCGACGTTGCAAGTGCGCGGGTGGCGGATGCGCAGCGTCAACTCGAGCAAGCCGAGACGCAATGGCTGGAGCTTGAAGAAAAACGCGCCGCGATCGAGGATTCCGGACGCTAAGTAACGACAGTGATGTTCGCAAAGTAAAGCGGCGACCGAGGGATCAGCCACCGCTTGAAGTTCGACCATAAGGTCGAGGTCATCGATTAGATGAGATCGATTTCGGCCGGCAGATAGCTCGTCACTTCGAGACCAACTTCCTGCTCACGAACTTCGGGCTTAGACCACGTCTTCATGGATTTCCTCCAAATGTGATAGTGAAATGCTTCACTACGGTCTCCTTCGTATGTCGAATATTCAATAAGCGCCAATCGTATTTACAATAGCGCGCCATAAGCGCGCCTAATAACAATATAACACTCAAGCCCTTCGCATTGATGTGGTGGCTACGGCGTGGCGGCCCACTGATCTTTGACCTCATCGCACTTCTTCGACACGAATTCATTCACCTCTTCGACGATCGTGCCCGAGAGCAGATTGACCGTGTTATCGGCTGCGGTTGCTGTCCAAAGTGCACTCTTGATGAGGACCGGTGCCTCGATCTTGCCCCACCGCGCATGCGCCCTCGTCGCCTTGCCGTTCTCGAATTCGACTTTCGGCGTCAGTTCAAACTTGAAATGAGTCGAGCCGTCTTTGTCGCTGGCGATAACGCATGCCACGGTGTTTTTCTGGAATTCAATCTCGACCTTCTTTTCGGTCATGGCCCGGACGAGGTCGGCGCGCTTGACGCTGAGGTCGGTCGTGCAGCGGACGCCGTCGTAGGGCCAGCTGACCTTCAATTTGCCGACGAGCTTGATCAGCTGCTCTTTACGCCAGCTTTTGACGACGTGGCACGCAATGTCGCGGCCGGCCGTTTCATGCGCGTGAAACGCCCTGCAGAGGTCGATCTTGCAAGCCTTGCGGGACTCCTTTTCGGCCTTTTCGTCAGGCGTGAGATTGGCGTCCGCCGCGGCGGCAGACTTGTCGGGCTCGGCCGACATGGCCATTTTGCCGGGTATCGATGCGGCGCAAAGGATCAACAGCACGGTCAGCACTGGCGTCGATTTCATTTGGTCCTGCCTGGTACCGGGGAAAGTGGATGGGTGGCCTGCCTGATGACGCTGTAGACGGGCAGCACTAAGGCAAATCAAGCGGTCAGCCTCAAAATCCACCGCTTCAATACCGGCTCGGCGGGCTGCGGCGCCTTGAGCGCTACCGACCGCTTGAAGAGCCCGCGCTCCATCCCATATCCTAGACAAAGGCGCCGGGCATCTCTGCCGGCGCCGGACCGGGCGGCCAGGATGGCGCTCGAACGGACAAGATGGTCGCTTCAAAGAGGACCTTCGCATGACACGTGTGACAGCACTCTCGCACCCACTTTTGCTGGGTTTCGAGGAGATCGAAAGGCTAATCGGCCGGGCCGCCAAAGGCGGCGGTGACGGCTACCCGCCTTATAACATTGAACGAATTCCCCGAGACGGAGACGCATCCGAGCTTCTGCGCATTACGCTGGCGGTTGCCGGGTTTACGCGCGATCAGCTCGACATCACCCTCGAAGATAAGCAGCTGACGGTTCGCGGCAAGCAACAGGACGACAAGGAGCGCGATTATCTCTATCGCGGCATAGCTTCGCGGCAATTCTCGCGAACTTTTGTGCTGGCCGACGGTATTGAAGTCAAAAGCGCCGACCTGACGAACGGGTTGCTCGCGATTGATCTGCAACGGCTTGAGCCCGATCGACTCGTTAGAAGAATCGAGATCGGTGCAACGAGCCGGATCAAAAGCCTGGCCTGAGCTGAGTCTTTCGCGTCACAGACCGCGCGAGCGAATCGTCAGAGGATCGGAGCACACGAGCGATCCCGGAAAGGCCCCTCGGAACGGCCGCAATCTCCGGGTAAGCGACGAGAGCCCGACCTCGACAGAAGGAGGAAGAGCGTCATGAATAGCAAGAGTACCGCCAGATCGCCTAAATTTGATCATGTCATCGCGCCCGCCATGAGCGAGCTCGACCTTGCGCGTCTTGGCGGCGGCGAGGTCGCCTATATCAAGACGCTAACGTCTGACGAGGCGTTGCAGATGTTTCCGATGATCGAGGGTTTGCCCAAGGGCATCCCGCTCTTCTCTCTGCACGCAGCCGACGGTACGCCCATCGCGCTGACCGATACGCTGCAGGCCGCCATCGGCCACGCGCACGAGGACGAGCTGGCAATTGCGCCGTTGAACTGATGCGGCAGCGTTTTCGCCTGTTTTTATCCAGAGCCGCCCGGCGTTTGGGCGGCTCTCGCCTTTTCAAAGGCGATAGCTCGCGAACTGCCCCTTCGACTTGAATCGCTCAAGGTATTCGGGAACGATCGCGTCGATTGCGGCGGGTTTCGCTATGCCCAGCGCTTCAAGCGTCCGGCCGTCACGCTTGGCCGCTTCGGAGACGACATTGTCGGCCTTCAGAAGGCGAACCTGATCGACGGTGATCGGCCGCAATGTGTTGGGAAGCGGCCAGGTCGCGAGTGCCTGCAGCTTTGCCAGCCAGAACGGCATCGGCAGCAAGAGCCGGCGGCGACCGGTGTAGCGAAGCGTCAATTCGAGCACATCGCGGAAGCTGATCACCTGCGGGCCGCCGATTTCGTAAATGCTGCCGGTGTTGCCGGTGTCGATCGCGGCGTTTGCCGCCGCCTGCCCGAGGTCGCCGACGAACACCGGCTGGAACTTCGTGCGTCCCCCGCCAATCAGCGGCAGGGCGGGGCTGATGCGTGCGAGCGCCGCAAAACGGTTGAAGAACTGGTCCTCCGCCCCGAACACGATCGATGGTCGTAGGATGATCGCCGAGGGAAATTCAGCCAGCACCGCCTCTTCGCCCTCGGCCTTAGTGCGGGCGTATTGGGCGTTCGACGACTTATCGGCGCCAATCGCCGAGATATGGACGAGGCGGGCCGCACCCGCTTCGCGTGCCGCTTTGGCGACGCGCCGCGCCCCCTCCGCATGCACGGCTTCGAACGATTGGGCCCCGGTGGGTGCAAGAATGCCAACCGCATTGATGACGACATCGGCGCCTTCGACCGCCCGTACGACCGAATCTGCAAATCGCAGATTGGCTTGAACGGCATGAATCTGACCGACGACACCCATCGGTTGTAGATGGCCCGCTAGATCTGGGCGCCGGACGGCCGCGCGTACCCTGTATCCGCGCTTTGCCAGCGACCAGACGATGTAACGCCCGACGAAGCCGGAGCCGCCGAAGACGGTCGCCAGTTTGCCATTGTCCGCCATTCGATACCTCGACCTTCGCTTCGCGACATTCTCGATATGACGCGACATCTACCGGTCCACGGCGACGGTGTGAAGGTGGTTGAGACGCGCCCACAGCAAGACCGCGAGCTGGCCTTGAGGCGAACGCTGCGCGATTGACTTCCGCGTCCACTCAATTTACCTGACACCGCAAGCACATCGGCCCAGATGGCGGAATTGGTAGACGCACTGCTTTCAGGTAGCAGCGCTCACAAGGCGTGGAGGTTCGAGTCCTCTTCTGGGCACCAAAATCATATTATATATCAATAACTTACAAAGTTGAACTACGTTAAATTAAGAAGGGAACCCATTTCTTGCCTAAAGAGAAAGATAAAATACTCACAAGAAATGTCGTTGATCGATCATTCGAGTTCCACGAGTCGGAAATTTGCGATTTTAGACCTTCAGGCGAGTGGCAGACCTCGCAGGGCCGTGCGCCGTTGAAAGATGTACGCGGCTTGCAACGACCGCCCTCGCTATGACGCGCGAGAGTCAATCGCATTAGAATTTCACAACTTTCGCAAAAATGTTCGCAGCGCCCTGAACCAGCGGATCGAACGCGTCGGTCTTGGCGGCGGCCCATGTCATCCAGTCATCGAGGCTGTGGCCAGCGACTTCGACTGTTCCATCGGTGATCGTTTTGGACAGCGCGCGCAGAAAATGACGCACCAGTACGGCCTTCCAATGCCGCTCAGCCATCTCCACAAGAGCTTCAAATGTCCGCGGATCGCTGCGCGCGGCGAAGCTGTCGACTGCCAGAGTCTCAAGTCGTTTCAATCCATCGAGCACACGTAAGAGTTCTGCGTCGAGCGCGGACTTTAATTTTTCACGATAGGCGCGGAAGACAGCGCGCGCAGTTACGACAATACCGGCGGAGA
>NZ_DATNBA010000001.1:0-32727 GCF_035572195.1 Hyphomicrobium sp. | reverse complement strand
ACGCGGCCAAGCCCGACATGGGACTGCAAACGTGGGACGAGGAGCGAGAATATCCGTTGCAGGAGGATGCGCTCAACTCGAAGAACTACCTCGGCCCGCTTCAACTAGAAGATTTGAATCGGCTCGTCGTTATGGTTCTCGATTTCTTTGAGGACCAAGTAAAGCGCGGATGGCTCGTAACGATGGCCGACGCTGAACAGCGGCTTAAAGAGATATTGGATCTCAACAAGCGCAAGCTTCTCAAGGGATACGGCAGCATCAAAACGGAAGATGCCGAAGCCCACGCTAAGGCAGAATACAAGAAGTTCGACAAAGAACGAAAAGCGGCTCGCAAAGCGAAGGCGTTAGAAGAACTGAACGCTAGGGCGCGTTCTATAGGAACTACGTCTCGTGGTAAGCCAAAGAAGGCATCTGGAGCCTGAAAGTGCCAAAACGCAAAGAACCCGAACTCACACCAGCTGAACAGTCAAAGCGCTTCAAAGAAGCAGCTAAGAAAGCTGGCGTGACGAAAGATGAAGCAGAGTTCGAGCGTGCTTTCAAAAAGGTCGCAAGGCCGAAGGCACGCAAGCCCTAACCAAAATTCTGGTTACTCGGATTGCTGCTGTAAGGACGAAGCCTGACGCTAATAATCAGGCGCGCGTCGTTCTGGTCGAATTTGCCGCCCGTGGGTTGCAACAGGACATCGGTCTCCACAGAAACGTGAGTGATCAGGGAATCGTCCTCCAGCAAACAGAAGAACGGCTTCTCATCATCATCTGGCTTGTCGTAGCCGAGCAATTCCTGCGAGCCCTTCGGAAGCCTCAGCGCATCGAACAGCGTCTTAAGCCGATTGTCGATGTCACCAGATGCAATGACTGAACCTGGCGGGTCTGGGCGCAAGAAAAGAATTTTCAGCGAGCATATTAAGCCGAGTTCTTCACGGACCAACGGAACAAACTCGTAGTTGTTTCGCCTGTAGAGAGGGGCGAGCCACTCAGCCAGCGTGGTGTGGTATGACGTTGCCGCCTTTGGGTTTGACGTTGACTTCCAATCAAAAGTCACCGGGTAGCCGTGCTTTAGATAAGGGTTTATCTCCCAAAGCCGTTTCAACTGAAGATGAAATGCTCGCCTGATGTCGCGCTTGTGCTCTGCTCTGGCGTCGACCTGACCATTTACAGGGTCCTTTTGGGTCGAAAGAAGCGGGCCTTCATACGTCAATCGAAATTCCACGCCGTCCCCGTACATTGGATCGAAATACGGGTCCCATTTGAGGACCGTAATGCGATCGGATTGCTCAAGCGCGCGTCGCCGCTCGCCTGAACGATTCTTCTCGCTCAACCTACACGTCGGCTGTGGTACGTCAAGTATCATATCGCCACTTTAGTGCTAGTAATCAGACAATCAAAATCCAAAGGTCATGACCCGCCATGGCGAACCTCTCCCTTTCACGGCAATTCCTGCGCAGACGAGACGCACGACGGCGCCTAAAGTGTAGTGCAGTCGTCGAATGTCGGGGGATTTCACGGAAAATCGAGATCGTCGATTTTTCGAACGCTGGATTGCGCCTGGATGGCGTAACCGGATTGGCGGCAGGAGATCACGTGCAAATCGTGCTGGTGCCGGATCTGCACGTCGAAGGGGTCATCGCCTGGTCGGTTTGGCATAAGGCCGGCGTCACGCTTTCACAGCCGTTAGCCGAGCGCGACGCTGTTTATATGTACCTCGCCGATCAAGCCGCCATGATTGAACAGGCGCGGACGCGCGCGGTTATAGCGCTGGCCCAGCAATATGCGACCAGAGCACAGCAGCCCGATACGGATTGATTTTTCCGGGATTGCCCGTTAGGCGGCTAGATTGGACGCGAGGACTGAAGACGCGAAGCCACCTGCTTCGGCGAATTCCTTCCACAGTGTCGACAGGGCGGTGATCATTAGTTCCGCTCCTGGACCACGGAAAGCCGCAGCTTGGATACCCTCGACTTCAAGACTGATATGGCGTTCACCTACGGCGAGCCGTCGCCGATGGGGCCTGGCATCGCGCGCCTCGTCGCGAAAAATCCCGGTCCCTTCACCTTCAAGGGTACGAACACATATATCGTCGGCTCGACGTCGCTTGCGATCATCGATCCGGGTCCCGACAACGCCGCGCACCGCCAAGCCATTTTGAAGGCGGCGGGGTCGCGTCCAATCACGCACATCATCTCGACGCATGCGCATCGCGATCACGTCGACGGCATTGCCGCGCTGAAGGTCGAAACCGGCGCCGTCACGGTGGCCTTTCCTCGCGATCCGGCGGCCGGACGCATCGCGCTCAAAGCAAGCCCGTCAGGCAGCTACTTCGTCGACTACGATTTCAAGCCCGACATCGCGGCGAAAGGCGGCGACACGATCACCGGCGCCGACTGGGCGCTGACCGCGATCCATACGCCAGGGCACGCCCCCGATCACCTGTGCCTGGCGCTCGCCGGCCGCAACGTCGTGTTCTCGGGCGATCACGTAATGGCGTGGAATACGACAGTCGTGGCCCCACCCGAAGGCCGCATGGCGGATTATGTCAGCTCACTCGAGATCCTGCTCGATCGCGAGGACGAAGTGTTTTTGCCCGGACACGGCGGCCGGCTGCTCGAGCCTCAGCGCACCGTCAAGGCCTACCTGCTGCACCGGCGCTGGCGCGAAAAATCCGTGCTCGATGCACTCTTACGGGGCGCATCGACTATTCGTCGAATTGTGCCCGAGATCTATCAGGGCCTCGCGCCCCAGATGATCCCTGCCGCGAGCCTTTCCGTTCAAGCCCATGTCGAATACCTGATCGAGAAGGGTCAGGTCGCCTGCGATTTGCCGCTGACCCCTGACCGCGTGCTTTCGGCCGTTTGAGCTTGCTTTTGTCGTCCTTCTTGTCGATGTCGGGTGTCAAGGACTCCGGCACCGAGGCCTCGAACCGCCCGGCGACTTCCTTCAGGATCGTCCGCACGTGCTCGGCGTTGCGGCCGAAGTCGTTGCTGCCGTAGCGCGAGGCCGAGCGCACGTCGATGCGAGACGCCTTGTCGTCGGCGAGCACGCGAATGACGATGTCGTCAGCAAGACCCAGAACCAGCGAGCGATCGGAGAGCTCTATGAATCCGGGCGTATCCTCGTTCTCCTCCGGCGGCAGCTCGAGTGAAGTTTTCATTTTGAGTCTCGCCAGCGCCTGCAGCACGAGTTCGTATGATTCCTCGGGCGGGCGCGGGAGGGTAAGACTCTTGAGGTCGGGATAGTTGTGGCGCTGAATCTCGGCGGAGCGCTCTCCCGGATAGTCGATCGCATTGGCGCCGGCTCCGCGCTCTTCCTTGGCTTCGGTAAATTCGGGGGGCTCGACGAGGTCGGTCGAAACGTCACTGATCGCGGGAAAGCTGAAACTCAGCACCCAGACGGCGGCGGGTATCGCGAGAAGCCCAAGCGCCATAACCGCACCGCAAAGAACCCGCGCCGCGCCTTTCCGCCCCGTCACCCAGATATCGAGTCCGGCGATCGCGGCCATGACCAGCGCCAGCGCGGCCCCCGCAAACACAGCAACCGCGATCGTCATGGCCACTTCCATCGGAAGCAGCAGCATGCGGTGCAGAACCAGCGTCACGATGAGCGCTACGGCCGCGAAAACAGCGAGGCGGCTCGTCCAGGTCGCGAGAAACGACGGCGGCTGGTCTGCGGCGTAATAGATGCGCGACGACCGCAAGCGGCCGCGTGGCCGCTTCGTAACCCGGTTTTCCTCGATCGTTTCCGTCACCATGTTCGGCCCTGACACCCGACGATGAGCCTGCGCATCCTGTTCATCACAACTGGTGCCTTTTTGAGATGCCCGGAGAAGGCTCAGGGATAAAGGCGGGTTTTGTGCCAGGAATCGCGCGGCGCGTCGCGGCGAAAGACGATCCTGTCGTGCAGCCGGAAGGGCCGGCTCATCCAAAATTCGATTTCGACGGGGACGACGCGGAAGCCGGACCAATAGGCCGGCCGCGGTATCGGGGCGTCAAAAAACTTCGCCTCGTAATGCTGGATTTTCGCCTCGAGCACATCGCGCGAGGCAAGCGGCCGTGACTGATGCGAGGCCCAGGCACCAATGCGGCTCAGCGGCGGGCGCGAGGCAAAGTAGGCGTCCGCCTCCTCATGCGATGCAAGCGACACGTGACCGCGCACGCGCACCTGCCGTTCCAGGCTTTTCCAGTGAAACAGCAGCGCCGCCTGCGGATTGGCGAGAAGCTCGTGGCCCTTGGCGCTCTCGAAGTTCGTATAGAAGACGAAGCCGCGGTTCGGGTTTTCGACTGTATCGACGCCCTTCAGCAGCACCATGCGCAGGTTCGGCAGTCCGCCGGCATCGGTCGTCGCGAGCGCCATCGCATTCGGATCGTTGATCTCGGATTTTTCGGCCTCCGCAAACCACGCATGAAACAGCGCGAACGGATCGCCGGCAGCCGTGAAATCCTGCTCGCTATCAGTTATCGCCGCATCGCTCATGTTGCAGGCCCAACGCTTGATTTTAACTGCCGCCACAGTATCGCCGCGGCACACTCAAGGCACCTCTTCAGTACCTTTTAACCATACGGCGCCACATTGAAAGCCGTCGCTTGTATCGCGGCGCCTGTGGTCTCTGTTGCGTAGAAAGTAGCGTCATGTCCCCCAATGCGTCTTTATTTTCCGTTGCCGCGGCCGGTTTGACGGCGTTCGTCTTGGCCGCGGTAATCCTCGTCTCGGCCGATTTTGCGCATGCCGCAGAGCCGACCTCGGGAGCGACGTGCTTGTGCCCCAAGGCAGCGGGTGCAAACGCCACGAAGTTCAAATTCGCCGAAACCAAGATCCTGCTCGACCAGAACGACGAATACGCGGCACTCGAAAGCGTGCAGCTGGCGTTGACCGAGGTTGCAGACGGCTCGAGCTACGTTTGGCACCGTAGTCACGGGCGCCTCTCCGGCCTCGTCAAACCGCTGTCGTCGTTCAAGGATACGCGCGGCGCCGTCTGCCGTCACGCCGTCGTCGTCTTAAGCGGCGTCGAAGCGACGAAGCGCACCGAGATCGTGGCCTGCCGTCTCCCGACCGGCATCTGGCAGCTTGAGAGCTGATTGGCGATTGCACCGGATTTTATGCGGGCTCAGACGAGAAAGGCGGCCAATCGGCTGACTTTTTCGTTGGGGGTGAGTCGCAAATCAGCGGCGCGCTATCGGTGCGCCGGACCTGAGAAATGTACGCCGGACATGAAGTGGCGGCCGCCTGGGCCGCGCACGATGGAGTTGGCGATGACCGTGCCGACGACGGTCACGATGATGCCGATGACAATTTGCGAAAACCAACCCTGCATGTGCTGACGATGCCCCGAGCCGGCGGCTGAAATATGGATCGCGCCGACGCTGCGAGAAACTGCTCGACCTTCGGAATTCCGTCGAGTGTTATGCGGTCTTCCCCAACGCAATTCGATTGACCCTTGCGGAACGAGACAGGAACGTGTAGCGTACATACACGATTTGTACCGGCATCCAGCAAGGCAGATCACCGTCGTTAGGCAGCGTCAGCGCCATGCGTGATCTCCGCAAGCCATGAAAGGCTCGGACCAGAGCGATGCTCACCGAAAAACAGAAAGAACTTCTACTCTTCATCCACGGGCGCATGCAGGAACGCGGCGTGCCGCCGTCGTTCGACGAAATGAAAGACGCGCTTGATCTCAGATCGAAGTCCGGCATTCACAGGCTGATTACGGCGCTCGTCGAGCGCGGCTTTATCCGCCGCCTGCCGCACCGAGCCCGCGCCATCGAAGTGATCAAACTACCGGAAAACCAAGGTCTTATGCAGGGCGGGGGGCAAAGTTCGAATTCCGCCGACGCATTGGCCTCGCCGCAACGCGGTTTCCAGCCGAGCGTCATCGAGGGCTCCGGGCCTCCGCGCGTGAACGTGTCGCCACCGCCGTCGCACATCATCGATGCGCGCACTGTCTCGATCCCCGTCATGGGCCGTATCGCTGCCGGCACACCGATCAGCGCCATTCAGAACCACACTCACGATATCGCCGTGCCACCGGATATTCTGACCAACGGCGAGCACTTCGCGCTCGAGGTCAAAGGCGACTCGATGATCGAGGCCGGCATCCACGATGGCGACACCGTCATCGTTCGGCGGTGCAATACGGCTGAGAACGGCGATATCATCGTCGCACTCGTCGAGGGTGAGGAAGCGACGTTGAAGCGGTTGCGCAAGAAGGGGTCGACCATTGCGCTCGAAGCCGCAAATCCGGAATTCAAGACGCGTATCTTCGGTCCCGATCAAGTCGAGATTCAGGGCCGACTTGTCGGTCTGATGCGTCGCTATTGAGCGTCGCTCGCATCGCTCGCCGCGGCCTGTGGGTCTTCACCCGGGTCGTTGTCTGCGGTTGGCCGAAGCTCTGATGGCTTGTGATCGGCCGCGGCCGTACTGCCGGGCTTTGCGACGGCTGGTTGTTCGCCCGGCGACGATTGGCCCGACACGTCGAGACTTGGCGCATCGAGAATTCGCGGTATCGGCAGGGCGGCTCGTCCAGTCGGAGTTCGCGGCACGTGTGGCGGCGGCGTTCTGCTCCACGGCCGGTCGCCGCGATGCGCCGCAACGGTTTCAACTCGGATGTGCGGTTGCGGGCTGGCTTCGTTTTGATCGAGATAAAGGGCGTAGGCTCCGTTTCGCCACCTATCGAACACGTCGATGACAGTTACGGGGACGGCGCAGTCCGCCGGCTTCGGTATATCGAGCATCAGCACGTCGGCGTTGCCGCAATCGTCGGTGACGGCTGCCGGATGACGCGCGATCGCAATGACCGCGCCTTTGACGTGCGCAATGCAGCCGACCGCATCGCATGAGAATGCCGCCGAATGCTGCGCCTCTGAAGCGCTCCGGTCGTCGCCGTCGTATTCTAGCCAGCGGTCGAGATCGTATTTCGAGCCCTTCGCGGGCAGCGCCGCGAGCTTGCCGGATGGTTCGCGTACCGCAACAAGCTCGCCCTTTTGGCCGACCAGAATGTCGGGGCGCGGCATCCACGGCGCCACGATCAGTCCGACGAGAACAAGGGCGGCTCCAAGCAGGCGCACTCGCGTTTGCCAGAGCGCCAGCCAGACGCCGCCGGCGAGCATCAGCGCAAAAGCGATCGTCGGGATTTCGCGGATATGACCGACCGCGCCCGGCAGCGAGCCGACCGCGTTGGCGCACCACGTCATGCCGTCAATTCCCCACCCCATCGGCTTGAGGCCGAGGACTTCCAGTCCGAACGGCATCAGCACGAAGGCCACCAGCGCCGCCGGCATGACGATGATGTTGCAGATCGGAATAGCGATCATGTTCGCCAGCACGGCGTACTGCTGGCTCTGATGAAAATTGTAAGCTGCGAACGGCGCGACCGCGACGCTGGCGATGAGCGTCGACGAGACGATTTCGCCGAAGAACTTTACGACGCGCAGCGCCGGATGCGGCCGCGAGCCGCGACCCAACAGGCGGCTCACGAATTCATGCGAGGCGATCAGGGCCGTTACCGCCGCGAACGACATCTGGAATCCGGCGTCGAGCAGGCTTTCGGGAAAGACCGCAAGGATCAAAAATGCGGCCAACGCCACGTTTCGCAAAGCCAAGGCTGGCCGGTCGATCAGGACCGCGCCGAAGATAATTACGATCATCAGCGCTGAACGTACCGTCGCGAAGGCGCCGCCCGAGATCGCAAGATATCCGAGTGCGCTCAAGATTCCGGCTGCCGCGGCCATCTTCTTGATCGGCAGAGTCAGCGCGAAGAGCGGAATGGCCGCCAGCAACAGTCGCACCGAAAAGAACACGGCACCCGCCATGATGACCATATGCAGGCCCGAAATCGAAAGGATGTGAAAGAGGCCTGAGTTCTTGAAGGCGTTGTTCGTTGCGGCGCTGATGCCGCCGCGTTCGCCGGTGATCAGCGCCAACGCAATTTCGCCCGTTTCGCCGGGCAACGCCGCTCTGACGCGCACGGCGATGGCCTGGCGAACGGTTTCGATGCCGCGCCTGTAGATCTGCGACAGCGTTCCTCCATCGGCGCGGCCTTCGATCACCGGCGCGGCAAAAGCGTAACCGACCCCGCCGACCTGATCGAACCATGCGGTTCTTGCGTAGTCGAATCCCCCCGGCAACGCCGGCTTCGCCGGTGGGGCGAGCGTTGCCTTCAGGCGAATGCGATCGCCGGGCTCAGCTACGGAACGCGCGGACATCGTGCGCACACGCACTAAAGCCGGCGTTTTGTCGGCGGCCAGACCGGCAATTTTAAGCTCCCCGATCGTGAGCCTCTGGCCTTTGGAGTATTTGGTTTCAACGAGCGTCACGACGCCGGCGATCTCGGCGTTGTGCAACGACTTTGCCAGTACGGGCGCGCGCACCGCTTCGACACGCAGCTTGGCATCGGCAAAGCCCAATCCGGCAAGGATCAACGCCGCCAGGACAGTCGACGATAACGTTCCCCCTGAACTGACTGCGCGCAAAATCAGGACAAGAGCCAACGGGGCAAACGCCACACCGACCTGCGGCTCGATCGGCATAGCGAAATAGGCCGCAATACCAAGACCGAGACAGACCGGCGACCAAAGAAAAAATCGCTCGCGCTCACCCTCCAACAGCCCGACTGCAGCGTGCAGGCGGCGCTGCGGCGATGTGGCGAGACCGGCTTCCAGGTCTATCGTGTCTGCTGCCATACCCCTCGGCCAAGGCGCGTCGCGTAACGCCTGCCCGACCCCTTAACTTGTCCCGTTCCCCATGCTACGAGCGGGACGACATTCCCTCAACAACGCAATGAGCAAAAGGTCCGATGACTGAGACCGCGAAGTCGACTGCGCCGGTTGTCCGATTTGCACCCTCGCCGACCGGATACTTGCATATCGGCGGCGCCCGCACGGCTCTTTTCAACTGGCTCTATGCGCGAGGCCGCAACGGCAAATTCCTTTTGCGCATCGAGGACACCGATCGCGAGCGCAATAACGAGGCGGCCGTCGCCGCGATCCTCGACGGCTTGACGTGGCTTGGCCTCGACTGGGACGGCGACGCCGTTTCGCAATTTGCACGCGCGGACCGGCATCGCGAGGTTGCGGCCGAGCTTCTGAAGCGCGGCGCGGCCTACTACTGCTATGCGTCGCCTGCCGAAATTGCCGCCGCCCGCGAAAATGCCAAGGCCGAGGGCCGGCCGCAGATCTTTTTATCGCCGTGGCGGGATCGCGATCCCAACGATGCCCCGAAGGACGTAAAGCCGACGGTTCGCCTCAAGGCGCCACGCGAAGGAGAGACGATCGTCAATGACCATGTGCAGGGACTCGTCACCTTTCCGAACAAGGATCTCGACGATCTGATCATCCTGAGATCGGACGGCAACCCGACGTACAATCTGGCGGTCGTGGTTGATGACCATGACATGGGCGTCACGCACGTCGTTCGTGGCGCCGATCATTTGACCAACGCCGCCCGGCAGACCCAGATCTACACTGGGCTCGGCTGGACGGTGCCCGAATTCGCCCACGTCCCGCTGATTCACGGGTCGGACGGCGCCAAGCTTTCAAAACGTCATGGGGCCCAAGGCGTCGAAGAATATCGCGCTATGGGCTATCTGCCTGCGGCCTTGTGCAACTATCTCGTGCGCCTCGGCTGGAGCCATGGCGACGATGAGATCATGACGACGCAAGACATCATTCGATGGTTCGACATCGACGGCATCAACAAAAGCCCGGCGCGGCTCGACTTCAAGAAGCTCGATGATTTGAATGGGCACTATATCCGTCAGACGGCCGACCAAGAGCTTGCCGAGCACGTGCGCCGGATGCTGCCGCATCTCGATTTCAAGGGCCTCGCGGCAGCGCCCGCCGATCCGAAAGCCGCGCCACGCTCCGACGTCGCACTGGCGCTCGAAGTTCAACGACAGCTTCCGGGCGTCGCGACCGGCAACGACCTCGCCGACCGCTTTAGCGCCAAAGGATGGGAAAAATTCGCGCGAGCCATTCCGGCGCTCAAGGAGCGTTCGAAGACACTTGCCGACCTCATCGGCGGCGCGCTCTTCATTGTCGCCGAGCGGCCGATCAAGCCCGACGATAAAGCTTTGAAGCTCCTCAACACCGAGGGCCGCGCATCGAACGCCGAAGTGCTGAAAATTCTGTCGGGTATTTCCAGCCGCGACTGGACCTCTGCGGCGATCGAGACAGAAATCAAATCGCTTGCCGAAGCTAAGGGTCTGAAACTCGGCAGCATTGCGCAACCCCTGCGTGCGGCTCTGACAGGACGCGCGGTTTCTCCGCCGGTGTTCGACGTCCTGGACGTGCTGGGCCGCGACGAGTCGTTGGCGCGATTGGCGGACGCCTCGGCGTGAGCCGCGTTGGATCGTTAACGTCCGCCTTGCCGCACTGCAAACAATCCATTAAACCCTTCTGCAGGCGTCTGCTTTGGCACAAGCCCGCGCATATCTGCCCTGCATCGCAATAGAGCAAGATGCTGCCGTGCGGAGAATGGGATAGTCTCACGTAACATCGTCGGCATCGGCCCCGGATCGAGGTGGCAACCATGAACGTCCATGAAACCAAACCGGGAAAAGCCGGGGGCGCGGCGAAGCAGAGCGCAACGCTGACGGTCGACAATAAGCAGGTCCAACTCGAAGTCCGTTCAGGATCGATCGGACCGGATGTCATCGACGTCGGTAATCTTTACCGGCAGACGGGCTGCTTCACGTACGATCCGGGCTTTACGTCGACGGCCAACTGCAGAAGTGCGATCACATTCATTGACGGCGATAAGGGCGAGCTTCTGTATCGCGGCTACCCCATCGATCAGCTAGCGGAAAACACCAATTTTCTGGCTGTTTGCTATCTGCTACTTTACGGCGAGTTGCCGACCAACGCGGAGTTCATCGCCTTTCGGCGCACCATCACAAACCACACGATGGTGCACGAACAGATGACGCGGTTCTTCACCGGCTACCGGCGCGATGCGCACCCCATGGCCGTAATGGTCGGCAACGTCGGTGCGCTGTCTTCATTCTATCACGACTCGACCGACATCAACGACCAGGCGCAGCGCGAGGTCGCGAGCCATCGCATGATCGCCAAGATGCCGACCATTGCGGCAATGGCTTACAAGTACTCACTTGGCCAGCCCTTCATCTATCCGCGCAACGATCTCGACTATACGTCTAACTTCCTGCAGATGTGCTTTGCGGTTCCGAGCGAGCCCTATCTCGTCAATCCGGTCATTTCTCGCGCCCTCGATCGCATCTTCATTTTGCACGCCGATCACGAGCAGAACGCCTCGACCTCCACGGTGCGCCTCGCCGGCTCCTCGGGGGCCAATCCATTCGCGTGCATCTCGGCCGGCATCGCGTGTCTCTGGGGTCCGGCGCACGGCGGCGCCAATGAAGCCGCACTCAACATGCTGCGGGAAATCGGCACGGTCGAACGGATTCCCGAGTTCGTCAAAAAAGCCAAGGACAAGTCGTCGGGCTTTCGGTTGATGGGCTTCGGCCATCGCGTCTACAAGAACTACGATCCCCGCGCCAAAGTCATGCAGAAGACGTGTCACGAGGTTCTCGACGCTCTCGGCCACAGAGACGATCCGTTGCTCAAAGTCGCGCTGGAACTCGAACGCATCGCGCTGCAGGACGAATATTTCATTGAAAAGAAATTGTATCCCAACATCGATTTCTATTCGGGGATTACGCTGCGCGCGATGGGCTTCCCGATCGAGCTGTTTACCGTTCTATTTGCGGTGGCGCGCACCGTCGGCTGGATCGCGCAGTGGAAAGAAATGATCGAGGATCCCGAGCAGCGCATCGGCCGGCCGCGCCAGCTTTACATCGGTCCGAAGCGCCGCGACTTCCCGGCGGCGTGAGCTTCGATAACGGAAAGCACCGTTTCTGCAGCCGCGGCGCTCGGACTTGATGATGTGAGGCGTAGCTTTTCGGGCGTGCGGGCGAGTTCGTCCAGCTGCGCCTTGCGTGCTTCCGTGTCGGCAAGAAGCGGCAGCAGCGCGGCTGCAAGATTTTCCGCCGTGCACGTCTCTTGAAGAAACTCTGGGTAGACGTTCCTGCCGAGAACGAGATTTGCGAGCACGACGCTCGGCACGCGTACGAGGAACCGCAGCGACGCGATCAGTTTGTCGACCTTATAGGCAACGACACTCGGTGTTCCGGCGAGCGCCAATTCGAGCGTGATGGTTCCTGATGCCGCGAGCGCAACGCGGGCGAGCCGCATCGCGGCGTATTTGTCGGCGCCCCCATCGACGATATGCGGACGAGGTTTCCACGTTGCCGTTCTGGCGGCGATCAGATCGCGGACGTGGCGCACCGCGGGAATGACGATTTCGACCGGCTGTACCGACGCGGGGACCGTAGCGACCGCTTCGCCGAATACGTCGATCAGGCGTTCAACCTCCGAGGTGCGGCTACCGGGGAGAACGAGAACGACCGGGGCATCCGGCACCAGACCCAGACGCAGAGCCAGCGCTGCAGCGTCTGCGTTTTGAATCTCATCGAGTTTTTCGATCAGGGGATGCCCGACGTACGTGCAGGGCGGGCCGCCGAGGCGCGCGTGCGCATCCGGCTCGAAGGGTAGCAACGCCAGCACGTGGTCGATGTAACGGCGCATGCGCTTGGCGCGTCCGGGACGCCAGGCCCACACACTCGGGCTGACATAATCGATGATCGGGATGTGCGGCGCGCGCTTTCGAATACGTTTCGCGATCGGGTGCGTGAATTCCGGACTGTCGATGATAACGACGGCATCCGGAGCGGCGGCGAGCGCCGCGTCCACGGTTTGATAGACGCGCCGGACGATGCGCGGCAGGCGCGGCAGGATCGACATCGGGCCCATCACCGCGACGTCTTCGATTGGAAATAGTGAAACGAATCCTTCGTGCGCCATCTCTTCGCCGCCGACGCCCGAGAATTGGATCGGACCGGCGTGAGCCGCCTTGAGCGCCGCGATCAGCTTGGCGCCGAGCGCATCGCCGGAATGTTCACCCGCCACGACAAATATCTTCAAGGTGTGCGGATCGCTCGATGCTGTCATCGTCTGCCACCGCCTTCAGCGACTTCCGTCGCGGCGATGAATAATCCAAGCTTGTCCGCCAATCGGACAACACCCCGCTTATTTTCCAGATCGAACGAAGCGCCGACCGCGACGACGCCGCCGAGTTTGGCGTCGTTTGCGGCGACGAGAATGGCTTCGTCGATCTCGTGCGCCGCTCCGATCACGGCGACGCCTTCACGGCGCGCACGCTTTCGGCGAAGTCCGGCGGCTCGTTCGATGACGTCGCGCGGCGGTTCCCCGGCCCCGATGGCGATGATGCGACCGTCGCCGATCACGAGCGCCGATCCGCTATCGAAAGCCGCCAGCTCCGACAGGATACCGATGGCGCGGCCAATCTCTGCGCCGGCGCGATCTCCGATGCGGATCGAGCCGATGCCAACCGGTTTGGCGGAGCCCGGCGCGGCGCGCGATGGCGGGGGTCGTTGGGCCGTTTCGATGCCGGCAATGAACAGCCCGCACTGATCGGCAATCTCGATCATCTCCGATCGCTCGGCTGCCAGCACGTGACCGGCCATGACGGCGATCCCTGCAAGTCCGGCGGCGTCGGCATTTCTGACGGTGTTTGGACCAATCGCCGGTAAATCGACGCGGAGATCCTGGCCCGGCTTTGGCCGCTTGACGAGCACCCCCTGGCGTTGGCGCCGATTTGAAATGCCCCGGGCCTCTGCGACTCGCTTCAGCATACGGTCGGTTCCTTCGGCGCCCTCGATGGCTTCGATACGGCCATCCGTCACGATCGTCCCCTGCCCGATATCGTAACGCCCGAGCGCCGCAATCAAGGCGAATCCCTTTTCGATACTAGCGGCGTCTTCGGGCGATGGTTCGTGCCTCGTCAACGCGCCTTCGGCAACGAGCAACTCACGGGCGACATCGCCGACGCCGACGACGGTCAGACCGTGCGTCTCTAACACTCCCAAAAATCCGCGCAAAACGGCGTCGTCACCGCCGGCATTCAACAACCGCAAAACGGCAGGCAGCGCTCGAAAGAATGCAAAGTCCGGCCGGGCGTTGCGAAACGATGGCCGCGCACCCGCACCGAGAACCAGGATATTGCTGACGCCGGCACGCTTCAGCGCCGCCGTGGCGCGCCCGAGCTGAGCCCAATTGACATACGTATGCGGGAAGATTTCGAGCGCCGGATCGGCACCGTCGAGCATGATGACGTGGACGCTACCGCCGCGGTTCACGACGCTGCGGGCGACTTCGCCTGGAAGCGCGCCGGCACTCGCAATGATCCCGATCCGATCGGCCGGCCCGTTCATGGCCCCGCCTCAGCTCTCCGCGCCGTTCTTCGGCGTGCATAGCGAGCGCTTGCCGCCCTCGCGAATGAAAGCAAGGATTTCCTGCACCGTCGCGTGACCGGCGAATTCTTGAGCGACATCCTCCGTGCGTTCGCTAAGCGTGCCTTCGGCGGCAAACAGCAGCCGATAGGCGCGTCGCAAATCGTGGATGTCGGCGCGCGAAAAGCCACGGCGCTGCAAGCCGATGATGTTGAGGCCCGACAAGTAGGCGCGATTGCCGAGCGCCATGCCATAGGGAATGAGATCGTTCTCGAGCCCCGACATGCCGCCGACGAAAGCGTGTGGCCCGACGCGCGCGAATTGAATGACCGCCGCGCCGCCGCCGATAATGGCATAGTCGCCGACGGTGCAATGTCCGGCGAGCATGACGTTATTTGAAAACACGACGCCGTCGCCAACTCTGCAGTCATGCCCGACGTGGCTGTTCGCAAGGAAGGCGCAACCGTTGCCGATCGTCGTGACCGATCCGCCGCCGGCCGTGCCGGGATTCAATGTGACGCCTTCGCGGATGATGCAGTCGGCGCCGACCGTCAGCGAACACGGCTCGCCCTTGTATTTCAAATCCTGCGGTTGATGGCCGATCGAGGCGAATGGAAAAATGCGCGTGCCGGCACCGATCTCCGTCGTTCCGGCGACGGCGACGTGGCTAAGAAGTTCGACGCGCTCGCCGAGGCTGACCTCTGGTCCGACCACGCAAAACGGCCCGATCTTCACCCCTGCGGCTAGCCGCGCGCCGTCCTCGACAATCGCTGTCGGGTGGACTTGGACTTCAGCCATTTTTACTCGCAAAGGCGCGTGCGTCGGCGGAATCGGCAAGCATCGCGCTGATTTCGGCTTCGGCCACGACCTGACCGTTCACCTTCGCTTCGCCTTTGAAGCGCCAGACGCGGCCGCGGTTGCGGATCTTCTTGACGTGATAGTGAAGCTGATCGCCGGGCAGCACGGGCTTGCGAAACTTGGCGTTGTCGATGCCCATGAAGTAGACGAGCTCGGCGTGATAATCTTCTCCGACGTTTGAAACGCAAAGCGCACCGGCCGTCTGCGCCAGCCCCTCGATGATCAGCACACCGGGCATCACCGGAAACTGCGGGAAATGGCCTTGAAAGAATGGCTCGTTGATCGTGACGTTCTTGACGCCGACGCAGCTTTCGTCAGCATTCATGTCGTACATGCGATCGACGAGCAGGAACGGATAGCGGTGCGGCAACAGCTTCATCACTGTCACTATATCCGCCGTGCCAAGCTTTTTGCCGGCCTTTGCCTTGTCGTCCATAACCGTCAAACTCCAAAAAGTCGCTCGCCTAAACGCAACCGCCAACCTCGATCAATCAGCTCTCGCCCGGCCCTTGTTCTTCGTCATAGCTGACCTTGTCGCGCGCCACGAGCCGCTTGATCAAGGCCTGCTCGCGTGCGGCCTCGCGTAGCGTCTTCGCCGGAGTGCCGAAGTATCTGGCGCCCGCCGGCACATCGTGCGTCGGATGCGACGCGCCACCAACTTGAGCGCCGTTGCCGATTTTGATGTGGCCGACGGTTCCGGATTGACCGCCCATGACGACGTAGTCGCCGAGTTCCGTCGAACCTGAGATGCCGCACATTGAAACGATGATGCAATGCCGGCCGACAATGACGTTGTGCCCAATCTGCACGAGATTATCAATTTTCGTGCCTTCGCCGATCATCGTATCCTTAAGAGCGCCGCGGTCGATGGTTGTATTGGCGCCAATTTCGACATCATCCTGGATGATGACCCGCCCAATTTGCGGCACCTTCAGGTGGCCGCCAGGGCCCATCGCGAAGCCGAAACCGTCCTGGCCGATCCGAACGCCTGAATGGATGAGGACGCGGTCACCGACCAGCGCGTGGGTGATTGTTGCGAGCGCCCCGATGTAGCAATGGCGGCCGATCGTGACGCGCGCGCCGATGACGGCTCCAGCCGCGATCCGGGTTCCGGCGCCGATCTGGGCTTCGCGTCCGATGACGGCCCCCGGCTCGACCAGAACGCCGTCCTCGAGACGGGCCGTCGGGTCGATCGGAGGCGCTCCGGGCGTCGCAGCCATAGGCTGCAGCGCGGAGGGATAGAACAGCGTCAGAGCGCGAGCGAAGCCGTGATAGGGCTGCTTCGTGACGAGTGCCGCCGTTGTGGGCGGAACGCGGGCCGCGAGCGCCGGCACGACGAGGCAGGCGCCGGCCGCGGTGGTCGCGAGTTGCGGCAGATATTTGATGTTGTCGACGAAGGCGACGCTGCTACGGCCGGCCTCGGAAAGAGGGAGCACGTCGTCGATCATCGCGCTCGGGTCGGCGCCCTCGGCGAGTTCGGCACAGGTGGCCGCCGCGACTTCGGCTAGCGGATAGGGACCGGCACGGTCGAAAAATCCGGGATGCTCCATCAGTTGCCTCCGGCACGCCGATGCTTCAGCTATTTTATGTACGGTTGATGACGTTGAATGGACGACCGCGAGGGCGTTTGCAAGCCCTGGCTCAAACAGGCGGCAATGGGCCACCTCGGCTGAGGCCGGCGTCGGTGACGCCGGCCTTCGTGCCGTTAAGCTTTTAGAACCTTGTCGAGGCGCCGAAGCGGAAGAACTGAGTCTGGTCGAAGCTTTCTTTCGTCAAGACCTTGGCGAAGTCCATGCGGATCGGGCCGACCGGCGAGTTCCACATCAAGCTGGCGCCAACCGACGATCGGATCGAAGAGCTGTCGGCGAGGCAGGGTTTGCCGTTCTTAATGCAACCGGCCAGCGCTGTCTCTGCGCCGCCAGTCGCATCGAACAGCGAGCCGGCATCGGCGAAGACGGCGCCGCTCAGGCCGAGATCGTCTGGCACATAAGGCAGCGGGAAGCGAATCTCGCCCGTTACGGCCCAATACGTCTGACCACCCAGCGCGTCTTGGTTATTTGAACTCAAGTCGCGCGGACCATAACCGGCACGGTCGAAGCCGCGGATCGTCTCACCACCTTTGAAGAAGGCGTCGAGAAGGCGGACGTCGTCGCCGCCCCAGCCCTCGATATGGCCGCCGATGGCACGGCCAACCAACGTGATCTTTTCGGTGACCGGATAGTAGCCGCGCGCTTCGGCGTTGACGCGCCAGTACTGGGCGTCGCCGCCGACGCCGGCGAAGTCGTCATCCAACTGCAGGTAGAAGCCGCGGGTTGGCGTCTTCGCATTGTTTCGCTTGTCGTACGTGATCGTCGTACCGACAAGCGACGTCCAATAAGAGTCGTCCTTGCAGTTCGCCTCAAAATTATTTTTCAGGTTTGTGTCACCGCATGCTTCTTTGATCGCCAACGATGCATCATTCGCGACGTTAAAGATCTGATCGCGCGAAATCGAGTAGTGCGTCTGCATCCACAGGGCTTCCGTGATCGGGAATGCCAAGCGAAGCTGGCCGCCGACTTTCTGCTGATCGAAGCCGGACTCTTGCTGAAAATCGAGTTGTTTGTAGTAGAGGTCGAAACCTGCAGCGAGATTGCGATCGAGGAAGCGCGGCTCGGTGAACGACAGGTCGACCTGCATACGCTCGAACGAACCGGCGAGAGCCAGACGCAAGTACTGGCCGTTGCCGAACAAGTTGCGTTCGGTGATCGACACGTCGCCGATCACGCCTTCACTCGTCGAGTAGCCGGCACCGAACGAAAGCTCGCCCGTCGACTGTTCTTCCACCACCACGTCGAGCACGACGCGGTCAGGCGCTGAGCCCGGGCGTCGCTTGACATCGACATTCTTGAAGATGCCCAGACCCTGCAGGCGTTTCTTGGCGCGATCGACAAGCATGCCGTTGAAGGCATCGCCTTCCGCAAGCCGGAACTCGCGGCGGATCACGTAATCCTTCGTGCGATCGTTGCCGATGACGTTGATGCGCTCGATGTAGATTCTCGGACCTTCATCGACGACATAGGTGATGCCAATCGTGCGGGCCGTCGTATCGGGAATAGCGCGCGGACGGACGCGAGCGAAGGCGTAACCCTTTTCGGCGATGGCGAGCGTCAACGCTTCCGTCGTCTTGTCGATTTCGGACGCGTCGTATGTTTCACCGGCGTGGGTGAGAATTTGGCCCTGATAGTCCTGCGGCAACACGTCGGGCAGAGAACTTTCCATCTGCACGGCGCCGAAGTTGTAGAGCTGGCCCTCCTCGACGGCGAAGGTGATGAGGAAGCCGGTGCCGTCCGGATCGATCTCGGCGTTGGCTGCCGTGACGCTGGCGTCGGCGTAGCCGTTCTTCAGGTAGTACTGGCGGATCAATTCGCGATCGAGATTCATCCGGTCCGGATCGTAGACGGACGTACCCTTGAGGAAATCAAACCAGCCTTGCTGCGTTGTCGAGATGATGTCGCGCAGCTGGCTATCGGAAAAGGCGTGATTGCCGACGAAGTTGATGCCTTTGACCTTCGTCGCCTTGCCTTCGGTAATTTCGAATACGAGATTGACGCGATCCTGCTCGAGCTGAATCAGCTTCGGCTCGACGCTTGCGGCAAAAAGCCCCTGGCGGCGGTAGACGTCGAGAATGCGCTGCACATCGGCCTGAGCCTTGGCGCGCGTGAACACCGATCGCGGCTTGAGCCGGACTTCGCCGGTCAGCGTCGCGGTATCGACCTCGCTGTTGCCTTCGAATGCCACCTGATTGATGACCGGGTTTTCCGTGACCCTGACGACGACGGTCGGACCCTTGTTGTCGATCGCAACGTCAGCGAAGAGCCCGGTGGCGAACAGCGCCTTGATCGAGGCGTCGACCTTGCCGGCGTTGTAGGCATCGCCGGGCGCGAATTGTAGATAGGATCGGACGGTTTCCGGCTCGACGCGACGATTGCCGACGACCTCGATGTTCTTGATCACGCCTTGAGCAAACGCAGCACCTGACGTCCAGGTGGCATCCCCCATCGCGATCATCGGCGAGGCAACTGCAAGCGCCAGCATCAGGCGCATAAAGCCCGCCAGGATGATCTCAATTCTCTGCATACGCGGAATAGCCCCCGTGTGCCGCCGACCCCCATCACACATGCGCGCTGTCGGCGGCAGCGTCACACTCATGCGTCGTGTTTTTATCGTTCACTTAGGTCGTCACGTATCGTCGTCCTGCGCAGCCAGCCTTTTGCACTTCTTCACGGCCCCCGCCGATTCGAAGTTTAACCTGCTGCGCAACATATCGCTTTTAACGATTCAGCAAGGCCTCGCAAAGTGGCAAGTTTACGCCACTCGCGGATGATTCCGCACGTCTCTAGCCGGTACCGGTCAGCCGCCGCCAAACGTTCATAATGTCGTTGAAATTCACGAAAACCATCAACATCATCAGCAGCGCCAAGCCAACCTGAAAGCCCATTTGCTGTAGGCGTTCGCCTGCCGGCTTTCCCCGAACCGCTTCGTAGGCGTAGAACATAAGGTGTCCGCCGTCCAAAATCGGTATCGGAAGCAGGTTCAAGAAGCCGATATTGGCTGAAATGAACGCGATCCAGCGCAGCATCGGGTCGATGCCGAGTTCGGCGACCTTGGCGGTCACCTCGGCCATCATGATCGGGCCGCCCATCTGCTCGGCCGACTGCTTGCGGGTGATGATATCGCCGATGCCGCCGAGGGCCTGGGTGATATTGGTGTAGGTTTCCTGCACTCCGAGCACAATCGCCTCGGGGATGCTGACGGCTTTGGTGCTGATTTTGTCCGGCGAAACCGACCGCTGAATGCCGATTAGACCGCGCCTGAACGTGCGGCCCAGCGCATCTTTCTGCTCATCGGCATTCGGTGTCGCATTGAGCTTCAGCGTCTCGCCGCCGCGCTCGACCGTGAAGGTCAGTTCCTGTCCCGCATTCGAGCCGACAATGCGTTGAAGATCATCAAATCTTTCGATTTTATCGTCGCCTATCGCAACGATCTTGTCGCCGGGCATGAAGCCGGCGCGGGCGGCCGGCGAGTTGGCGACCACCGCATCGACGTAGGCCGGCAGGACGCGAACGCCGACGACGGCGTTGAGCCCAGCGTAGAGCGCAATCGCGAGAAGAAAGTTGGCGACGGGACCGGCGACGACGACGGCGGCTCTTACGCCTACCGACTTGGAATGGAACGCGCCGCTGCGCTCCTCGGCGGACATCGGCCTTTGGGCGGAAGCGCGTGCCGACGCCGGATTATCGTCGTCGATGAATTTCACGTAACCGCCGAGCGGGATCCAGGCAAACCGCCAGCGCGTGCCGTGCTTGTCGTAGAAACCGTAGATTTCCGGTCCGAAGCCGATCGAAAACGCCTTGACCGCCACGCCGCACCAGCGCGCAACGAGAAAATGTCCGAGTTCATGGATGAAGACGACGAGCGTCAGCACCAGCAGGAACATGATCCCGTACTGCCAAATGCTGGTGGCCAGCGTCGACAAATAGTCCATTTAATATCAATCCCTTAGCGACAGGCTGCAGTAACAGCCGAGAGCATTCAATTTAAGGACGCCGCGCCTCAATAGCCATTCAGTTTTTCTACGGCCAGCCGGCGCGCGAGGCCATCAATATGCAATATGTCGTCGAGGCCGTGCGCCTGGCATATGGCACCCTGACGCTCTGCCTCTTCAATCGTTGCTTCGACAAGCGCGGCGATGTCCAGAAATTTGAGCCGTCTATCGAGGAAAGCTTTGACCGCGACTTCGTTGGCGGCGTTGAGCACCGCAGGCGCTGTATCGCCCCGCCGCAACGCCGCTCGCGCGACGCCCAAGGCCGGGAAGCGGACCTCATCGGGTGCTTCGAAAGTCAGCGATCCGAGGCGTGCCAGATCAAGCTTTTCCGTCGGCGCCGCCATGCGCTTTGGCCATGCGAGCGCCACTGCGATCGGCGTGCGCATGTCGGGCGACGCCATCTGCGCAAGTACCGAGCCGTCGACGTAGCTGACGAGGCAATGGACGATCGACTGCGGATGGATGACGCAATCGAGGGCCTCGGCAGGCACCGGAAAAAGGTGGAAGGCTTCGATGAGCTCAAGGCCCTTGTTCATCAGCGTCGCGCTGTCGATGGTGACCTTGGCGCCCATCGACCAGTTCGGATGTTTGAGAGCCTGCTCGGGTGTCGCCGCCTCCAGTGCCTCGCGCGCCCAGGTGCGAAACGGTCCGCCGGAAGCGGTGAGAACGATCTTTTCGATCGCCTTCGGATCGGCGCCGGAAAGTGCCTGGAAGGCGGCTGAATGTTCGCTGTCGACGGGCAGAAGCTCAGCGCCGGAACGCGCGATTTCGGCCGTAAACACATGCCCCGCCGAGACCAGACACTCCTTGTTGGCGAGCGCAATGCGAGCCCCGCAGGATGCGGCTGCGAACGTCGGACGCAAGCCCGCCGCGCCGACGATTGCCGCCATGACGCAATCGGCAGGCATGAGGGCGGCTTCGATGAGCGCTTCCAATCCTGCGGCGGCGCGAATTCCGGTTCCGGCGAGTCCATCGCGAAGTTCGGCGAGCTGAGCGTCGTCACCGATGACCGCAAGCCGGGCGCGATGCCGCCGGGCGAGGACTGCAAGCTCGCGGGCGTTCGACTGCGCCGTCAGCGCCACGATTTCAAAACGATCCGGCGCGCGACCGACGAGATCGAGCGTGCTTTTTCCGATCGAGCCCGTGGCGCCGAGAACGGAAAGCCGCATCGGCGCGGATGCGTCCGGCGCGCCAAACTCAACGACCGGCACGCGGACAACTGGCCTATTCGGAACGCTCGCCGTTACCGCCATAACATCAAGATCCGTAGAGAAGAGCGCGAGCGGGCGCATAGGCGTCGATCGCGAAGGCGATCAAAGCCGCAGCGATGCTCGCCGTGACGATGCCATCCATTCGATCCATGAAGCCACCGTGACCCGGGATCAGATCGCTTGCGTCCTTCAAATTGAAATGCCGCTTCAAGGCCGACTCCGCCAAATCTCCGCCCTGTGCCACTAGTCCCATAATGAACCCGAGGCTTGCAAGCCAGTGCGCCGCGCCGGTCCCCGAGATTGTGGCGAAAAGCGCGCCAACGATTGCGGCGGCGACCACTGCGCCGATGAGCCCCGACCAGGTTTTGTTCGGCGAAACCTGCGGCCAGAGCTTCGGACCGCCGATCGACCGGCCGGAGAGATAAGCCGCGATATCGGTCACGGCCACCGTCAGCAATACGAAGAGGACGGCGTCAAATCCCAAAGGTTCATCGCCTCGGAGCCAACCAAGCGCGATGACGGGCAATGCCGTGTAAAGCACGCCCGCGCCCGAGAGTTGCGACCGGCCACTCCCGAAGACGAGCGCTGATACGGCGATGGCGCCAACGATGGCGGCGGCAACGCCGAGCCCGGCCATTCCAGAGGCGGTGAGGACAGCCGCGATAAGGACGGCAAGGATGTGGACAAGGGTGCCGATATCGGGCGTCGGTCCCCTGACGATCCTTCCCCATTCCCAGCTCATCGCGGCAGCGACCAGAAACGTCAGCACCGCAAAGGCCTTCGGGCTCCAATAGACCATGACCAGCGCCAGAAGCGCTATCACAAGACCCGAGACGGCGCGTTCCCTTAGTTCGCCGGACGAAATTCCGAAACGTTTCGAAAAAGTCTCCGGCTGATCGTCTGGCTCGTCTGCAGGCATCGGCGTCCTCACGCGGTTGACCGCTTCGTCAAACCGCCGAAGCGGCGCTCACGGGCGCGGAACTCGCGGATTGCTCCTTCGAAAGCCGCCTTGTCGAAATCGGGCCAATAGCAATCGAGAAAAACGAATTCCGAGTAAGCGGTCTGCCACAGCATAAAATTCGACAACCGCATTTCGCCGGATGTCCGGATCAGCAGATCGGGATCGGGAATTCCGGAGGTATCAAGCGCATTCGCCATCCGCTCGACGGTGATCTCCGAGGGATCGATTTGACCGGCAGCAACCTGCTCGGCAAGCCGGCGCGCCGCTCTCGCGAGTTCACCGCGCGAGCCATAGTTGAACGCAATGACGAGCGTCAGCTTGTCGTTGCCGCGCGTCAGTTCGACGGCCTCGTCGATGAGAGTCATCAGTTCGCTATCGACCTGCTGGCGCTCGCCGATGATGCGGATGCACACCCCCGCTTCGTGCAGTTCGGCGAGGTCGCGTCGAATGAAGCGCTTCATCAGGCCCATAAGATCGTCGACTTCTTCGGCAGGCCGCTTCCAGTTTTCGGAAGAAAAGCTGAAGATCGTCAAATACGTGATCTTCAATTCCATCGCGGCGCGAACGGCCCTGCGCACGGCTTCGACGCCTTGCCGATGACCGAGGGTCCGCGGCAGCCCTCGCTCCTTGGCCCAGCGCCCGTTGCCGTCCATGATGATCGCGACGTGGCGCGGTGGTGTCAGGTTTTCGAATCCGTTGTCGGAATGCTTCATTCCTGCGGCACCGTCGAATAGCCCTCTATGGCGAAATGCTCGAAAGGCGCTTCAAAGATCGTACGGCGCCCGGAACGCCCACGCGAAACACGTCATACCTTCTGAATTTCAGCCTCTTTCGTGATGAGAGTCGCGTCAACCTCCTTGATGAGCCGATCCGTCAATTCCTGAACCTTCTCGGAATTACCGCGATGATCGTCCTGGCTCATCTTGCCGTCTTTCTCGAGCTTCTTCAGAAGGTCCATGCCGTCGCGCCGGACGTTGCGAATGGCGATCCTCGCCTGCTCTGCATACTTATGCGCGAGTTTCACGAGTTCCTGCCTCCGATCCGCCGTGAGGCTAGGAATAGGGAGACGCAGTATCTGCCCGTCCATGATGGGATTAAGGCCGAGGTTGGCTTCCCGAATTGCCTTATCAACCGCCTGGACGTTTGATCGATCCCAAACCTGGACCGAAATCATCCGCGGCTCGGGGACCGAGACGGTCGCGACCTGATTGAGCGGCATTCGCGCGCCGTAGACCATCACATGCACCGGATCGAGCAAATTGGCGCTTGCGCGCCCGGTCCGCAGTCCTGAAAATTCGCGCTTTAAAGCATCGATCGACGCGCGCATCCGCTTTTCGATCTCACTGATGTCGTGGTTCGGCAAAGACATGTCTGATCCTCCCAGCGCACGCGATGCGCTGATCCGCCCCAGCCGCAGTTCGCGACGCGGCGGCTCGAACGCTACGGCGGTTTGTCAGCCGGTTCCCTCGATGATGGTTTGACGCGCTTGTCCAAGCACGACCTTCAAGAGATTTCCCGGCTCTTCGATGGAAACCACAATTAGCGGAAGTCCGTTGTCGCGGGCAAGTGCGATGGCCGCGCCGTCCATTACTTTGAGATCGTTCGCTAAAACCTGCGAATAACTGAGCCGGTCAAAACGTTTCGCTTTGGAATCCTTTTTCGGGTCCGCCGAATACACCCCGTCAACCTGCGTCGCCTTCACGACCGCGTCACAATTCATCTCGATGCCGCGCAGCACTGCCGCCGTATCGGTCGTGAAGAAGGGATTGCCGGTACCTGCGGCAAAGATCACGACGTGGCCCTTGCCGATGTAGCTCAGGGCTTTCGGGCGCACGTAACTTTCGCAAATGGTCTGCATGGGAATCGCCGACAGCACGCGGGCTGGTACGCCCCGGTGGTCGAGTGCGTTTTGGAAGGCCAACGCATTCATCACGGTGGCGAGCATGCCCATGTAGTCGGCGGTTGCCCGGTCCATGCCCTTCGCCGCGCCGGTCAGGCCACGGAAGATGTTGCCGCCGCCAACAACGATGGCAATCTCGGCGCCCGCAGCGGCCGTCTCGGCGATGTCATTCGCCAATCGATCGGCGACCGACATGTCGATGCCGTAGGACTGCTTGCCCATCAGCGCTTCGCCCGAAAGCTTCAGCAGCAGCCGCTTGTATTTGAGTTCTGGCCGGGGGGCTGTCATTTGCCTGCCGCTCCTACCGAGACCGCACGAAAAACCGGCCGATCGACGAGACCGGCCGGCCGATACCTAGCGCGACAAAGCGATTCCGGCCAGCGGCGCGATTTCGACTAGCGCCCGCCGCTCGCCAGTTTGCGGACTTCTTCACCGAAGTCCTCTTCCTTCTTGTCGATACCTTCACCCAGCGCATACCGCGCAAAGCCCGTAACCTTGATGGCCGCGCCCGCCCGGCTCTCGGCTTCCTTGACGGCCTGAGCGACTGTCTTCGTCGAGTCGTGGATGTACTGTTGCTCCAGCAAGCAGTTTTCCTTGGCGAACGTCTTGAGGCCACCGGAAATGATCTTTTCAAGAACCTCCGGCTTCTTGCCCTGGTTCTTTTCGGCAAGAATGGCCTTCTCGCGATCGAGCACTTCGGCCGGAACGGCAGAAATATCGAGGGCAAGCGGACTTGCCGCCGCGACGTGCATCGCGAGCATGCGGCCGACCTCGAACAAGGTCGGCTCGTCACCGGCACTCTCGAGCGCCACGAGCACGCCGATTTTGCCGAGACCGTCGGCGACGCGGTTGTGCACGTAATCGGCGACGACGCCTTCCTTGACGGCGAGTGCCGAGGTACGACGCAACGTCATATTTTCGCCGATCGTCGCGACCATTTCCTGGACATGCGTTTCGACAGTGTTCGTGGTACCGGGATAGGTCGCCGCGAGGAGCTTTTTCAGATCGCCCTTGGCTGCCGGAGCGAGCCCGGCGATATCGCGCACAAGCGTCTGGAACTGCTCATTACGCGCAACGAAGTCCGTTTCCGAGTTCACCTCGACGACGGCGCCTTCCCTGCCCTTTGCGACGATGCCGATGAGGCCATCAGCGGCAATGCGGCCCGATTTCTTCGCAGCTTTCGAAAGGCCCTTTTTGCGCAGCCAATCGACGGCCGCTTCGATATCGCCGCCCGTTTCGGTCAGCGCCGTCTTGCAGTCCATCATGCCTGCGCCGGTCATGTCGCGCAGCTTCTTCACATCTGCGGCGGTGATCGTCGTCATCTGTCACCTATGCGGTTCGAGGCGCCGCACGGGCGCCTCATTGTAAGATTGCGTCGCGCTTCGAGCACGTCGCGCGGGCTCAAACTTAAACTGCGGCGGCCTCAACGAGTTTCTTGGCCTGGCCGACCCAATCTTCCTTGGCGATCTGGCCCTTCAGCTTCAGCTGACGATCGAGTGCTGCAACATACTCGGCGTCGAGATCGGCGATCTGCCAGAAATGATAGACGCCGGCATCGTTGAGCCGCTGCTCGAGCTTCGGTGCGATACCGATGATGCGCTTGAGATCGTCGGCTTCGCCGCGTGGTGCCTCGATGCCCTTGAAAGTGACCTTCGGCAGATCCTCAGCCGGCGGCGATTCAGACGCCCCAACATCGACACCGGACGACCCCTGCGCTCTTTCGATGCCATCGAGAGCGGCGCGCGCCATCAGGTCGCAATAAAGCGTGATTGCGCGACCGGCGTCATCGTTGCCGGGAACCGGATAATCGATGCCGTCGGGATCGCAGTTGGTATCGACGATCGCCACGATCGGGATGCCGAGTTTGCGTGCTTCCTGGATGGCGATCGCTTCCTTGTTCGTGTCGATGACGACGAGAAGGTCCGGCGTACCGCCCATGTCCTTGATGCCGCCGAGCGACTGATTGAGCTTGTCGCGCTCGCGCTGCAGGGTCAGGACTTCCTTTTTCGTGCGGCCCTGCGGGTCGGCGAGGATGTCGTCGAGTTGGCGCAGACGGCGGATCGATTGCGAAACCGTCTTCCAGTTCGTCAGCGTGCCGCCAAGCCAGCGATGATTGATGAAGTACTGAGCGCTGCGCTTTGCAGCTTCGGCGATGCCATCGGAGGCCTGCCGCTTCGTCGCGACGAAGAGCACGCGCCCGCCGCCAGCGACCGTTTCGGAAACCTTGAGCAGCGCCTGGTGCAGCATCGGCACGGTCTGCGTCAGATCGAGAATGTGGATTTTGTTCCGCGACCCATAGATGAACGGTGCCATCTTGGGGTTCCAGCGGTGAGATTGGTGGCCGAAGTGAACGCCAGCTTCCAATAGCTGACGCATGTTGAAGGCGGGAAGTGCCATCGCAATAGTCCTTTTTCCGGTTAGACCTCCGCGAGACGGAGAAGAGATCAGCAAGACTTTTCAAAGGCTTGCGTTTCTCCACCGGAGCGCTATGCGGGGCTTTTTATCCGCAAAGCGCAAAGTCTCGCGTGTGAGATGGGGGGTGTATAGGGGCGATCACGCCCGGGCGCAAGCGGTCGATCGACCGCAGTCTGGCCTTCATTCCGAAACAAAACGCACCGCGAACCGGAATACTGAATCCGGTGCGCAGTGCGCCAAGAGCCTTAGGGATTTTGTAGTCGCCGCTCGGTGACTAGGTCAGAAGCCGACCTTCGTCACTTGCACTTCGTGTCCAGCGCGGTCATCGCCTCGTCCATTGCGTTTGCTTCCGGCGAACCGTCGGCAGCATCCTGCCCGGCATCCCAGGCGTCTTGGAAGCCATCGCCAAGCGTTTTGAAATACCCATCAATTTCGTCGCCGGCCGCTTCGGCCTTTTTCTGGTCGTCGCCGACTTCGTCCATCTTTTTCGACATGGCGCAGTAAGCCGTGACCTTGGCAGGATCGGACGCCGCCGCGTCCAGATTTTTCTTGATGTCAGCCGCGTTCATCGGCGCTGCATACGCGGCAGGCGCGAACAGCAAGCCGCTCAACAAGATCATATAGAATTTCGACATGATTCAACCTCGTTTATCGTCCAGCTCTTACGTGAGGAGCTATGCACCCGAACTGTGTCAGAAGAAGGCAGTGCCGCAGCACTGCCTCCGTCCCAACTAGGGCGCGAGGTTAGCGCCACCAGCAGTGCTTGCGGTGATGACGCCACGAGCAAACCCAATGTTTGCGGTGATGCCGGTTCCGCCAATGCCGATAACGGTACCCGACCTGATCCGTGATCTGAGTGTCGGCATGAGTACTAATGCCAGCAAGGCTGGTTCCGGCAACGCCGGCGGAAGCCACATTCGCGGCTCCGAAGGTCATAGCAGCGAGTGCCGCTGCTACAATCAAGCTCTTCTTCATTGAGGGCTCCTATCTGATAAGGACGCAACAAGCGTCTGACCCTTAACGCTTACCCGATAACAAAGCCGTCGTTCGCTGCTCGAATTTTTAGGGAGAGAGACTGTTACATAAATACCCGCAACCGATGGTGTTAGACCTCGATGACTTCCGCCACGAATGCGAGTGCCGCTAACTTCCCGGCCTCTTGTGGCGAGACGTCGTAGCGCCCCGGCAGGACAAATTCCATTTCGCAACGGCGATCGTCGAGCGGAAGAACGATCCGCACCTCGCCGCCGCGCGGCCGCGACTGCAACCGTCCGCTGATTTCCGAAAGCCCCGCGGCATTCGACGCAATGTTTTTGCAATCCAGAACCAGTTTCAAATTGCGCGGCACGTTGGCGGCGGCCTTATCGAGCGCCTCGACCGATTGGACGCGCATCTTCAACGTTTCTCCGTCGCGCTCTGCCTCGACGCTGACGATGACAGGCGTGCCGGGCTCCAGAAGTTCACGGGAAGCGGCAAGCGTGTCGGAAAAAATGACGGCCTCGAATTGACCGCTGGCATCCGAGAACGTCGCGAACGCGAATTTGTTGCCTTTCTGCGAGCGCCGTTCTCGCGCAGCGATGACGATGCCGGCCAGGCGACCTCCGGTCGCGCCACGTTGCGCCAGGATTTCGAATTCGCTGAAGCGCCGAACGCCGAGTTTCGTCAGTATGCCCTCGTATTGGTCGAGGGGATGACCCGAAAGATAGAAGCCGACGGCCTCGAACTCGGCTGAGAGACGCTCCATCGGTGTCCAGGCGTCCGCCGACCGTAACGCCATGTCGGCGGCCTTGCCGCCGCCGCCGAAAAGATCGGTCGTGCCCTGCGCTTCGTTGGACGTCCGCCGTTGCGCCATCGCGAGAATCGTATCGGGGTTGGCGGCGACCAGTGCGCGGTTTGGTTCGAATTCATCGAAGGCGCCACCTTTGGCAAGGGTTTCGATGGCGCGCTTGTTCAGTGCCTTTGCATCGACGCGGCTCGCAAAATCGGCAAGCGAGGCAAATGGGCCGTTGGCTTCGCGCTCGCTGACGATCGTTTCGACCGCACCGGAACCGATGTTCTTCAGCGCGGCCAATGAATAGCGAATGGCGCCGGATTTGGCGTCGCCCACCGGCGGCTCGGCGCCGAAGTCGACGCCCGAGACGTTGACGCTCGGCGGCCGCATCGCGATGCCTGACTTGCGCGCTTCGGAAGCAAACATCGAGAGCTTATCGGTATTGCCCATGTCGAGCGACATCGACGCGGCAAAGAATTCCTCGCGGAAGTGCGCTTTCAGGTAACCGGTCTGATAGCTGACGAGCGCATAGGCGGCGGCGTGCGATTTATTGAATCCATAGCCTGCAAATTTATCGACGAGATTGAAAATGTTGATCGCGTCGTCGCGCTTGACGCCGTTGGCGAGCGCGCCCTGGACGAAACGCTGCTGCTGCGCGGCCATCTCGGCCTTGTCTTTCTTGCCCATCGCGCGTCGCAACAGGTCGGCTTGGCCGAGCGTGTATCCGCCCATAACCTGCGCAATCTGGATCACCTGCTCCTGATAGATGATAACGCCGTAGGTCTCTTTCAAAATCCCTTCGAGCATCGGATGGAGATATTCGACGGGCTCTTCACCGTGCTTGCGATTGATGTAGGTCGGGATGTTGTCCATGGGGCCCGGGCGATAGAGGGCCACCATCGCGATGATGTCCTCGAAGCGGTCGGGCTTCAGCCGCTTCAAGCTTTCGCGCATGCCCGAACCTTCGAGCTGGAACACGCCGGCGGTGTCTGCCTTCGCGAGCATGTCGTACGTGGGCTTGTCGTCGAGCGGCAGCGCCGCAAGGTTGACGGCGATGCCACGTCCGCGACGAACCAGTTCGACGGCCTTTTCGAGTACGGTCAGCGTCTTCAGGCCGAGGAAGTCGAATTTGACGAGGCCGGCCGCCTCGACCATTTTCCAGTTGTATTGCGTAATCGGCAGCGGCGACTTCGCATCGCGATAAAGCGGCACAAGCTCCTCGAGCGGCCGATCGGAGATGACGATGCCTGCGGCGTGCGTCGAGTTGTGACGGTAAAGTCCCTCGAGCTTTTCGGCGATCTCCAGGAGGCGTGCCACGATCGGTTCGCGATCGCGCTCTTCCTGAAGTTTCGGCTCGCCGTCGATGGCTTGCCTTAGCGTGACGGGATTGGCGGGATTGTTCGGCACCAGCTTGCACAACCGGTCGACTTGCCCGTACGGCATTTGCAGCACGCGGCCGACGTCGCGCAGAACGGCACGCGCCTGTAATTTGCCGTGCGTGATGATTTGCGCGACGCGGTTCTCGCCGTACTTGCGCTGAACGTAAGCGATAACGCGGTCACGCTTCTCCTGACAGAAATCGACGTCGAAATCCGGCATCGAAATGCGTTCGGGGTTCAAAAAGCGTTCGAAGAGAAGCCCGAAGCGCAACGGGTCGAGATCGGTAATCGTCAGCGCGTATGCGACGAGAGAGCCGGCACCCGATCCGCGTCCCGGCCCGACGGCGACGCCGTTCGCCTTCGACCACTTGATGAAATCGGCGACGATAAGGAAGTAGCCGGGAAACTTCATCTGCGTGATGACGTCGATTTCGTAGGCGAGGCGCTTGTCGTAATCCTCCTGCGTGAAGCCCGCGGCCAATCCCGCCGTCTCAAGGCGATGTATCAATCCCTCCTTGGCCTGGCGCTTCAGCTCGGCAGCTTCGAGGCGGAAATTTTCGATTTCGCTCAGGCTGTCGTCGCCCTCCACGAAGCGCGGCAGAATCGGCTTCTTCCCCAGCGGACGAAACGCGCATCTGATCGCGATTTCGACCGAGTTTGCCAACGCCTCCGGAAGATCTGCAAAGAGCGCCGCCATTTCGGCTTCGCTTTTGAGATAATGTTCTGGGCTGGCCCGGCGGCGATTGTCCTCGACGACGTAACGCCCATCGGCAATGCACAGCAGCACATCGTGCGCTTCGTAGTCAGCCCGCACCGCAAAATAGCACTCGTTTGTCGCGACGATCGGCAAGCGCCGGCTGTAGGCGAACTCCAGAAGCTCGGGTTCGACGTCGGCTTCTTCTGCGAGCCCGTGCCGCTGCAGCTCAACGTAAAGACGATCGCCAAAAATCTTCTCGAGCGTCTTCAGCCGCTCAATTGCCTGGTCGCGTTGCCCGCCTCGGAGCGCTGCATTGATCGGTCCCTGCGGACCACCCGTCAGCGCTATGAGCCCACGAGAAGCTTCCTCGAGCCGCGCGATTTTGACGTGCGGCGCTTCGTCGAGCGCAGGCTCAAAATAAAGAACCTTCGAAAGCCGCATCAGATTGGCGAAGCCTTCGGCATTCATCGCGAACAGCGCGATTTTTCCGGCGGGCTTGACGCGCGCCTCATTGCTTAGAACGCGAAGCGCCGAAGGCTGCGTGTCGCGATTATCGCCGAAGTCGACATCGAGTGTACAGCCGACGATCGGTTGCACGCCGGCGCTCCAAAGCTTTTCGGAAAATTCGAGAGCCCCGAAGAGATTGTTGGTATCGGTAAGACCGAGCGCCGGGAACTGATTTGCTGCCGCCAGCTTGGCGAGCTTTGCGATCGGCAGCGCGCCTTCAAGCAGCGAATAGGCTGAATGCACCTTGAGGTGCACGAACTGAGGGCTCGATGGGGGAATCGAATGGTCCATGTCGATTATGTATAGACATGATGCACCTCATGCGCGAAAGGCGGCTTTTTTATCCACGGCCCAGTCGAGACAAACCTCAGAACGCAGAAGCCGCTGAAATCTCAACGAGCCTTCCATCCTGGACCTGCAGCACTCGATCCATGCGCCGTGCAAGTTCCATGTTGTGGGTGGCAATGAGCGCGGCAACGCCCTGACGGCGAATGAGCTCGATCAATTCGCGGAAAACGTGCGCGGACGTGTGCGGATCGAGATTTCCCGTCGGCTCGTCGGCAAGCAACAGCTTCGGCGCGTTGGCAAGGCCGCGGCAGATGGCGGTGCGCTGCTGTTCCCCACCTGAAAGTTCCGCGGGGCGATGTTCGATCCTGTCGCCGAGCCCGAGGTTGGTAAGAAGTGCCCGGGCCCGCGCTTCCGCAGTTTTTCTGCGACGGCCGAGGATCAGCTGCGGGATCACGACGTTCTCGAGCGCCGAGAACTCGGGAAGCAGCTGATGAAATTGGTAGACGAAGCCGATCTCCGTGCGTCGCAGCCGCGTTCGCTCGGATTCAGAAAGCGTCGCGCAGTCCCGGCCGTTGACGATGACGCGGCCACTCGTCGGCGATTCCAAAAGGCCCGTGATGTGCAGCAGCGTCGACTTTCCGGCGCCGGAAGGCCCAACCAACGCGACCGCCTGGCCGGGCCATAGCGCGACGTCGACGCCTTGAAGAACGACGATCTCGCGCGGACCCTGACGGAAGGATCGCGTCACGCCCTGGAGCTGCAAAATCGGAGCAAGCGTTCTGCCGGCGACGGTCTGTTCCATTTGCATCACTCGTAACGCAGCGCTTCGACAGGATCGAGCCG